>CACZCT010000073.1 GCA_902779745.1 uncultured Prevotellaceae bacterium
TGACTGCGCTTGGGATGCATCGGATGGAGGTTATAGCGCTTCATCACCATCTCGGCAATCTTCTTGTATTTCTCAGGCATGTCACCCTTGGGGACAATAAGCTTGAACTCCACGTAGTCATTATCTTTCTCCCAACCACCTAACTGCTCCATATGTCTGGGATAATAGTCATAGTTATAGATGGTCGCCATCGTGCCTAACTGGTCGAAACCCTCGATGAGCATGCCCTCCGGGTCCATATCCGTAAAGCCCAACGGACCGACAATCTCTGTCATGCCTTTCTCCTTGCCCCATTGCTCTACGGCATCGAACAAGGCACGCGATACTTCTATGTCGTCAATAAAATCAACCCATCCAAAACGCACACTCCTACGCTCCCAACGGTCATTGGCACGATGGTTGATGATACCAGCTATACGGCCTACCACCTTGTTATCGCGATAGGCAAGGAAATACTCTGCCTCACAAAATTCGAAAGCAGCATTCTTTTCCTTACTCAGCGTATGCACCTCGTCGGCATGGAGGTTTGGGGCATCGTAAGGGTTGTTCCGATATAAGTCATAGTGAAACTGGATAAAAGATTCCAGGCTTCTCTTGTCAGTGACTTTCCTAATCTCTACTGATTGCATGTTGGTTTTTTACAAAAGATTTATCGTACAAAGGTAGTAAAAATCAGGCAAAATGCCAAAAATTTAACCTATTTTACGGCAAATGAACAACTTATGAGAGTTATCCGGCAGGGTTGTTCCGAAAATGAACAGATCTCCGCCGTCCTTGATTTTCAGTTTCTTACGCAGTACCTCTGCCGTCAAAGGGAAGTTGCGTACGGCAATATTCGCCCTTTCGATACCCTGTAAGGCCGCTTTCAGTTCCTGTTTGTTCATGGAGGTCACAGCCTCGATGTGGAACTGTCTACCAGGGAAATCCCTGACTTCATGACTGGAAATGAAAAGGTGGGAGTTCACCGACAACTGACAAACACCAAACCTTTCCTCCACTTGGGCAAAGCATCCCGCCTTCATGATACTGGCATTGGGTTCGTAAAGACAACTCATGGTTAACGGTTTCCTGTTAACAGTTGTACGTGCTGAGGGTGAGAACTCAAAGAGATCCTCGTTGTTGACACACACTACTTTGAGTATCGTGCAAGGCTGTTGCCTGACAACCAACAGCAACTCCTTACATTCATTGTCAACACTGACAATATGGACTTCATGAACACCCTTCCCTAAATCCTTTACTGCTTTCTGCCAGTCGAGCATGGGAGAGAGTTTAAGGATAAGGATGTCTGCCTTCTCCTGCAATAAAGGCATGAGCTCGAGGACATTAGGCGTACAGTCCTCAATACCATAGGTACGACAGCCATGTTCATCCCTTCGTGCAGGGTCGAGGAAAATCACATCGGCATGACTCATTTTCCTAAGGTATTCCTCTGCATCTCCATTCACCACCTCCGCCTCCAAGCCCAACACTTGGAAATTATGCCGTGCCATCTCACAAAGTCCTGAATTACGCTCAACGTAAATCCTCTTCTTAAATGAGCAGGACATAAAAGAGAAGTCAACACCAAAGCCGCCAGTAAGGTCAACGAATGTTTCCCTTTGGGAAAGAGAAAGGGCTCCCTTATACCTCGCCGTCTGCTCCGAAGAACACTGTTCCATATTGAGATGGGGTGGATAGATGATACCATCGACGGCAGCCCATGACGGCAACTTCTTGCGTGCTGTCTGCCACCCCGCTATCTGCTGAAGTGCCATAGACATATCTACTCCTTCGACTTTGCCGCCAAGGGCTAGTCGCCGTACATCCTCTTCACGATGTTCCCGCACAAACTGTCGTGTCGCTTCATTCATCATCGTTGCAAAAGTACGAATAAGTGGGCGAGAATCCAAGAAAAAACAATTTTTTATTTTGTTATTTACTCACTAATTCGTACTTTTGTAACCGATATCAATATTGCTGATATGCTAAAGACCCTTTATCAACAAATCAAGCAATACAGAACGGCTGCCCTGCTGACTCCTGGATTCACAGCATTAGAGGTGCTGATGGACGTGCTGATTCCCTATGTCACCGCCTCGCTCATCGACAAGGGTATCAATGCCGGGGATATGCAGAACGTCTATTTCTACGGCGCCATCATGCTTGGTATGGCGTTCCTGAGTCTCGCCTTCGGTATCATCGGAGGACGTTTCTCTGCCTACGCCTCTACGGGTTTTGCCGCCAATTTGCGTCTGGCGATGTATCAGAATATCCAGCGTTTTGCCTTCTCAGACATCGACAAGTACGCCACTTCTGGACTGATTACCCGTATGACGACTGATGTCAACTCGTTGCAGAGTGCTTTCCAGCAGATTCTGGGTATCAGCGTGCGGGCTCCCTTCAAACTCGTACTGTCCATCCTGATGTGCCTGGTCATCGATGCCCGTCTGTCGCTGATATTCCTCGTCGCCCTCATCATCCTGAGTTTCTCCTTGTACCATATTATCTCACGCGTGGCGAGACTGTTCCAACAGGTGTTTGTGAAGTACGACGAACTGAACCAGAGTGTGCAGGAGAACGTGACAGGTATCCGCTTGGTGAAGGCTTTTGTGCGTGAGGACTACGAGAACGAGAAGTTCGCCCGTGCCGCCGAGAATCTCTATAAGTTATATGTCAAGGCAGAGAGTCTCATGGCATGGAATCATCCCATCATGAACATGGTGGTATATGGCTGTATCATTGCCCTCTCGTGGATGGGCGCCCATTATATCGTGGATGGCACGTTGACAACGGGTGAGTTGACTTCATTGTTTACTTATATCATGTCGATTCTGATGTCGCTGATGATGCTCTCGATGGTGTTTGTGATGCTGACCCAGAGTGCAGCCTCTGCCAAGCGTGTCGCTGAGATTATCGAGGAAGAGCCTGACATCGTGAATCCCGAGCATCCCGTCTTTGAGATTGCCGACGGCAGCCTTGAGTTCCGAAACGTCCGCTTCGATTATGTGACGAATAAAGATAGAAGGTTGAAGGTCGAAGGCCACAAGCGCAGCGCCCTCTTCAACATCAACTTCACCATTCAAAGTGGTGAGACCATTGGTGTCATTGGTGGAACGGGTTCTGGTAAGTCTACGCTCATCAGTCTCATCAGTCGCCTCTACGACCCTACCCAGGGAGAGGTTATCGTGGGTGGACGCAACGTGAAAGACTACGACCTCACCGCCCTGCGTCATGCCGTATCGGTGGTGTTGCAACAGAATATCCTGTTTAGCGGCAGCGTCCTTGACAACCTGCGTTGGGGTAATCCCGATGCGACGTTGGAGGAGTGTCGCAAGGCTTGTCAGATGGCACAGGCGGATGACTTTGTCAGTGCGATGCCCGAAGGCTACGACACCCATATCGAACAAGGTGGTACGAATGTCAGTGGCGGTCAGAAACAACGTCTCTGTATTGCCCGTGCCTTGCTGAAGCATCCGAAGATACTCATCCTCGACGACTCCACCTCTGCCTGTGATACGGCTACCGATGCGAAGATACTCGAAGCCTTCCATACCCAACTGCCAGAGATGACGAAGGTCATCATCGCCCAACGCATCCTCAGCGTCAAGGACTGTGACCGCATTCTCGTCATGGACAACGGTGTCATCACGGGCTTCGATACCCACGAGAACCTGCTGAAGAATAACACGCTCTATCAGGAGATCAATGCTATCCAGAACGAGAATGTCGGAGACTTCGACGAAGTGAAAGGAGGTGCCGCATGAGACAACCGTCATTCGGACCGCCACGCGAGCGGTCACAAGCGGGTTTCCAAAAGGTAGACAAGCAGAAGCGTGCCACCCTCCTCAGGATGTTCTCCTTCGTCTTCAAACACTACAAATGGGCTATTGTCGTGGTCCTTGCCTGTGTCCTCATCTCCTCGCTGACCTCGTTGGTGTCCTCGCTGTTCACCAAGACACTCATCGACGACTATATCGTGCCATTGACACAGGTGGACAACCCCGAATACCACTCGCTGGCACAGACCTTGTTTATCTTAGGACTCATCCTGTTCTTCGGCACCATCTGCTCCTATACCTATAACCGTCTGATGATACATGTCAGTCAGGGTACGATGCTGCGTCTCCGAAAGACCATCTTCGAGAAGATGCAACACCTGCCCGTCAGTTACTTCGACCAGCGGTCACACGGTGACATCATGTCCGTCTATACCAACGACGTGGACTCCCTGCGTCAGATGATTTCCACGGCTATGGCACAGGTCTTCTCGTCCGTCATCACCATCGTCGCCACCTTCACGTCCATGATCGTGCTGAGCGTTCCCCTGACGTTGGTGAGTATCCTCATGGCTGTCGTGATGATGATTGCCACCACCCAACTCGGTAAACGGTCACGCAGTCATTTCCGTACCCAACAGCAACGCTTGGCGTCTGTCAACGGCTTCATCGAGGAGATGATGACAGGTCAGAAGGTCGTTAAGATTTTCTGTCATGAACAACAGGCGCTCCGTGACTTCGAGGATATCAACGAACAACTGCGTTCCTCTGCCTATCATGCCAACCGCATCGCGAACATCGTCATGCCCGTCAATGGGGGTATCAGCAACTCCGGTTTCGTCCTCCTCGCCACCGTCGGCGCAGCCATCGCCCTCAGTCAATGTTCAATGTTCAATGTTCAATGTTCAATTTCCCTCGGAACCATCGTAGCGTTCCTACAATTAAACAAAAGCTTCACCCGTCCTATCTCCCAAGTCAGCCAACAGATCAACAGCGTGCTGAACGCCTCCGTCGGTGCCGAGCGTGTCTTCGCCTTAGGCGATGCAGAGCCAGAGGTGGACGAGGGAACCACCGAACTCACGAACCCACAGGGTGACGTAGACTTCACAGACGTGGACTTCGGTTACCTTCCTGAGAAACAGGTACTCTTCGACATCGACATCAACACCAACCCGGGACAGAAGATTGCCTTCGTGGGAGGCACTGGTGCTGGCAAGACCACCATCATCAACCTCATCAACCGCTTCTACGAGATACAAGACGGACGCATCCTCTACGACGGCATCCCCATCACCGACATCTCGAAGAAGTCATTACGCAAGGGCATGAGCATCGTCCTTCAGGAGACACACCTCTTCACGGGTACTGTCTTGGAGAATATCCGTTACGGCAAACTCGATGCCACCGACGAGGAATGTGTCAAGGCGGCTCAGCTGGTTGGTGCCGACGACTTCATCCGCCGTCTCCCCAAGGGCTATCAGACACCACTCAGCGGCGATGGTGGTAACCTCAGCCAGGGTGAACGTCAGTTACTCGCTATTGCCCGTGCTGCCGTTGCCAATCCCCCTGTCCTCATCCTCGACGAAGCGACCTCCAGTATCGACACCCGTACCGAGCAACTCGTACAACGAGGCATGGACACCATCATGCAGGGGCGCACCACCTTTGTCATCGCCCACCGCCTCTCCACAGTCCGTAATGCCGACCAGATCATCGTCCTCGACCACGGACACATCATCGAGCAGGGCACCCACAATGAGTTAATTGCACAGAAAGGAAAATATTATCAACTCTATACAGGAAATACGATTTAAACAAATGGAGCAACTATTACATTATGTATGGAAACACAAAATGTTTCCGTTAGGAGAACTAAAGACCACCGATGACCGTGTCGTGGAAGTAATTGACCCCGGACTGCACAACCACAATAGCGGTCCCGACTTCTTCAATGCGAAGGTGAAGATCAACCACACACTCTGGGTCGGTAATGTAGAGATTCACGACAAGTCGAGTGACTGGTATCAGCACGGACATGACAAAGACAAAGCTTATGACAATGTCGTCCTTCATGTCACGGGCAATGCCGATGCGGAAGTGATGAACACCCAAGGGCAGTTCATCCCACAGATGCTGTTGGAGGTGCCTTCCCACATCAGGGAGAATTACGAGGAACTGCTGCGAACAGACCAATATCCACCCTGTTATCAGATTATCCCTTCACTGACAGCACTCACTGTCCACTCATGGATGGCTGCCTTGCAGACAGAACGGTTGGAACAGAAGACAGAAGCGATACGCCACCGTGCCGAACGGATGAACGGCTCATGGGAGGATGCCTATTTCATCACCCTTGCCCGTAACTACGGCTTCGGCATCAATGGGGATGCCTTTGAGGAATGGGCAGCACACATCCCTTTCACTGCCATCGCCCATCACCGTGACGATCTTTTCCAAATTGAGGCGATTTTCTTAGGACAGGCAGGATTGTTGGATATTGAGGCGATTCCTGAGCATTATCAGCAACAGGCACTCAACGAGGGATATTTCGCCAAACTGCGCAACGAATATTTGTATCTTGCTCATAAGTTCTCGTTGCAGCCGATGGACTATAAGTTATGGAAGTTCTTACGACTGCGTCCCCAAAATTTTCCACACATCCGTCTGTCACAACTCGCCAACCTCTACTACGAACATAAGACAGGACTCTCGCAATTGGTAGAATGCAAGAACGTCTTTGCCCTGCAAGACCTGATGGGTACGAAAGTGACACCCTATTGGGAGACTCACTATACCTTCGGGTCTATGAGTGACCCTAACGAGAAGAATCTTTCACCCTTCTCCCTCAATTTACTGATGATCAACACCTGTATCCCCATGCTCTTTGCCTATGGACGACATACTGCGAAAGAAGAGCTTTGCGACCGTGCCTTCGACCTCTTGGAACAGCTCAAGGCAGAGAACAACTACATCATCCGCCTCTGGAAAGAATGTGGACTGGAAGTCAAGAATGCCGGAGACTCCCAGGCTCTCATCCAACTGAAGAAAGAATACTGCGACAAGAAGGACTGTCTCCGCTGTCGTATCGGTTATGAATATTTAAAAAGGTAAGATATGAAAAAATACTGTTTTGAAACAAAGATGGAGGTGCGCGACTATGAGTGCGACATCGAAGGAATCGTGAATAATGCCAACTACGTACACTATTGTGAACATACACGTCATCTGTTCCTGCAACAATGTGGACTGAGTTTCGCTGAGATGCACGAGAAAGGAGTAGATGCCGTCGTGGCACGAATGAAACTGGAATACAAAGTACCCCTACGCCCAGATGACGAGTTCTATTCCCGCCTGTGGATAGAGAAACAAGGCATCAAATACATCTTCCA
>CACZCT010000074.1 GCA_902779745.1 uncultured Prevotellaceae bacterium
GTTGGGGTACTCGGACTCGAACCAAGAATGACAGGACCAGAATCTGTAGTGTTACCATTACACCATACCCCACTCTTTATAGTGCGTCTTCTCAAAACGCGCTGCAAAGGTAGTGCTTTTTTCGGAACCCACAAAACTTTTCGGCTATTTTTTTGCAAACATTCGCATTTTTCTCTTTACGCAGATACCTCTCTTCATAAGGGGCGGCTATCGCTTGACATCCCAAAGGGTGACGCTTGCTACTAACGGAACGTAAGAATGCAGGGATAAAAAAACATAAAATCATTTACTTTTATTCTCTCTTACTCGAAATTTTCGTACCTTTGTAGCCAAAAGTAAAAAAATGGAAGTGACATCTCAACTAGTAGATACCATCATAAAAGGAATACAGGAGAAGAAAGGCTCGAACATTGTCGTTGCCGACCTGAACAGCATCGAAGGGGCTATCTGCCACTATTTTGTCATCTGTCAGGGCAACTCGCCCTCACAGGTAGAGGCGATTACTGAGTCTGTAAGCGAATTCGCACGAAAAGAACAAGGGGAGAAACCAACAGCCGTCGCCGGACTGGAAAATGCTCAATGGGTGGCCATGGACTATAGTGACGTACTAGTGCATATTTTCTTGCCTGATGTCCGTGAATATTATGATTTGGAGCATCTGTGGGAGGATGCAGACCTGACCCATGTTCCCGACCTCGACTAGAAGCATTGAAGAAGAAGTATGAATAAGAAACCTATTAATAACGATCCTAAGATGAATATGCCCAAGTTCAACATGAATTGGATATACATCTTAGCCATTGTCGCCCTCGGAGTACTTTACCTAACCAACGGTAACGAGAATTCTAGTGTACAGACAACCACGTCGTATAGTAATTTCAAAACATGGGTGATGAAGGGCTATGCCTCGAAAATTGTCGTCAACAAGAATACGAATACCTTGCAGATGTACGTCAAGCCGGAACATATCCGTGATGTATTCCATCAAGGGGTGAAAGCCACTGGCAAAGAGCCCAGCGTGGCTGTCGACTTCGGTTCTGTAGACCAGGTGGAGCAGTTTATCAACCAGGCTCGTGAACAGAAGAAGTTCAGCGGAGAATTAGCCTATGACAATCATCGTGAGAGTGAGTTCATGAACTCGCTGATTATGAACGTGCTGTTCTTCGGAGCCATTATCTTCGTATGGATATTCATCATGCGCCGCATGGGTGGCGGCGGTATGGGCGGCGGTGGAGGTATCTTCAGCGTCGGCAAGTCGAAGGCACAGATGTACGAGAAAGGCGGTGAACTGGGTATCACCTTCAAGGACGTGGCTGGTCAGGCTGGTGCCAAACAGGAGATGCAGGAGATTGTGGACTTCCTGAAGAGTCCCCAAAAATATACGGATTTAGGCGGTAAGATTCCTAAGGGAGCCTTGCTGGTAGGTCCTCCGGGAACAGGTAAGACACTCCTTGCCAAGGCCGTAGCCGGTGAGGCTGGCGTTCCCTTCTTCTCCATGAGCGGTTCCGACTTCGTTGAGATGTTTGTAGGTGTGGGTGCCTCCCGTGTCCGTGACCTCTTCAACCAAGCAAAATCGAAAGCCCCATGTATCATCTTCATCGATGAGATAGATGCCGTGGGACGTGCCCGTTCGAAGAATCCCGCCATGGGCGGCAACGACGAGCGCGAGAACACGCTGAATGCCCTGTTGACGGAGATGGACGGTTTCGGCACCAACAGCGGTATCATCACCCTTGCCGCCACCAACCGTGCCGACATGTTGGATTCCGCATTACTCCGTGCCGGTCGTTTCGACCGTCAAATACATGTTGACCTGCCCGACCTTAGCGAGCGTAAGGAAGTATTCCAAGTACACCTGAAGCCCCTGAAATTGGATGACAGTGTGGATGTAGACTTCCTAGCCCGTCAAACCCCGGGATTCTCCGGCGCAGATATCGCCAACGTATGTAACGAGGCTGCCCTGATAGCTGCCCGTCATAACCGTCAGAGCGTAGGTAAGCAAGACTTCCTTGATGCCGTCGACCGTATTATCGGTGGTCTGGAGAAGAAGACGAAAGTCATGACGGAGTCGGAGAAACGCAGTATTGCCATCCACGAGGCAGGACACGCCACCATTTCTTGGTTTACGGAGTTTGCCAATCCGCTGGTAAAAGTATCTATTGTACCCCGTGGACAAGCATTAGGTGCCGCCTGGTATCTGCCTGAAGAACGTGTGCTACAGACCAAAGAGGCGATGCTTGATGAGATGTGTTCACTCTTAGGTGGTCGTGCCGCTGAGGAACTCTTTATCGGTCATATCTCTACAGGTGCCATGAACGACCTGGAGCGCACTACTAAACAGGCCTACGGTATGATTGCCTATGCCGGTATGAGTGATAAACTGCCTAACATCTGCTATTATAACAATAACGAATACTCTTTCCAGCGTCCTTACTCGGAGACCACCGCAAAACTCATGGACGAAGAAGTTCTGAAAATGATCAACGAGCAATACGAGCGTGCCAAGCAGATCCTGACAGAACACAAGGAGGGACATGCAAAGTTGGCTCAACTGCTGATTGACCATGAGGTCATCTTCGCCGATGACGTAGAGGAAATCTTCGGCAAGCGCCCCTGGACCAGTCGTGCCGAGGAACTGCTGGAGGCACAACAGCGTGCCGAAGCAGAACGCATGGCAGAGGAGAGAGCAAAGGAACTGGGGTTAATCCCAGAGAAGTCTGAGGGCTCAGAGGACTCGGAGAACTCAGAGAACTCGGAAAACTCAGATCATCAAGAATAAGCCTATGAAAAACTTCATTGTCAGAACCATTACAGGTATCATCTTCGTCGCAGCCATCGTGGCGAGTTTCCTTCGTCCAGAAGCGATGGTACTGTTGTTCTCCATCGTGACAGGACTGACCGTCTGGGAGTTTACCGGATTAGTCAACGACCGTCCAGGAGTAACCATCAACCGCTTTATCTGTATGGTGGCAGGAGTGTATTTCTTCTTCGCCATGACCTACTATTGCAGTGACATCTATGGAGGAGCCGCCAAATCAGTAGTTTTTATCCCCTACCTGATTACCATTGTCTATCTGTTGGTAGCAGAACTGTATCTGAAACAGGAAGACCCTATCAACGACTGGGCATATACGATGCTCTCACAGATGTATATTGCCCTCCCCTTCTCGTTGCTCAACGTGCTTGCCTTCACAGCATCGCCCGAGGGACTGGTTGTCTTTAACCCCATGCTGCCGCTGTCGGTATTCATTTTCCTATGGATGAACGACACAGGAGCCTATTGTGTGGGCTCATTGATAGGAAGACACAAACTCTTCCCACGCATCTCTCCAGGGAAATCATGGGAAGGCAGTATCGGCGGTGCCATCGTCGTCTTACTGATAGCCTATGGCATCAGTATCCTCGACAACGGAGGACTCTATCTGCAGGATTTCGGCATCAAGCCCTGTGGTATGCTTTCGATGCCACAATGGCTCGGTTTAGGGATCGTCGTGGTAATCTTCGGCACCTGGGGGGACTTGGTGGAGAGTCTCTTCAAACGCACCTTGGGTATCAAAGACAGTGGCAGTATCCTGCCTGGTCATGGCGGTATGCTTGACCGTTTCGACTCCTCATTGCTTGCCATCCCTGCTGCCGTCGTATATCTGTACACTATATCGTTATTCTAAATATGAAAAAGCTATTATCTATTATCCTTTTAGCCATTGGCATCACCAACATTGTCAATGCAGCAGACCCCGTGAAGCAATACGGGCAGTTACAAGTAAAGGGTGCACAGTTGTGCGACCAGAACGGCAAGCCCGTCATCCTCAGAGGTGTCAGTTTCGGTTGGCATAACATCTGGCCCCGCTTCTATAACAAGAAAGCTGTCAAGACCTTGAAAGAAGACTGGAATGCCAGTGTTGTCCGTGCTGCCATGGGCATCATGATCGAGGATAATTATCTGGAGAATCCCTCCTTTGCCCTAGAATGTATGACCAACGTCATCGAGGCTGCCATCAAAAACAACGTCTATGTCATCATAGACTGGCATTCTCACCAGATGAAGACAGCAGAGGCAAAGAATTTCTTTGGCCAAATGGCACAGAAATACGGTAAGTATCCGCATGTCATCTATGAGATATACAACGAGCCTATCGAGGACACATGGGCTGACCTGAAGAAATATGCCACAGAGGTGATCGGTGAGATTCGTAAGTACGACCCCGACAACATCGTATTGGTAGGCTGCCCCCATTGGGATCAGGATATCCACCTCGTTGCCGAGAGTCCGCTGACAGGTTTTAAGAACATCATGTATACCGTCCATTTCTATGCTGCCACACATGGTGACTACCTGCGTGACCGCATGGAGGATGCTGTGAAGAAGGGCATTCCCGTCTTTATCTCCGAAAGTGGAGCCACTGAGGCTTCCGGTGACGGTAAGATTGACCCTGAGAGTGAGGAGAAATGGATTCAATTATGCGAACGTTTAGGTGTCAGTTGGATCTGCTGGTCTATCAGCGATAAGAATGAGAGCTGTTCCATGCTCCTACCCCGTGCCACTGCTACAGGTCCATGGTCTGACGATGTCATCAAGGTTTATGGCAAACTCGTCAAGAACTTACTGAAGAAATACAATAAATAAGAGAAAAAGAGAGGTGGCATTTCGATGCCACCTCCGTCTTTTATGTGAGATATTGTATATCCACCATTTAGAAATTCCATTTCACGGCAAGTGTCGGATTCCAGAAGAAAGTCTTCGTGCTCTCCGGATCAGAATTATAAACGAAGTTATTACTGAATTCCCACTCGGTACCTACACTGAAATGCTCCGTGAAGTTATACCACAACTGAGGCTCGGAGAGGATGACCAGACAACCGTGATTATTTGCTTTCTCACCACGCCAGAAGTCAATGAAGCCAGCAAAACGCAGTTTGTTGTTGCAGAAGTTCAAGCCCCAGACCCCAGTCAATTGGGCACTGGCATATGAGTGCGTATTGTCATAACTCTTGAAATACTGTTTGTACAGCAACTGTACGGACCACGTTTTCGAGAAATCGGCAGAATGACCGTTATACGCAGCACCCACAAGGGCAGCCTGTTGGAAACTGCCATTACGGCTCAGTCCGCCGTCATACTCAATATGGGCGGCAAATGGCGACTGCTTACCCAAGTTAAACTCACGGGAAATCTCCGTATAGGCACTCTCCGTGAAATGACTACTCAGGTCAACATCCACGAAATAGAACCATGAACCCCACTTGTCGGCCTTAAACTGTTCCAGAGTAATAGTCACCTTCGGGCGGCCAGCCTCTTCACCTGTGTAGATGTTACGACCAAAGTCATAGTGTACCTGGATGTTCTGTGCTCCTACAGCCATACATGAGGCAAGGAACAAAAAAGATAAAATCTGTTTTTTCATAATGTATTTGATATTAATTAATAATTACAATAACGGAGCAATATACTTTAATACGAAGAAAGCGGCAAGGATATACATCATCGCTGTCAATTCACGATGACGACCCGTGCATACCTTTACAATGACATACGAGAACAAGCCTAAGATAATACCCTCTGAGATACTTGCCGTAAAAGGTATCATCAGTATGGTAGCAAAGCAGGGCATCGATTCTGAGAAGTCGATAAAGTCAATATGTATAATCTGACGAAGCATCATCACACCTACCAGGAACAGCGCACTGGTAGTGGCGGCAGACGGAATCATCAGGAAAATGGGAGAGAAGAATAATGACAGGAAGAACAAGGCAGCCACAGTGAATGCTGTCAGTCCCGTGCGTCCACCTGCCGCAATTCCTGTCGTACTCTCCAAATAAGTCGTCACTATAGAGGTTCCGCAAAGGGCACCTACAGTAGTACCCACAGCATCAGCCATCAATGCCTTGTTCAGATTCTGTACCTTTCCCGTTTTCTTATCCACCATACCAGCAGCCGTAGAAGTTCCTATCAGGGTACCAATAGTGTCAAACAAATCCATAAACAACAGGGTTGCTATTACAATATAATAGTCGATATCCAACGTGAAGAAACGAGAGAAATCCATCTTAAAGGCAACAGGATCCAAAGAAGCAGGAAGACTCAATATCGTAAAATTCTCAGGAATCACTGTAACACCAAAGGGAATACCTATGATTGTCATGATAAGGATTGTATAGAACAAAGCTCCACGAACCTTCATCACCAACAAGATAGTACCTAGCAAAATACCGCAAGCAGCAAGTATGGAAGTTGCTGTCCAAGGACCCAAGCCTGTAATGGTTGAGTCATTGACAACAATAATACCACCATTCTTCAGTCCAATAAAAGCAACAAACAAGCCGATACCCACGGAGATAGAGTAGCGGAGGTTCAGGGGGATGGAATTGACGATAGCCTCACGGACTTTAAATATCGTGAAGAAAATAAAGAAAACACCCTCTATAAATACGGCAGCCAAAGCTTCTTGCCATGTAAAGCCCATCACCAAAACCAGCGTATAGGCAAAGAAGGCGTTCAGTCCCATACCAGAGGCAAGTGCGAAAGGCATCTTGGCATAGAAAGCCATTACGAGTGTAGCCACTACAGCAGCAATCACTGTTGCAGAGAAAACAGCACCCTTGTCCATACCCGCCTCACTGAGGATAATCGGGTTGACGGCAAGAATGTAAGACATGGTAAGGAAGGTTGTCAATCCCGCCATCATCTCAACTTTGACGGAGTGTTTCTGGGAGTCAAAACCCAGCCATGATAATAATGTTTTCATAAATGTATTAATTATTATTGTGATTTAGAATCTCTATGATTTGCTGCGCCGCCACATCTGGTGCATGGCTGTTTCCCAAGCGACGATGTACCTCCTCATAACCGTCTAGCATCTGCTGACGGGCTGTCCCTTCAGGAAGAATGGTTTCCAGATGTGTACGGATATTCTCCACACTGAATGTGTCAGCCACCAGTTCAGGAACTATCTCCTTGTCAGCAATCAGATTGACTAAAGAGATATACTTCACTTTGATAAGATGCTTCCGTAAGAAAGCGATTACTTTAGGAATAGGAGTCTCGTAACATACCACTTGTGGAACACGGAACATACAGGTCTCCAAAGTTGCCGTACCACTGGTTACCAGGGCTGCCGTCGCTTTCGCCAACA
>CACZCT010000075.1 GCA_902779745.1 uncultured Prevotellaceae bacterium
CAGGCATGCCACGCAACCACGGTATGTTGTTTGTCACGGGACCATACGTTGGATTTCTCGACGGAGACGACAGTTACACACCAGACTGTCTGGAGGTGGTTTGTCGTGAGATGGCGGAGACGCAGTCGCAGGTAGTGACCTTCCGTCGCGAATACGAGTTAGAGAAGGAAAGTCTCCATCCGCATACGGAGACAGTGACGTGGAACCAGACAGAATGGCGCATAGTCATGGACCGTGACGATTATCAGTACGATAAGATGTTCACAGGTCTCTGGCCTTTCACGACATCACGTCTTTTCGACGTGTCGTTCCTGCGTGAACACAATATCAAGTATTCCAAAGAAGTCCTCTGGGTCGAGGATGTCTGGTAATGAGTGAGATGGCACGACCTTACATCGAGAAGTTCCAGAGATTGGTGCCGTCGAAGATTCACTCTCCTGAAGAGTGTTATCTGTCATACCATTTGACACGCGAGGTGCTGAGCAACCCAGAGAACCCGACGGAAAGTCCCGTACTGAAGGAGGCTGTCAACGGATGGCGTGATATGATGGAGATCCTGCGTAGAAATGCCACTACTGACTATGGACGTGCCTATGGCTTCGACCAGATAGAGAAACTGGCTGAATATCAGAAACAGGTACCGATGTCCGACAATAAAGTCTATCAGCCGCTGATTGACCTGCAGACCAACATCGGTGAGAGCAACATCCTGACCATTGAACCTACACGCCACTATCTGGTGAATGCCAAACAACAGTGGGTGCCTTGTACGGAGAGTCATCTGCGTCCTTATATGGAGGTCTTTGCTACGACGCTGAAAGGACATCATAACTTACTGGTAGCACTGGTAAGCCCTCTCGGTAAGCAGACCAACGACGCCTGCACGGTGGAGACGCTGGAGAGCGTGATGACCAAAATATATATGTGGCACTACCATTATGCACGTGGAAAATGCCGTGCTGATTTCTCCATGCCCAACGTGCCAGCGAGGTGGAGCGCGCCTTCGACTCGGAACAGGCTCTTGCCAAGGTGCTGTGGCCTAAACTGAAACGCATCGTTGCCTTTGGAGCAGGTGAATACTACGAGGCTACCGCCCAGATGAAACAGTTTACGGGCGATATCCCCCACAACAACGGCTACTACTATACTGAGGAGACCATCTATGGTCGTGCTGTTGCAGACAACAGCGATCTCTTCGAGACTTTCCCTTCGGGCAGTTTCCACGAGTATCTGCCGTTGCAGGAACCCACTGCGGTAACCATCCTCTCTACTGACACGAAGCCAGGAGTGCCTTATCAGCTAGTCGTCACCAACAGCGCCGGACTCTACCGCTATGTTACCGACCACATCGTTTGCATCCAGGAGGCACAGTTAGACAGGCTATTATTCACGATCTACTAGGATACAACAATGGATATGAATTAAAAAACAAGAGTGTCCCACCAATTGGCGGGACACTCTTGTAATGATGAATTAATCCTCTTCCTTCAGTTCAGCCTCATGCTCCTTGATGAGCTGCTGCTGGATATCGTTCGGAACGAGCTCGTATGAACTGAATGACGTTGAGAACGAAGCGCGACCACCAGTGAGAGAACTAAGGGCGATAGAGTAACTGGCCAGTTCCTTCAAAGGAATCTTAGCAGACAGTTTCTGATAGCCTGCCTCGCTGTCCATACCCATGATGATGGCACGGCGACCCTGCAGGTCACTCATCACATCACCCATATAGTCGCCAGGAACAAGTACTTCCAAATCATAGATAGGCTCCAATACTTTTGGACCAGCCTCCTTGAAGGCAGCACTGAAGGCGTTACGGGCAGCTAACATAAACGACAACTCGTTAGAGTCAACGGGGTGCATCTTACCGTCATAGACGATGACGCGGACGTCACGGGCATAAGAACCTGTCAACGGTCCCTGCTCCATGCGCTCCATCACACCCTTCAAGATGGCTGGCATGAAACGCATATCGATGGCACCACCGACGACGCTGTTGATGAAGACGAGTTTGCCGCCCCAATCCAGGTCTTTCTCCTCCTTTGACTTAATGTTCATCTTGAACTCCTGTCCGTTGATGGTGAAAGAGGTAGGATCGGGCATTCCGTCGGTATAAGGCTCTACGATCAGGTGTACCTCACCAAACTGTCCGGCACCACCCGACTGTTTCTTATGACGATAGTCGGCACGTGCCATTTTCGTAATCGTCTCACGATACGGGATCTTCGGCTCCTGATACTCAATCTGAATCTTCTCGTTGTTCTCCATACGCCACTTCAAGGTACGCAGATGGAATTCTCCCTGTCCGTGGACGATGATCTGGCGCAACTCCTTAGACTGCTCCACCACCCATGTCGGGTCTTCCTGGCGCATACGCTGCAGGGCAGCCATCATCTTTTCGGTCTCTGCCTCGTTGACAGCCTTGATGGCACGGGAGAACTTAGAGTTAGGATATTTGATGAAGTCGAACTTATTGTCCACATCCTTGCCATTGAGGGTATTGCCCGTCTTCACATCCTTCAATTTGACGGTACAGCCGATATCACCAGCCACGAGTTGGTCGACCTGGATACGGTTGGCACCGGCACAGGCATACAACGTTCCAATACGCTCCTTCGAGCCACGATCAGCATTCGTCAGGTCGTCACCACTCTTGACGACACCACTCATCACCTTGAAGTACTGTACCTCACCAATATGGGGCTCCACACCTGTCTTGAAGAAATAGAGAGAAGTGGGGGCAGAAGCATCGGCGGGAACATCCTTACCGGCAGCATTCTTGATAACAGGCATCTCGCTGACGAAAGGTACAACGTTACCAAGGAACTCCATCAGGCGACGGACACCCATGTCACGACCTGCACAAACGCAGAATACAGGGAAGATGGAGCGTGTTACCAGCCCTTTGCGGATACCCTCACGCATCTCATCCTCAGAGAGATCTTCCGTCTCGAAGAATTTCTCCATCAGGGTGTCGTCACCGGCAGCGGCAGCCTCCACCAAGGCAGCCTTCATCTCCTTCGCCTTATCGAGCTGGTCAGCAGGAATATCCTCGATGATAGGAGCACCACCCTCTGGTTTCCATGAGTACTTCTTCATCAGCAATACATCGATAACACTGTTAAAACCTGCACCTGTGGCAATCGGATACTGTACGGGAACACAATTGTTGCCGTAGACCTCACGCAGCTGACCCAGAATCTGGTCAAAGTCACAATTGTCGCGATCCAACTGGTTGACGAGGAAGATAACGGGCTTCTTCAGTTTCTCCGTATTGCGGAAAGCATTCATCGTACCCACCTCAGGACCATACTGGCCGTTGACAAGGATGACAGCCTGGTCGGTAACGTTCAGGGCAGTGATGGCACCACCCACGAAGTCGTCAGAACCCGGACAGTCAATGATGTTGAGTTTCTTGTTATTCCACTCTACATGAAAAACAGTAGAGAACACCGAGTAGCCATATTCCTGTTCTACAGGGAAATAATCGCTCATGGTGTTCTTACTCTCTACGGTACCGCGGCGCTTAATGATGCCAGCTTCGTAGACCATTGCTTCGGCAAGAGTAGTCTTGCCGCTACCCGCACTGCCAAGCAATGCGATGTTTTTGATTTCGTTTGTCTGATAAACTTTCATATCGGTTATGTTTTAGGTTATATTTCTAAAAAGACGAAGCCAAAGGTAGACATTTTCATGCGAAAAACCTAAAAACACTTTCAAATATTAAACTTTATTAGTACTTTTGCATAATAATGGCAGGACTCTATATCCATATTCCCTTCTGTAAGAGCCGTTGTATCTACTGCGGTTTCTACTCCACCACCCTGTTGGAGTTACGGCAGCGATATGTGGATGCGATGTGTAAGGAGATGTCAATCAGGGGGACAGGTTGTTTGATTGAGACGATATACATAGGGGGAGGAACACCGAGTCAATTGACAATTGAACAATTAAGCCAACTGTTTGATACCATTTACATATATAATAAGGTAATGAGGGATGCCGAAGTCACCGTCGAAGTCAATCCCGACGATATTACTGTCGAGTATGCTGCGGCCCTGTCACAACTTGGCATCAACCGTGTCAGCATGGGTGCGCAAACCTTTGATGACGAACGGTTACGTTTCCTGCACCGTCGGCATACCACCAATCAAGTACCCCTTGCCGTTGAACGGCTCCGCAAGGCTGGTATCCATCATATCAGCATTGATCTGATGTACGGTTTCCCTGGGGAGTCCGTTGAGGATTGGGAGCATGATATTGATGCGGTCCTCGCACTCAACGTAGAACATCTCTCTGCCTACTGCCTGATGATAGAAGAAGGAACCCTGCTCCATCGTATGGGTATAGAACCGACAGACGAGGAGACGGAACGCACGATGTATGAACTGCTCATCAACAAACTCACTGCCACAGGCTATGAGCATTATGAGATATCGAACTTTGCCAAACCTGGTTTCCGTTCCCGTCATAACAGTAACTATTGGCGTGAAGTGCCCTATATCGGAATCGGTGCCGCAGCTCATAGCTATACCCTCACCTGTCGCAGTTGGAACGTAGCGGACATCCATCAGTATATTGATGCCATTGAAAGGGGCGAGATTCCCTGTGAACGGGAAATCCTTGACGAAAATACCCGTTATAACGACCGTATCACCGTCGCCCTCCGTACCAAGGAGGGACTCGACCTCAGCATGCTTTCTGATAAGTACAAGAGCTACTGTCTGCACGAGGCACAACAATTTATCAATAACGGACTGCTACGTATCAACGACAACCACTTATCGCTGACACGAAAAGGACTCTTTGTCAGTGACTACATCATGAGTTCCCTGATTTATGCATAAATACAAAATCCCAGTTAAAATAAAGAGGAGCACATGTGCTCCTCTTTATATATAAGAATATCAGACGACACTACTCCTTATCGAGCAGAATCTTCATCATCTCAACGGCGGCTTTCGCTACGGAAGTACCGGGGCCGAAGATGGCGGCTACGCCTGCCTTGTAGAGGAAGTCATAGTCTTGGGCAGGAATGACACCACCGGCAATCACCATGATGTCCTCACGACCCAGTTTCTTCAACTCTTCGATGAGTTGTGGAATCAGTGTCTTATGACCAGCGGCCAACGACGATGCTCCAACACAGTGGACATCGTTCTCTACAGCCTCGCGGGCTGCCTCGGCAGGAGTTTGGAACAACGGTCCCATATCCACGTCGAAGCCACAGTCGGCATAACCGGTGGCAACCACCTTAGCACCACGGTCGTGACCGTCCTGACCCATCTTCGCGATGAAGATACGGGGACGACGACCTTCCTTCTCTGCGAACTCGTCGGTCAGCTTACAAGCCAACTCGAAGTCGCTGTCGTTCTTTGATTCTGAACTATACACACCTGAAATTGTTCTGATTACTGCTTTATAACGACCTACGATCTCCTCGCAGGCATCTGAAATCTCACCAAGGGTACAACGCAACTGGGCAGCCTTGACGGCGAGGTCGAGGAGGTTGTTCTCACTCTTCTTGCCTTCCTTGAAGTCGCGGACACAGTCAGTGATAGCCTTGAGGGCTGCCTGACAAGCTGCCTCATCACGGGAACCGCGAACCTGGGCAAGACTCTCCTCCTGCTGTTTGCGAACGGCAGTGTTATCCACCTCAAGGATATCGATAGGATCCTCGTGCTCCAAGCGATACTTGTTAGTACCAACGATGGTCTGAACACCAGAGTCGATACGAGCCTGTGTACGTGCCGCAGCCTCCTCGATACGCATCTTGGGCAGACCTGTCTCGATAGCTTTCGCCATACCGCCCAGCTTCTCAATCTCCTGGATGTGCTCCCATGCCTTGTGAACCAACTCGTTGGTCAGCGTTTCCACATAGTAAGAACCAGCCCACGGGTCAATCTGCTTACACACCTTCGTCTCGTTCTGGATGTAGATCTGAGTGTTACGGGCGATACGAGCGGAGAAGTCGGTGGGCAGAGCGATAGCCTCATCAAGGGCATTGGTGTGCAATGACTGGGTATGTCCCAGCACGGCAGCCATGGCCTCGATACAGGTACGACCGACATTATTAAACGGATCCTGCTCGGTGAGCGACCAACCAGAGGTCTGAGAGTGCGTACGCAGGGCAAGAGACTTCGGATTCTTAGCGCCGAAGCTTTTCACGATTTTCGCCCACAACAGACGACCGGCACGCATTTTGGCTATCTCCATGAAGTGGTTCATACCGATAGCCCAGAAGAAAGACAGACGGGGAGCGAAGGCATCCACATCGATACCAGCATTCACACCTGTGCGCAGATAGTCCATACCATCGGCAAGAGTGTAGGCAAGCTCAATGTCAGCGGTAGCACCAGCCTCCTGCATGTGGTAGCCGGAGATAGAGATACTGTTGAACTTCGGCATCTTCTGAGAGGTATACTCGAAGATATCTGCGATGATCTTCATTGAGAAGGCAGGCGGATAGATATAGGTGTTACGCACCATGAACTCCTTCAGGATATCGTTCTGGATCGTTCCAGCCATCTCCTCCAGCTGAGCACCCTGCTCCAGACCTGCCACAATATAGAAGGCCAGGATAGGCAGTACGGCACCGTTCATCGTCATGGAAACGGACATCTTGTTCAAGGGAATACCAGAGAACAGCACTTTCATATTCTCCTCATTACAGATAGACACGCCAGCCTTACCGACATCACCGACGACACGGGCGTTGTCGGGGTCATAACCACGGTGTGTAGGCAGGTCGAAGGCAACGGAAAGACCCTTCTGACCAGAAGCCAAGTTACGACGATAGAAAGCATTCGACTCCTCGGCAGTGGAGAATCCTGCATACTGACGGATGGTCCACGGACGGAACGGATACATCATTGAATACGGACCACGGAGATAAGGAGGAATACCAGCCGTGAAGTCGAGGTGCTCCATCCCTTCGAGGTCTTCTTTCGTATAGACGGGACGCACCTCGATATGCTCGGGTGTCTTCCAGTTCTCTACGATACCATTGTCTTTAATCCACTTGGCACCATCCTGAGCCTTGATGCCTGCATAGATATCAATATCTTTAAACTGTTTACGCTCAAATACTTGAAAGCAGGAATGGCATACTCAGCATATTCATCGTCACTAGAACAGATGACTACAATATCAGCTTTAGCCTCCAAAGCAGCATCCACACCCTCCTCAACAGTCTTGAAACCGAGGTTGTCAATCACCTTATAGCCAGCACAGGCAAGGAAGTTGCAGGAGAACTGCGCACGAGCCTGACGCATGGCAAGATTACCAATGGTAAGCATGAAGGCAACAGGCACCTTCGTCTCCTCGGTATGGATGCGGAGGTCTTCGAAATCGGCAGCGAGGCGGGTGCTACTGATTTTTTTTATCTCGGAGTTCTCTGAACACTCAGAGTTTTCTGAGTTTCCACAGCAGCATGCAGAAACCGCCTTCTTGCCTTCACTCTTTTCCGTGAAATTGGGGAACTGGTTAGTACCCAGCAGGAACTCTTTGCGCTTGGCTGCATCACCATGACGCTTCACGTTGGTGGCATTGATATCATCCTGGATAGTGCCTGCCTTGACAGCAGCGAGGAAGCCTCCCTCCTCTTCTACCTTCAGGAATATCTTCCATGCCTCCGTGGCAAGTGCATCCGTCAGGTGCTCGATATAGTAAGAGCCAGCCGAAGGATCAACGATACGATCGAAGTGAGCCTCCTCCTTAATCAGCAACTGCTGGTTACGGGCGATACGCTCAGAGAAGTCAGTAGCCTTCTCATAAGGAGCATCGAACGGTGTTACCACCATCGAGTGTACACTACCCAAAGCAGCACTCATCGCCTCGGTCTGCGAACGGAGCAGGTTGACATAGCTGTCGAACAGTGTCTGATTATAAGTAGAAGTGGTTGCGTTGATAATCATCTTGCAGGCACAGTCGCACTTCGGCTCATACTGCTTCACGATCTGAGCCCAGAGCAGACGGGCGGCACGGAACTTGGCTATCTCCATGAAGTAGTTCTCACTAACACCCATATTGAACTTGATACTCTTGGCAGCGAGGTCTACATCGACACCGGCATCTACCAACTGCTGCAGGTACTCATTACCCCAGGCGAGGGCATAACCTAACTCCTGAACGATATAGGCACCGGCATTGTTGAGGGCATCCGTACTGACGGCGATACAACGGAAGTTGGGATACTCCTTCAGTGTCTCAACGAGTTTCGGACCAAGTTCCAATAATGGAGTGACGTCCTTACCCTTCATCACCATCTTCATCATGGGGTCGAACCAGATAGAACCCACCACTTTCTCCTTGTCGTAGCCCTTCCCGGTGAAATAAGCCACGAGGATCTCGGCGAGTTCCAGTGAGTGACGCGGACAGGTTGAGAAATTCACTTCAACGATATCGCAGAGGATATTGTCAAGCAATGTCTCAACAGTCTCCTTGCTCACCAGATTACCAGGAATCTTAAAGCCTAAGGAGTCGATACCCTTGTTCAGGATGTCAAGTGCCTTCTTGTTGGCTTCCTTCGGATCGTCCACCGTGATGTTCTGACGGACATACCACTCATTAGAGTCTTTCTTGTTGCCCCGTACAAACGGGAACTCGCCCGGAAGAGCATCTGGTGTTTTCAGGTTTTCCAAGTCTTCACGACGATAGAAAGGCTGTACATTAAAACCTTCATTTGTTCTCCACACGAGTCGCTTCTGGAAGTCGGCACCTTTTAGGTCCACTTCAATCTTGTCCAACCACTCTTGGGTGGTAGGAGCCTGGAACTCGGTGAAGAGTTTCTCTTTGTTTGCCATAATTTGAATTATTATATAAGTTGTTTTAAGTTTAACTTCAGATGATTGTTTTTCCAATTCGGCTTACAAAGTTAGTAATATTTTCTTAACTACCGAAGAATTTAATATTATTTTCATATTTATGAAAAATAGTTGCACAAAGATGCAGTTATTGCGCAATTTCTTTGTAACTTTGCACGCTGAAAAAAAGTATTGTTATGGAATCATTGCAATGGTTAAAAGATTTATTCACGACAACTGACTCCGTGGCGCATATCGCGTTGCTCTATGCGGTGGTGATTGCTATAGGCGTGTACTTGGGTAAGATCAAGGTTGGCGGCATCTCTTTAGGTGTCACCTTCGTATTGTTTGCAGGTATTGTCGCAGGACATATCGGTTTTACGGCTCCCACACCCATCCTGACGTTTGTCCAGGACTTCGGACTCATCCTGTTTGTCTTCATGATTGGTATGCAGGTCGGTCCCGGCTTCTTCGAGAGTTTCGGCAAAGCAGGTATCAAGCTGAATGGATTGGCGGCAACAGGCATCCTATTGAACATCCTTGTCATGTTTGCCTGCTACTTCATCTTCTTCGACACTTCCAACATAACGAACCTTCCCATGATGGTCGGTACGCTTTACGGTGCCGTCACTAACACCCCTGGTCTTGGTGCCGCCAACGAGGCATTACAGGCTGTATTCCCCAACGGTGCCCCCCAGATAGCCTCGGCATATGCCTGTGCCTATCCCTTAGGTGTATTGGGTATCATCGGTGCAACTATATTAATAAGGTATATCTGTAAGGTCAGGCTGGAGAAAGAAGAAGAAGAACTGACTGCCATGGATGAGGCCAGTGCCAACAAGAAACCGTATAAGATGCACTTGGAAGTGACCAACAAATACTTGGAAGGAAAGACACTGCTGCAGGTACACGACTTCCTAAACCGCGACTTCGTGGTGTCACGTCTGGTCCATGACGGAGAACTATGCATCCCTAACCGCGATACCCTTTTCCATCTGGGCGACCAGATGCTGATTGTCTGTGCCGAGGCAGACCAGGAGGCCATCATGGCATTCATCGGTCCGAAACTCGACATCGACTTCGAGCAACAGGATCAGCCGCTAGTATCGAAACGCATCCTGATTACAAATCCCCATATCAACGGCAAGACGTTGGCTTCCATGCATTTCTCCAGTGTCCATGGTGTCAACGTGACACGTGTCACCCGTCATGGATTGGACCTCTTCGCCTCTGCCGCCCTCCCCTTACAGGTAGGCGACAAAATCATGGTGGTAGGTCCGGAGGATGCCGTCGACCGTGTCGCCAATAAGATGGGCAACTCCATCCGCCGTCTGAACGCGCCCAATATCGCCACTATCTTCGTCGGCATTATCCTGGGTATCGTCTTCGGCTCCCTGCCCATCGCCATTCCTGGCATGCCAGTACCCATGAAACTCGGTATTGCAGGCGGTCCGCTGATCATCGCCATCCTAATCGGCCGCTATGGCTATAAGATACACCTGGTGACCTATACTACAACATCAGCAAACATGATGCTGCGTGAAATCGGACTGGTACTGTTCCTTGCCTCTGTGGGTATCAAGGCGGGTGCCTCGTTCTTCTCGACAGTCATTGAGGGTGACGGACTGCTCTACGTACTGACGGGTTTCCTGATTACCATCATCCCCATCCTCATCGTGGGTCCCATTGCCCGTCTGAAGTTCAAGTTCAATTACTTCACCATCATGGGTATGATAGCCGGTACGTATACCGATCCCCCAGCCCTTGCATATGCTAATTCGGTATGTTCCAAAGAGGCTCCTGCATTAGGATACTCAACGGTATATCCGTTATCGATGTTCCTCCGCATTTTCACGGCACAGATTATCGTGCTGTTCTTCTGCGGTTAAGATAAGACTATTGGAAAATAGATAAATATATTAATAACAAAACTTATATGAATAAACTCGTATTACTGTTAGGCGGTCTGCTATTTGTCAGTACTTCCAAGGTGCATGCACAGATGGATGCAAGCATCAAACTGAATGAAGTCATGACAAACAACGAAGCCAGTCTACAGGATGAGTACGGACAACAAAAGGCCTGGATTGAGATTGAGAACATCTCTCATTCCACGTATAATATTCGTGGTATGTACCTGACCACCGACCGTTCCGTACTCGACAAGTCAATGAGTGTGCCAGAGCGCATCAAGCGTATGAGCATGATTCCTAATGGGGATGCGCGGACAAGCCTCAGCGGTCGTCAGCACCTTGTTCTTTTCTGCAACAGTCAACCTAACTTAGGCACTTTGCACCTCTCAGTCAATGTGGATCCGTCAAGACCTGTATGGGTAGCACTGTACAATGGCAATGCCACCCAACTCATCGACTCCATTACCGTTCCTGTATTGGCTGCCAATCAGTCGTATGCCCGTATTGCTAACAACGGAAACGCCAGCGACTGGGAAGTGAAGTCAGGAGACCGAGTGACTCCCAGTATTGCCAATATAACCACTGTCAATGAGTCGAAGATAGATAAGTTCAAGAGAGAAGACCCCCATGGTTTTGCCATGGCTATCATGGCAATGGGAATCGTATTCCTCTGCCTTGCCCTGTTGTGGATTTTCTTTACCCTCTTCGGCATGTTCATGCGCCATCAGGAAACAGCCAAGAAGGTGATTAACCAACAACCCATTAAACCTATCACCAAGACCGTGGAAAAGACCATCGAAATAGGACACAAGACAGGTGTCATCCTACAGGAAGGTCTTAACACTAAAGGTATCGACCGCGAAATCTACATGGCTGTCATCGGTCTGGCGCTGCGCCAGTATGAGGACGACATCCACGATGTGGAGTCAGGTGTGATCACCATCAAGCCGAAAGATACGGGTTGGGACGATGAATACAGTCAGATGACACACCTGCACGAACCTGTGATGCCTACCAGCCATTTGGGACAACATATTCCAACAGGTCCAGAGTTAAAATAACCATAAAGATCAAAGTTCAAAGATGAAGACATATCAGTATAAAGTACAAGGCGTAGACTACGATGCAGCCAAGCACCCGGCACTGGCTGCTACCAAGAGGACGGCACCTGTGGCCGAGGCTCCCGTAGCTCCTGCACCAGTACCTGTTCAGCCTGTGGCAAAACCACAGGTCGCACCAGCAGCACCCGCAGGAGCCGGCAATCCCGTGAAGGCACCGCTGCCTGGAACCATCAATGCCATCAACGTCAAAGTTGGCGACACCGTTGCCGTCGGTGATATCGTCATCGTGCTTGAGGCTATGAAAATGCAGAACAATATCGAGGCAGAATATGCCGGTACTGTCACGTCTATTACTGTCAACCCAGGTGACTCCGTCATGGAAGGTGCTGTATTGATGACCATCGGCTAAACATCAACGATTATGGGATTTACGAATTTTATTATCGAAAACTTCAATGAGTTCCTGACCTATACGGGCTTTGCCAATGCCACGGCAGGAAACCTCATCATGATAGCGGTAGGCGCGCTCTTTATCTGGCTTGCTATCAAGAAAGACTTTGAGCCACTGCTGCTTGTCCCCATCGGTCTGGGTATCATCCTGGGAAACATTCCTTTCCGTGCCGACGCTGGTTTGGAGATTGGTCTCTATGAGGACAATTCTGTATTGAACATCTTCTATCAGGGTGTCCGCCAGGGATGGTATCCGCCACTGATATTCTTGGGAATCGGTGCCATGACGGATTTCTCCGCCCTGCTTGCCAATCCGAAACTGATGCTGATAGGCGCAGCAGCCCAGTTTGGCATCTTCGGTGCCTATATGTTTGCCCTCGCC
>CACZCT010000076.1 GCA_902779745.1 uncultured Prevotellaceae bacterium
ATGGTCGAAGGGGATAATCTCCGTACGACGCTCATCACCGTATTTCTCCTTCACCTCCTGAAGTTCATCCTTCATCACCTGCTTGCAACGCTCGGGATTATCGAGAATCTCCTGCAAGTCGGCAATGAGTTTCTGCAGGTCGTCATACTCCTGATGAAGCTGGTCGACACGCAGACCTGTCAGTTGTGCGAGACGCATATCGACGATAGCCTTCGACTGTAGTTCGTCAAGATTGAAACGCTCCTCCAAGTTACGCTGGGCATCACTGGGGGTCTTACTGTTCCTGATAATATGCACGACCTCGTCAATATTATTGACGGCAATGATTAAGCCCTCCAAGATATGGGCACGCTCCTGAGCCTTGCGCAGATCATATTTCGTACGACGGATGGTCACGTCATGACGATGCTCCACAAAATACTTCACACATTCCTTGAGGTTCAGCAGGCGGGGACGTCCCTTTACCAAGGCGATGTTATTCACTGAGAATGAGCTCTGTAGAGCTGTCATCTTAAACAACTTGTTCAACAGCACATTGGCATTACAGTCACGCTTGCAGTCGACCACGATACGCATACCCTGACGACCAGACTCGTCGTTGACATTAGCCACACCTTCAATCTTGTGCTCGTTGGCAAGGTCGGCGATATATTTCACCAAGTCTGCCTTGTTGACACCATAGGGAATCTCCGTCACCACAATCTTGTCATGCGTATCCCCACTCGTTGACACCATAGGGAATCTCCGTCACCACAATCTTGTCATGCGTATCCCCACTCTCAATCTCTGCCTTGGCACGCATCACGATACGACCACGACCAGTCTCATAGGCATCCTTCACACCCTGTAAGCCATAGATATAAGCTCCCGTGGGGAAGTCTGGACCCGGGATATACTGCATCAGCCCGTCTGTATCAATATCGGGATTGTCAATATAAGCACAGCAGCCGTCAATAACCTCACTGAGATTATGCGTCGGCATGTTCGTCGCCATACCCACAGCAATACCGTTACCGCCATTGACCAGCAGGTTGGGAATCTTGGTTGGCATGACCGTCGGCTCTACGAGCGAGTCGTCGAAATTGTTCATCATATCGACAGTCTCCTTTTCCAGGTCATCCATGATATGTTCACCCATCTTTGAGAGGCGGCACTCCGTATAACGCATGGCGGCAGGAGAGTCACCGTCTATCGATCCGAAGTTACCTTGTCCGTCCACCAGTGTATAGCGCAGATTCCAGTCTTGTGCCATGCGCACCAGTGCTCCATAGACAGAGCCGTCACCGTGAGGGTGGTACTTACCAAGCACCTCACCTACTACGCGGGCGCATTTCTTATAAGGTTGGGTAGATACATTGTTAATATTCAACATACCATAGAGGATGCGGCGATGTACGGGTTTGAAACCGTCACGCACATCAGGCAGCGCACGAGCCACTATGACCGACATGGAGTAGTCGATATAAGAGGATTTCATTTCCTCCTCAATGTTGATCTTGATAATTCTGTCGTTGTCAAATGTCTGATCCATTATTTATCTTTATTATTTCATTTTTTACGTTGCCTTTTGGGACAATATTTTGCATTTAAGGCACTTTTCAGCCCCTCTGACGCGTTTTCGCCTTTTTTAAATAGCGTACAAAGGTACAACTTTTCCACGAATTACCGAAACATTTAACGTTATTTTTATCTTGTACTGACAATCATTCATAATTAGAGGTACGGTCATCTTTTGGCACGATGTTTGCAGGTAAGTACATGTATGACAAGTCAATTTTCACCAAAGGTCTCTGAAATCCTCGCCTATTCCCGTGAGGAAGCCGCACGACTCGCCAGTCGGAGCGTGGGTCCCGAGCATCTGTTGCTGGGGATCATGCGCATGAAGGACGGACCTGTATACGACGTGTTCCGCCGACTGGATATCAACCTCTCGTCAGTGAAGACAGACCTGGAGTCGAGGGTGCGGGAGGACGAGATCGGACAACCTATCAGTACCAATGAACTGGTACTGAACGAGAAAGCCAGCAATATCCTGAAACTGGCGGTGCTGGAAGCACGTATCCAACGTACCACCCGTGTGGACGAACAGCACCTGCTACTCGCCATTCTGCACGACCAAGTGGACAACGGAGCAAAACATGTATTGGAAATGAACAATATGAACTACGAAGATACACTGACACTGCTGAGTGTAAAGAACGGCATCGGACTCCCCGAAGAGGATTACGAAGAGGAAGAGACCAGCGGCCAGCAGACAACAAATAACAGACTAAACAGTACGACAACGTCGACACAGACGAAGCAGAAGTCAAAAACTCCTGTACTCGACAATTTCTCGACAGATCTTACCCAACAGGCACTGGACAACAAGCTCGACCCTATTGTGGGACGTGAGCGTGAGATCCAGCGTGTGGTGGAGATCCTCGGCAGAAGAAAGAAGAACAATCCGATCCTGATTGGAGAACCAGGTGTGGGAAAGAGTGCCATCGTGGAGGGACTCGCCCAGATGATCGCACATAGGCAATGCTCTCCCATGCTCTTCGGCAAACGCCTCGTGACACTCGACCTGACTGGTGTGGTGGCTGGCACGAAATACCGTGGACAGTTCGAAGAGCGTATCCGCCAACTCATCAAGGAACTGGAACAAAACCCTGACATCATCGTCTTCATCGATGAGATACACACCCTAATCGGTGCCGGCTCCACCCCCGGCTCGATGGATGCCGCCAATATCCTGAAACCCGCTCTCGCCAGAGGCACCATACAATGCATCGGTGCCACGACACTTGACGAGTACCGCAACTCCATCGAAAAAGACGGAGCCTTGGAACGTCGTTTCCAGAAAGTACTCATCGAACCGACCAACGCCGAGGAGACATTGCAGATCCTACATAACATCAAGGACCGCTACGAACAGCACCACCACGTCAGTTACATGGACGATGCCCTGGCGGCATGTGTCAAATTGACAGACCGCTATATCAGTGACCGGCAGCAACCCGATAAAGCTATCGATGCCATGGACGAGGTGGGCTCGCGTGTACATCTTTATAATATCAACGTACCGCCTGAGATAGCCACCTTGGAACAAGAACTGAAAGAAGTCGTTGAGAAGAAACAACTCGCCGTCAAGAACCAGAATTTCGAACTTGCCGCCGGTTTCCGTGACCGTCAGACAGTGGTGGAGAGCCAGTTGGCGGAGATGAACCGCAAATGGCAGGAGGGGGACATCGACGACAAGCAGACGGTAACGGAAAAAGAGGTACAAGATGTAGTGTCAATGATGACTGGCGTTCCCGTACAGCGCATGGCACAGGAGGAAGGTATCCGACTGAAGGGGATGGCACAGGAGCTCAAACAACATGTTATCGCCCAGGACAAGGCAATCGAGAAGATGGTACGTGCCATCCAGCGTAACCGTGTGGGACTGAAAGATCCCAACCACCCCATCGGTGCCTTTATGTTCCTCGGTCCCACCGGTGTCGGAAAGACCTATCTCGCGAAGAAACTCGCTGAGTTCATGTTCGGCAGCAGCGATGCCCTCATCCGCGTGGATATGAGTGAATATACCGAGTCATTCAATGTGTCCAGACTGATCGGTGCACCTCCGGGATACGTCGGCTATGAGGAAGGCGGACAACTGACTGAACGTGTACGCCGCCATCCCTACTCCATCGTGTTGCTTGACGAGATCGAGAAGGCCCACGGCAACGTCTTCAACCTGTTACTACAGGTACTCGACGAGGGACGACTGACGGACGGTAACGGACGCTTCGTAGACTTCCGCAATACCGTCATCATCATGACCTCGAATGCCGGTACCCGTCAACTGAAGGACTTCGGACGCGGTGTAGGCTTCACCAGTGCCAACTCTTCCGCACTGATGCTGAACGAACAGGACAAGGAGCATGCACGCAGTATCGTGCAGAAAGCTCTCTCCAAACAGTTCTCACCGGAATTCTTGAACCGTCTGGACGAGATCATCACCTTCGACCAACTCGACCTGGATGCCATCAAACAGATTATCGACGTGGAACTGGCTGGACTCTACAAGCGTATCGGAGACATGGGATACACTATCGACCTGAGCGATGCCGCCAAACAATTTGTTGCCGAGAAAGGCTATGACGTACAGTTCGGAGCACGTCCCCTGAAACGAGCCATCCAAACATATATCGAAGACGGCATATCGGAACTCATCGTCAATGGCGACCTGAAGAACGGTGATACTATACATATTAATAAAGTAGAGAATAAGGACGAACTCGATTTCTCTCATTAAAGACACCTATAAGAATGACACTGCCTGTCCTCCGAAAAGAGTGACAGGCAGTTTTGTTTTCGCACACATGAATCCCACATATTCTTGTCATTTTTCGATTGATTTGCATCAATTAGTGACAAAAAGAAACTTTTTCTTTATTTTTTTTGATAAAATGTTTGGTAATTCATTTTTTTAGTGTAATTTTGCATCCGAATTCAAACAAGCAAGTTTATTTCAATAGTATAATAACCAAAAAAGGAAAAAAAGATTATGAATGCAGCACAAGTTGTTGAGAATCTGAAGCAGCGCTTCCCCAATGAGCCGGAGTACATCCAGGCAGTAAGTCAAGTTCTTCCTACCATCGAAGAAGAGTACAACAAGCACCCCGAGTTTGAGAAGGCCAACCTCATCGAGCGCCTTTGCATCCCCGATCGTGTTTGTGAGTTCCGCATCACATGGGTAGACGACCAGGGTAAGGTACAGACCAACATGGGTTACCGTATCCAGCACAACAATGCCATTGGCCCGTACAAAGGTGGTCTTCGCTATCACAAGAGTGTAAATCTCGGTATTCTGAAGTTCCTCGCTTTCGAGCAGACTTTCAAGAACTCACTGACAACCCTGCCTATGGGTGGTGCCAAGGGTGGTTCTGACTTCTCTCCCCGTGGCAAGAGCGACGCAGAGGTGATGCGTTTCTGCCAGGCATTCATGAATGAGCTCTATCGCGTCATCGGTCCTGATGAGGACGTTCCTGCTGGTGACATCGGTGTCGGCGGCCGTGAGGTAGGTTACCTCTTCGGACAGTACAAGAAGCTGACCCACCAGTTCCAGGGTGTGCTCACAGGTAAGGGTATCCCCTTCGGTGGTTCTCTGATCCGTCCAGAGGCTACCGGTTACGGTTGTGTTTACTTCCTGACCTCTATGCTCGCCACCCGTAATATCGACATCAAGGGTAAGAAGGTGCTGATTTCCGGTTCTGGTAACGTTGCCCAGTATGCTACTGAAAAGTGCATCCAGCTCGGTGCCATTCCTATGACCCTCTCTGACTCTGACGGTTACATCTACGACCCGGATGGCATCACCCAGGAGAAGCTTGAGTACGTCAAGGAGCTGAAGAACGTAGAGCGCGGACGTATCAAGGAGTATGCAGAGGAATATCCCAACGCAGTATATCACGCTGGTGAGCGTCCCTGGCATGAGAAGGCTGACATCGCACTGCCTTGCGCTACCCAGAACGAAATCAACGGTGAGCAGGCTCAAGCTCTCGTAGACAATGGTGTCATCGCCGTTGCTGAGGGTGCCAACATGCCTTCACTGCCCGAGGCTATCAAGATCTTCCAGGATGCCAAGATTCTCTATGCTCCTGGTAAGGCTTCCAACGCCGGTGGTGTATCCGTATCCGGTCTGGAGATGTCACAGAACTCTGAGCGTCTGTCATGGACTGCCAAGGAGGTTGACGACTACCTGAAGCGTATCATGAACGATATTCACGAGAACTGCGTGAAGTACGGTACACAGGCTGACGGCTACATCAACTACGTGAAGGGTGCCAACGTAGCAGGCTTCATGAAGGTGGCCAGCGCTATGATGAGCCAGGGTATTGTATAATCACAAATCTTCCTACATAATACCTCAAAATAAGCGGGGCAGCCAAATGGCTGCCCCGCTTATTGTATAAAAGGAGGACAGGGCTAAAATCGTTAAACTACAATTAAATACTAAAAGGTTTTTGTTATCTTCCATTTTGGCTATAGGCGTAAGACCTTTCGGCTACAGCCGCATACCCTTTTGCCTATAGGCGCACGGTTGTCAGGATGCTTCTTTCTCCCTCTAAGGATGGCACTTACTCCCTGTTAAAGTGCCACTTCACCTCTATGGAAAGCATCCCCAACAGCGTTGGAAGCCATCTCTTCCACTATTGGAGTCCACGAATTACCACGAATTCTGAAAAACTACTCCCCTCCTCCCTTTTTCTTTTGAAACGTCGATGTACAGGGCGTTTCAAGACGGGAGTAGTTGCTCCAACTACTCCCGTACTACTCCCTTTTTGATACTATGTACAATTACCAATTATCACTTACAATAATTCTTACGATGGATATTGATAACATGGTTACTTAAATCCTCGTCATCAATTCTCTCTATCAACTCGTCAAAAGAATGTTCCAATTTGTACTCCAACTCTTCCTGATACAGAGGATATAATTGGTAGAAAGCAATTTTCTTACCAAACAATCCCATTTTAAGAGGTTTCACAAGCTGTCCGTCCTTGCCTACGGAGGGAAGGAGCATGCATGAATTAAATTTCGTGTTTTCCGCAACAGCGCTACCGTCTTTTGTCAGATTAACCGAATGACTGATGTATAACCAATCATCTTCACTTACAGGAAGTCTGGCAACGGTTTTCAACATTCGGATTGGCCAATAGTCTTCCTCTTTGTCAGATTCCAAATCCCAGTCTTTAGGCAGGTAGGCGACGTACTCTGCTCTGTCACATACGCCCGACAATCCTTTGGGGACCTTCATTTTATATGCCCCTGCCCCCATCGTAACGAGCTTGTAATAAGGCTGTCCCTCAGTAATCCTAACGCGGTTATAAATACAATACTGAATAATCTCATAAATTGAATTATCTTCGGCTTTATTATTTCCGTTACAAAGGTACAAAGAATATTTGCTATAAAAAAAAACGGAAAAAGAAATAAGAAAGGCTCCCATGGGAGCCTTTCTTGGGTTTTATTATTACTCCTCGTCCGGAGCAATCAGTTTGTATCCCTTGCCGTGGATATTGATGATCTCGATCTGTTCGTCGTCTTTCAAGTGCTTGCGCAACTTGGTGATATACACATCCATCGAACGGGCGTTGAAGTAGTTGTCGTCAATCCAGATGGTCTTCAGAGCGAAGTCACGCTGCAGAATCTCGTTGGCATGAGAGCAGAGCAGTGCAAGCAGTTCGTTCTCCTTGGTCGTCAGTTTTGTCTGCTTGTCACCGATGGTCAGCAACTGCTTCTGGGTATCGAAGGTGAAGCGTCCGATACGATAGACAGAGCTTTCCTTGTTTTTCTTACCACGTACACGGCGCAGGATAGCCTCTACACGGAACACCAGTTCCTCCATTGAGAACGGTTTGGTGATATAGTCGTCGGCACCAATCTTAAAGCCTTCGAGGATGTCCTCCTTCAAAGTCTTGGCAGTGAGGAAGATGATAGGTATCTCCGCATTGGCACTACGGATCTCCTGAGCCAGTGTGAAGCCGTCTTTCTTCGGCATCATCACGTCGAGTACACAGATGTCAAACTTTGTCTTCAGGAATGCTTTGTAACCAGCCTCGCCGTCAGGGCAGAGTTCAGCCATATAGCCTTTGGCTGCCAGATACTCACGCAACAGCATTCCGAGGTTC
>CACZCT010000077.1 GCA_902779745.1 uncultured Prevotellaceae bacterium
GACAGTTTCAATATCAGCCACGACAAAAAGACGGGCAATATGACGATCCACATGCCCGCCACTTCCTATGCGATTGTAAAACTATTAAAATAGAACGGTTACAGAAATAAAACAACTATAGCATCTGAAAACAAGGAAAAACCAAATTTATTTGAAAAATTCTGAACGTTATTTCAAATAAACAATGGAAATTTGGCTGTGTGACAAATTCTTTGTACCTTTGCAGGCTGAATTATTATATATAAGGTATATTATGAACGAAAAGATTTCCCAGACCTTGAAATCTGCTGAGACGGAAGACTGGCTCGACTTACATATAGTGCGTCCATTCTGCTATTGGTGGGCGGTATTATTTGCCAAATTTGACATACACCCGAATACGGTTACTATTTGGTCGATGATTATCGGAGCCGCCAGTGCTTTCTTCTTTGCCTACGGCAGTTTCTATTATGAAGGCATCTATGGACTGATGATGAACATCATCGCTATCCTGTTGTTGTGCCTTGCCGACATCTTCGACTGCACGGACGGACAACTCGCCCGTATGACTGGAAAGAAGAGTCGTCTGGGTCGTATCCTTGACGGAGTGGCAGGCTTCACCTGGTTTGTTCCTATCTATGTCCTGCTAGTTTACCGTTTCTATCATCACCACACGCTGGAGTTCTCGTGGTTAGGTATCCCTGATACTGAACAGAATGTCCTCATCGCCACCATCATCGTCTTTATCATTGGCGTGATTTCTGGCATCTGTGGACTGGCTGGTCAGCAGCGCTTAGCCGATTACTATATTCAGGTACACCTCTTCTTCCTGAAAGGTGAGAAGGGTGCTGAACTGGATAATTCCAAGCGTCAGCAGGAGATTTACGACCAGATGACGAAGGAGACACCTTGGGTGGAGCGTTACTTCCAGAAATCGTATATTGACTATACGAAGAAACAGGAGAAGAAGACTCCTGAGTTCCAGCGTCTGCTTGCCGTTCTGAAAGAGAAGTACGGCAGTTTCGACAATATCCCGCAGGAGGTGCGCGACAAGTTCCGCCAGCATTCCCTGCCCATCATCAAGTGGAACGGACTGCTGACCTTCAATTTCCGTTCTGCATGGCTGTTCCTCTTCTGTCTGCTGGACATCCCCGTGATGAACTTCGTCTGGGAGATTGTCGGCATGGGACTGATTGCATGGTATGTCAACCATCGCCACGAAACTTTCTGTCGTCAGATGGCGAAAGCAATAGAAGGCTAACAGCTAAAAGCAAGGACATGAAGTGGACGAAGCAGCGACTCAATAACCTGTTCTTTGTATTGGGAGTAGCGGCATGTATTGTGATGCTGCTGACGTTCGATGTGAGTTTCATCGAGCTGTGGGATCACCTCTGTCATGCAGGTTATTGGCTGATACCCATCATCGGTGTATGGATCTTCGTCTACGGCCTCAATACCCTTGCGTGGAAGGCAACCATTGAAGGGAATATCGGCGGAAAGATGCCTGTGAGTTTCTGGCGTCTCTATCGCCTGACCATCACAGGCTATGCCCTCAACTATGCCACACCCGTCGGAGGACTGGGTGGTGAACCCTACCGTATCATGGAACTCTCGAAGGATATCGACAACCAGCATGCGACATCGAGTGTCATCCTTTATGCGATGATGCACTTCTTCGCTCATTTCTGGTTCTGGTTCATCAGCATCTTCATCTATCTGGCTTTGGTACTTGTGGGTGACATGCCTATGACGACAGCCATCGGGATTATCCTAAGCATCATCGTCGTGTTCTGTCTCTTGGCGTTCTATCTCTTCTCCAAGGGTTATCGCAACGGACTGGTGAAATACGTATTAGGCGTGATAGCAAAGATTCCTGGACTGAAGAAATGGACACTGCGCTTCTGGGCACGTCATTCAAAGGCCATAGAGAATATCGATAACCAGATATCCTCCCTGCACCATCAGGACAAGGGGGCGTTCTATAAGAGTCTGGTACTGGAATACTCCTCCCGTGTCGTTCAGAGTACAGAGGTGATGTTCATGCTGTTGCTCTTCGGTGTTGACTGCGGAGGCGGACTCGAAGGCTTGACACTGACGTTCCTGCACAGTATCCTGATTGTGGCGTTCACCACGCTCTTTGCCAACCTCATCGGTTTCCTGCCGATGCAGTTAGGTGTTCAGGAGGGCGGCTTCGTACTCTCCATCGCCGCATTGGGACTCTCTGCCGCATTGGGTATCTTCGTGAGTATCATCTGCCGCGTGAGGGAAATCATCTGGATTGCCATCGGCATGGCACTCATGAAAATGAAAAATTAAAAATGTAAAAATGTAAAAATTAAAAAATAAGATTATGAATTATCTCGACAGAAACGAATTTAACTTTGAGCCCAGCCAGAAAGTGGTGGAGGCTATCAAGAATTTCGACCCCAAGACATTGTGTTTCTACACCCGTATCTATGATCAGGGTAAGAAGAGCGTTATCTCTGTACGCCTCAGCGAGATCTATGGCGTGGATGAGAGTCAGGTGCTTTTGACTTATATTTCCTCTCTGTCAACAGTCAGACAGGTGCACCTAATACCAAGATCCTCATCCCTGAGTTCTCTTGGTGGTATTACAACCGCGTAGCCAGCGAGTGTGGTGGTACCTTTGAGATGTATCCCCTGCATGAGAAAGAAGACACCTTCGCCTACGACATCGACGAGGTCATCGAGTACACCAACCGCGTACATCCTCGTATGCTGCTGCTCGCCTCTCCTAATAACCCCACAGGTAACGGTCTGACTCCTGAGGAGATTGGTCGTATCATGGAGAACATCCCTTCCGACACGATGGTACTTATCGACGAGGCTTATGCCAGCTTCATCAGCACGGATACTGCTTACATCGCTCCACTGGTGAACAAATACAGCAATCTGATTATCTCACGTACACTGTCAAAGTTCTACGGACTTCCTGGTCTGCGTGTAGGTTTCGGCTTTATCGGCAAAGGCCACGACCAGTTCGAGAGTTATATCAACAAATACTTAGGCTACAACCGCTTCTCTGAGGCTGTTGCCCTTGCTGCCCTCGACAGTGACGAACACTATCGCAAGGTGGCTGACGATATGGAATGGGGACGCCAGTTGTATAAGAAGGAACTCGGCAACCTGCCCGGCTTCAAGGTATATAAGTCTGTGGCCAACTTCATCCTCATCAAGTATCCGCTGGAGATCAAGGATGCCCTAATGGAGGCTTTGAAGGTTCAGGACTACAAGATTAAGTTCATGAGTGACAAGGGTCTGGAGTCTTGCCTGCGCATCACCTTAGGACGTAAGGAGCAGACACAGACTGTCGTGGATACGATTCTGAAAGTATTGAAGAAATGATTGGAGTTATTCTTGCCGCAGGTATGGCAAAGCGCCTTCGTCCCCTGACAGACACCAAACCGAAGTGTCTGTTGGAGGTGGGTGGTCGCACCCTCTTAGAGCGTACTGTCCGTGCCATGCAACAGGCGGGCATCAGTGAGTTTGTGGTTGTCACTGGCTATCGTGCCGACCAGATAAAAACTTTTCTAGAACATCTAGAACCTCTAGAGAATCTAGAAAATCCTACATTCCACTTCCTCCATAATGCCGACTACGAGCATAATAACAACATCTACTCGTTGTGGATGGCTGGCGAGTATGTTCGTGGCAAGGAGTTCCTGTTGATGGACAGCGATATCCTTTGCGACCCTGCCGCTGTGGCACGCATCGCCCATGAACCAGAGTCTGCCCTTGCATTGAATCGTCATGAGTGTGGTGAAGAGGAAATCAAGGTCATCGTGGATGCCGACGGGCATATCACAGAAATCAGTAAGGTATGCAGCATCCAGGATGCTATCGGCGAATCCGTAGGCATTGAAAAAATGACTGCCGACTACAGCATGGCACTCTATAAGGAGCTCGACCAGATGATTGTCAAGGAAGGACTTATCGATGTATTCTATGAGCGTTGCTTCGAGCGTCTCATCCCACAGGGACATACCTTCAAAGTGGTCGATACCACAAACTATTTCTCCTACGAGTTGGATACACCCGAGGATTTCCAACGGGCACAGGAGTTAATGCCGAAAGAATTACTATAAAAAGAAAATCAGCCAATCGGCTGATTTCTTTTTTATGATAATTTGTCTTCTTCCTCTTCCTTCCGTTTTTTCTCTTCTGCCATCTGCTGGAAGTCTTTCTTCTGCAGGACGAAGTTAGAGCCGAGGTACTTCTCCCTCACGATGGGATTGACAGCCAACTCGTCAGGACTGCCCTGGAAGAGGATACGTCCCTCGAACAACAGATAGGCACGGTCGGTGATGTTCAGCGTCTCATGGACGTTATGGTCGGTAATCAGGATACCGATATTACGGTATTTCAACTGCCATACGATCTGCTGGATATCCTCCACGGCAATCGGGTCGACACCCGCAAACGGCTCGTCCAGCATGATGAACTTCGGTTCGATAGCCAGACAACGCGCTATCTCCGTACGACGACGCTCACCACCTGATAACTGATCTCCCTTGTTCTTACGCACCTTACCCAAGCGGAACTCTTTGATCAGACTCTCCAACTTCTCCAACTGGTAGTCGCGGGGCTTACCCGTCATCTCCAGCACGGAGAGGATGTTATCCTCCACCGACATCTTACGGAACACGGAGTTCTCCTGTGCCAAGTAGCCGATACCGGAACGGGCGCGACGGTATACGGGATAGTCGGTCACTTCCTCCTCACCCAGATAGACATGGCCGCCATTGGGCACCACCAGTCCTGTCGTCATATAGAAAGAGGTGGTCTTACCGGCACCGTTCGGTCCCAACAGTCCCACAATCTCACCTTGTCTGACATTAAAGCTCACATCGTTTACCACCGTGCGCTTGCCATACACCTTCACGAGTCCCTCCGTGCGGAGCACCAGTTGTTCTTCCTGTCTGTTCGTTGTCTCGTCCATACCGGGTGCGAAGGTACAAAAAAGTGAGCGAAATTGCAAATTTATTGGGGATTTATTGTTCACCGGTAACGCTTTTCCGTCAGACATCGTCTGTATCCAACACACCGTCAGATTCCCATTCGAGTCCTACATCACTGGGAGCGGTATCATAATCATAGGCACCCTTACTGATACAGATGATCTGTTGAGGCTGCAACTCTATGACCGTCATTTCGGGATTTTGATAATCATTCTTTTTCATCATGCCTTCCTCCTTTACTTAACCATGACCTTTTTACCGTTTTTGATATAGACTCCCTTCTTAGTCGGTGCACTATACAGTTTGATACCATCGAGTGAATACCATGTTCCATCTCCAGACTGAGACGCATCAACAGATACGTTATAGATAGAGGTCGTTCCATCACCATAGTCCACTTCGATGGTACGGGCACCGGCGCCACCGTCTTTCGGTTCAATCCAGAGGTGGGCACGGAAGCACTTCAGCGTCCTCGGACTCTCCGAATAGCCTATCTTATTGTCTGCACCAAAATAAACAATCTCGTTGATGTTACTTGAGGTAATGTCGAATGTCGACCACTGTCCTACGAACTTCACCTTTCCGTCAGAGCTTGTCTGCGTCATCTTTGTGTCGTCGCCGTTGATGGTACATGTGTAAACAAGGTAACCTAAAATATAATAGTATGAAGGTATTGTTGGAAGAGCAATAGGATCAGAATCCATATTGGCTTTGATAATAAACGGTGTACCTGCAGGAACAGTCATTAGCTCATCTTTGAACTTCAATGTCAACTTACCATCGTCGCTCAGACTGGTATTGTCCGTATCAAGCACCTTGACAGAAACGTCTGTGATACCGAAAACGCCCAACAGATAAACCGGCAGGTCGATTGGCAAGCAACAGGTGTTCCACTGGTCTTTGCACAACAGTGTGCGACCGCTGAGCGTCAGTGTTGCGGCATGACCGTCCCATGCCGTGATCAGGTCGGTATTATTGGGATCAGCCGCACTGTCGTCATTGAGCAGCGTCAATGCATCAGAAGCGGTAGTGAAGAAAACGGAACTACTCCAGTTACCTCCGTCGTTGTTGACAGACTGCACCTGTACCTCATAGCCCTGGCTCGCTGACAATCCGTCGAGCGTATAAGGACTGGTCACATTGCTGGTCGTCGTCCATTCACCAGGAGATGACATAATGGTTACGTCATCGACGTAGAGATAAGAGGTGGATATATGACCTTTACTGTTGCAATGATCGATGACAACCCAACCTTCATAACCGGCATAGGCGCTGAGATCAAATTCATATTTGGTCCATGTGCCTGTGGTCGCAACCACATTTGAAATGGGATAAAAATTCTCACCATTGATGGAAATATACATTACAAAATATTCATTATTTCCCTTAGCATAGAAAGAGATTGAGCCTCCAAATGCGAACTTTGGAGTGATAAGACCGTCATCAGGATTCAAGTTGCCACCTTTGTAACTGGGGGATGCATAACAGGGGGTTCCGCCAATGCCGCCATCAGAGGACAGACTCCATGTTATTCCATCTCCATTCCAGTCAATGGTATCCCATCCAGTAACACTGCCATTGAAGTTCTCCTCTATCATAGTCACAGTTCTCTTTCGCAGGTTCCACTTCGTAGCTCCGCCGACATTTGTCCAACCGATATCGGCTGTCCAGTAGTAAGGAGAAACGACAGCGATATCCGCAGGTGTCTGGTCGACGACGGTGAAGGAGCCTCCTAAAGAGGCTTCACCAGTATAGCCTCCTGTGGCCTTAGGGATGGCTGCACCCAAAGTATAGCTACCTGTAGCAGAAGGGGTGAAGGTAATGACACAGTTCTGCGTTGCTCCTGCAGGAATCTCAAACATCTTGCCTACACCAAGAGCGCCATTGACGACGAGACAGATTTCACCATCGTAGTCATCACTGCTGTTGTTCGTTACCTTAACAGTCACGTCAATGCTCTCTCCCAAGGCGATTTTAGCATGCGAAGCCGACGTGCTTTTGAGTTCGAGACTAACGGTGTTGGGTGTTACAGGCAGTACGGTACCCGTGCCGCCAATCTTCTGAATGCCGACGACAGCCTCCTGTCCGGAATTGTAGGCACTGTTCGTGACACTGCCGCCAATACCCTGTTCAGAAGGATTGAGTACAGACAACACGAAATAGCCATCACTGACACCTCCCCAGCCCCAGTTGATATGGAACAGGTCGCCTCCATCATACATATAACCGTCGCACACGAAGCAGTGACCGTTGTCTACGGACTGACCGCCATAGACGACAGGGCGACCTTCTGCCAATTCATGGTAGATCAGGTCCGTCCAATCGGCATAGGAATAATAACTGCGACTCAGGTATTGCGCAGTACTCTCATAGCCGAAATAGTCTTTCAGGGCTACTGCCACCCAGGAAGCTTGTGCATTTGATGAGGGGCCGTAGTCCATCTCAACAGAACAACCGCAATACAGCATCAGGTTAGCGACTGCTGTTTTCTGGGCATCTGTAGGGCTACCGCTGCTATAATTGTCTATCATGTCACCCCAGTTAAGGGTAGATCCTGCCGGTATGGCAGGCATATTGAGTCCGTATGTGGAAGTTTTATAAGCAGGAATCTTTTTAGTCGTCGTGGTCGTATTGTTACCTGCCTTTTTCTCAGTATAACACATAACCTGCGCCATCGCCGTAGCAACACAGCCCGTAGCAAGATCATGTCCTGTCACATCGGCTACAGCAGCATTGTAGGGATAATTCTGGTACCACGTCGTTGTAAGCAGCGGACCGACAGCCGTCGTGGGATGAGAACCTGCCCGTCTTGACGAACCTGTAGCAGAAGCCTTGGGAATATTATGCTCCTTCGCCCATGCAATCTCGTCAGCATAGCCCTGCAGCCATGCCTTCATGTTCTCGGGCATGTTGTCGGGGTCGATGCTGCCACTGTCGCTATAGCCGAGAATGGGAAGCGCGACATCGTCGTTGGAAACAATGACGTAGCCACCGTTACTGGCGATGTTAAACACATAGAGACCGCTCACCTGTCTTGCCGGACTGAGTTGCTGCGCTGCCGATGCTCCCCTTCTGGGACGGCTGCCGCTCGCCTCCCGTTTCTGAATGAAGCTCCGTGCCTGCTCCAAGGCCTGCTCAGAAGTTACATTCTCTGCCATCGCCACCATTGATAGGATAACAGTCAACAGAAGTAAAAGTGTTCTTTTCATATCGTATGTTTTAGGTTTTGGTTCAAAACTCCGTTTATAATGTTTCAAAATTAACGTTTAATCTTCAAACATTACTATAACACTCTATAATATTAAGTTTTATTAACTAAATAAGTGGCGAAAAGAAAGGTAAAAGAGAGTACCTTTGAGAGGATTTTAGTAATTTTGCAACGAAAAAGAAGAAAGATGATCAAATTACTGCATAAAGCACTGACGACATTCGGGAAATTCATCATCCTGATGGGACGCACATTCCAACGCCCGGAACGGTTGCGCATGTTCGCCAAGGAATATATCAAGGAGATGGCACAGTTGGGTGTCAACTCCATCGGTATCGTGTTGCTGATATCATTCTTCATCGGTGCCGTAATCTGTATCCAGATGAAGTTGAACATCCAGAGTCCGTGGATGCCTCGTTGGGTGAGCGGTTACACGACACGTGAAATCATGCTGTTGGAATTCTCCAGCAGCATCATGTGTCTGATCCTTGCTGGCAAGGTAGGCTCGAACATCGCCTCGGAGATCGGTACGATGCGTGTGACACAGCAGATAGATGCCCTGGACATCATGGGAGTGAACTCCGCCTGTTTCCTGATTCTGCCTAAAATCCTGGGAATGCTGACCATCATGCCTATCCTTGTGATTTTCTCGTCGGGAATGGGTATCATTGGTGCTTATGGAACAGCGTATATCGGACACATCATCGTGCCTGACGACCTGACGTTGGGATTGCAACATGCCTTCCAACCGTGGTTTGTGTGGATGAGTATCATCAAGAGCCTGTTCTTTGCCTTTATCATCTCTGCCGTCCCGTCATATTTCGGCTATACGGTGGAAGGCGGTTCCGTCAACGTGGGTAAGTCATCGACAGATGCCGTAGTCACCTCGAGTGTACTGATTCTCTGTAGTGATGTATTCTTAACGCAGTTACTGTCATGATAGAAGTCAAGAACCTTTGCAAAAGCTTCGACGGACTGGAAGTG
>CACZCT010000078.1 GCA_902779745.1 uncultured Prevotellaceae bacterium
GTATTGGAGAATGTGATGTTCCCGTTGGATATGTTTGCTCCGATGACCCTCCGTGAACGTACCAAGCGTGCCATGGAATGTCTCGACCGTGTCAACCTGGTAGGTGCAGAAGAGAAATATCCCGGTGAGATCTCCGGTGGTATGCAGAAACGCGTGGCGATAGCCCGTGCCATCGCCCTCAATCCCAAGTATCTGTTCTGTGACGAGCCGAACAGCGGTCTTGACCCCAAGACCTCATTGGTCATCGACGACCTGCTGCACAGCATCACCCAGGAATTCAATATGACGACCATCATCAATACCCACGATATGAACTCAGTGACGACGATTGGTGAGAACATCATCTTTATCTATGAAGGTCATAAGGAATGGCAGGGAGTTTCTGCAGACATCATGAGGTCGACCAACAAAAGGTTGACAGACTTCATCTTCGCAAGTGACCTGTTGAAAGAGATGCGTGAGGTCGTCAACGCATCTTCCACTGCCCCTCACGCTGCACCATCGGGACAGTAATCTCCTCCTTGACGGAATCTTTGAAATGAAGTAGCAGGAAGGCATGCATCAGTTGTTGTGTGCTGTCGCATCGTGCGTTGGAGATTGTAACCTCTGCAATGCCCCCATGTGTCTGATCCAGTTCCTGCTTATATAATTCATAAGCCTTTAGCAACTGGGTACGATAGTCGGCAGGAAGGGAGTCGGCACCGGCTTTCCCACTCAGGAAGGCCTCATAGTCTCCTGTCATTAGACGGTCATAGTATTCTTTGGCCGCCTGACCAGCCAACTCTTCAGGTGTCGGTTCCTTTTGCCTAGAACAGGCACACAACATCAGCAACAGGACACTTACCAGGATACTACGCATCATCATTTCTGCCTTACGAAAACATTGATCGGAGTTCCTGTCAAAGTCCAGTTCTCACGCAGTTTGTTCTCCAGGAAACGCTTATAAGGCTCCTTCACATACTGAGGGAGGTTGGCATAGAAGATGAAGGTGGGAATCTGGGTGTCAGGAACCTGTGACACATACTTGATCTTGATGTACTTTCCCTTGATGGAGGGAGGCGGTGTCGCCTCTATCAACGGCAGCATCACCTCGTTGAGTTTCGAGGTACCTATCTTGATGGTACGATTCAGATAGACTTGCTTGGCAGTCTCCAGGACCTTGAAGATACGCTGCTTGGTGACGGCAGAGGCAAAGATGATGGGGAAGTCGACAAACGGAGCCATACGCTCACGGATGGCATTTTCGAAGGTCTTGATGGCAATCTGCGACTTGTCTTCCACCAAGTCCCACTTGTTGACAACGACCACCAGCGACTTGTTGTTCTTCTGTATCAACTGGAAGATATTCATATCCTGTGCCTCGATGCCACGGGTGGCGTCAATCATCAGGATGCAGACATCGGAATTCTCGATGGCACGGATGGAGCGCATCACACTGTAGAACTCCAAATCCTCCGTCACCTTGTTCTTACGACGGATACCTGCTGTATCGACCAGATAGAAGTCAAAGCCGAACTTGTCGTATTTCGTATAGATGGAGTCACGGGTAGTACCTGCTATCTCGGTCACAATATTACGGTCTTCACCGATAAAGGCATTGATGATGCTCGACTTACCGGCATTCGGACGACCTACCACAGCGAAACGGGGCGTACCGTCCTCCAGGTCATCAACCTCGTCAGTCTTCAGTTTCGACACGACGAAGTCAAGCAGGTCACCCGTACCGCTACCTGTCGCGGCACTGACACAATAGGGGTCACCAAGTCCGAGTTTATAGAACTCATACTGTCCGTAGAGGTCCTTACCATCGTCCGCCTTATTGGCAACGAGAACAACGGGAAGCTTAGAGCGTCGCAGGATCTGTGCAACATCCATGTCAAGGTCTGTCAAGCCATTTTTGATATCCACCAGGAAGAGGACTAAGTCGGCCTCCTCTGTGGCGACGACGACCTGTTTACGGATCTCTTCCTCGAAGATATCATCACTGTTGACGACCCAGCCGCCAGTGTCTACTACCGAGAACTCACGACCGTTCCACTCGCACTTGCCATACTGACGGTCACGGGTGGTGCCTGCCTCGTCGCTCACAATAGCACGACGGGAGTTGGTGAGCCGGTTGAATAAGGTGGACTTGCCGACATTCGGACGTCCTACTATTGCTACTAGATTTGCCATAATACCCGTTTAATTATCGTATTGTTGCATGAGCTCAAACTTAAATGTCTTGCCCTGACTGTTAGTAAATGTGCCATCGTAACCGTCACCGCGCAACTCACGCTGACCGTCAAACGTACCCGTATGATTGCCCTTTGGCGAGTATTCCTTGAGTTCCAGATGCATCGAGCCCTTGGCATTAATCGCTGCATATTCCACCAGTCTCAGGGTGAACCGAGTCTTCGGACGGTCATTATAATAATAGTATCCTACCTCTTGATCCTCATCGGCATATTCCAGATTCACAAAAAGCGTAATGGCATACGGACCGATCTTTCCCGTGAACTTCTCATACTTCACCTCCTGCTCCGTCTGAGCCATCACCGACAAAGAACCCAGCATCAGCAACAAACAGCAAACTAGTGTCTTACTTAACTTCATATTTTATCCTCCTTATCTTTATAATTATTCTGGATTATATCCAAACGAATTCAATTCCCTCTCTGACGAACGCCAGTCCTTATCAACCTTGACAAAGGTCTCCAGATAGATGGACTTGCCAAAGAACTTCTCCAGAGCCTTACGGGCCTCTGTACTCACCTTCTTCAGTGCAACACCCTGATGGCCGATGATAATGCCCTTCTGGGAATCACGCTCCACATAGATGACGGCATTGATACGGATGAGTTTCTCCTCTTCCTTGAAACGCTCAACACGCACCTCTACGGCATAGGGAATCTCCTTGTCATAATAGAGCAGGATCTTCTCACGGATAATCTCAGATACAAAGAAACGGGCAGGCTTATCCGTCAACTGGTCCTTGTCAAAATAGGCAGGACTCTCAGGCAACAGTTCCTTGATACGCTTCAACAACATATCCGTGCCAAACTTGTTCTTCGCCGAGATGGGCAATATCTCCGCATTGGGCAGAAGTTCATGCCACTTGGCGACGATATCGCCAAGAAGATTCTGAATATTCTGATTACCCTGAGTGGTCTGAAGTTCATCAATCTTATTGATGAGCAAGATTACTGGAATAGTCATTTTCTGCACCTTCTCGAGAAAGTCCATGTTCTTCTCAGGATTCTCTACGACATCCGTCACATAGAGCAGGACATCGGCATCCTGCAAGGCTGACTCTGAGAAGGCAAGCATCGACTCCTGCAATTTGTAGTTGGGCTTCAGAACACCCGGCGTGTCACTGAACACGATTTGCATGTCATCGGTATTCACAATACCCATGATACGATGTCGAGTGGTCTGTGCCTTGAACGTCGCAATCGAAATACGCTCACCAACCAACTGGTTCATGAGCGTACTTTTACCTACGTTGGGATTTCCAACTATGTTTACGAATCCTGCTTTATGCATCTTTGTTTCCATCATACGCCCATCGATAGTAGAGTGCTCCATGAACGAAACCAGCGCCGAAAGCAGTGAAAATCATATTATCACCCTTTTTCAGACGATGTTCGTTCTCCCATAGCGCCAATGGGATGGTAGCGGCTGAGGTGTTTCCGAAATGCTCGATATTCACCATCACCTGTTCCATCGGAAGTTCCAAGCGTTTCGCCACAGCCTCGATGATACGCATATTTGCCTGATGAGGAACGACCCACTGGATATTATCCTTGTTCAGTCCGTTGCGCTCTGCAATCAAAGCACAGTCGTCACTCATATTCGTCACGGCATAACGGAACACAGTACGTCCCTCCTGATAGAGGTAGTGCAAACGATGGTCGACGGTGAAGTGACTGGGAGGACAAACAGAACCACCCGCCTTCAGGTGCAGGAACGGGAGTCCCTTGCCATCAGCGCGGAAATAAGAGTCCCTCAAACCAAGACCTTCCTCTTCTGTTCCTTCTACCAAAACTGCTGCAGCACCATCACCAAACAACGGGCAGGTGGCACGGTCTTTATAGTCGACGACGGATGACATCTTGTCGGCTCCAATCACAATAATCCGCTTGTAACGACCGCTTTCTATCATTGTAGCAGCAACATCGAGCGTATAGATGAATCCACAGCAGGCGGCCCAGAAATCAAATGCGAAGGCATTCTTCAATCCGAGTTTACCTAATACGATACTTGCCGTAGACGGGAACTTATAATCAGCCGTTGAGGTCGTGACGATGACCGCATCAATAGTATCAGGATCCACACCAGTCCTCTGCATCAACTGCTTGGCAGCCTTACGAGCCATATAACTGGTGCCAAGACCTTCCTCTGTGAGGATGTGACGCTCCTTGATACCAACGCGAGTCATAATCCACTCGTCATTGGTGTCTACCATGCGAGACAACTCCTCATTGTTGAGGACATAGTCAGGCACGTAGCCACCAACACCGGTGATTATCGCATTGATTTTTCCCATTATTCAGCTGCTTCGTCCATTACAATGGCAATCTTGCCACGATAGTAGCCACAAGTGGGGCATACGGTATGATATACGTGATATGCACCGCAGTTAGGGCATACGGCAAGCGTAGGAACTACTGCCTTGTCATGAGTACGACGTTTCAGTGTACGAGTCTTTGACTGTCTTCTTTTAGGATGTGCCATAATTCTATAAATTTAATGTTTAATCTTTAATGTTTAACTTCTTAAGTGCTTCCCACCGCGGGTCTATCTCCTTTACCTCCTCTTCGCTGCTCCGGACGGCGCCACTCAACTCTTCCAGTTTCCGTGTCATCGCACTATTGCATTTTCCAGGTGCATGAACGTGCTTGATGGGTATGGCAAGTGCTATAAACTCGTAGATAAGCCATGCTGTGTCAAGTATTCCTTCGTTCTCGTCAACAATCACGACATCATCATCCTCGGTATTGGTTTCTGCCCCCAACTTAGCCACCAGACGGTTGTCCGTCACAATAGGCTGCTCCATGTCTTCCAAACACAGATCGCAAGGAACAATCACCGTGCCCTCAGTGTAAAACTGGAGTTCATAAAAGCCAGATGCCTTGCGTATAGACACCGACACGTGCAATGTTCCACCATTTACCTCTGAGGCATCCAGAGCCTTAAAAAACTCATCGTTCAGGTCGAATTCCAGACGCTGCTCGTCAGTCTTCATCCCTTTCAAATCAATCTTAAAAGTCTCCAAATCGCACATAACTACACTTTTGGCTTGCAAAGTTACGAAATATTTGTGAATTATAAATTAGGAATTACGTTTTTTTTGCTTTTCCATTGAAAATCAAGTGCTAACAAGTGGCAAGATTGCACACATCTCCCTTTGTTTGTGCAATCATTTGGACATTTCAATGCGAAATGTCGTACCCTTGCCAATCTCTGATGACTTGACAAAGATATGTCCTTTGTGGTATTCCTCCACAATACGCTTGGCAAGCGACAAGCCAAGTCCCCATCCTCTTTTCTTTGTTGTAAAACCTGGGGTGAAGACATTCTTGATGTCCTTCTTCCTAATGCCTTTTCCTGTATCCTGTACCTCTATCACGACATCTTCGTCGTCTGACCACAGGGATAGGGTGATAGTACCTGCCCCCTCCATGGCATCCACTGCATTCTTACAGAGATTCTCTATCACCCACTCAAACAATGACGCATTCATCTTGACAACCACATCCTCTTCAGGCATCTTGCTGATGATCTGCACCTTCTGGGATGTTCGCCTGTTCATGTATTCGATAACGTGCTGTAACACCTCATTCATGGAAGACTCCACAGGCTCTGGTACTGAGCCTATCTTAGAGAAACGCTCGGCAATACGCTCCAACCGCTTCACATCCTTGTCCATCTCTGGCAACAACTCATCGTCAGGATAAGCTTCCTTCAACATCTCCGTCCAGGCCATCAGGCTCGATATAGGCGTTCCCAACTGATGGGCAGTCTCTTTCGACAGGCCCACCCATACCTTATTCTGTTCGGCTCGTTTGGAAGAAAGAAGAGCAAAAATGGCAACAACGACGAAGACCAGAACTATTCCCAACTGTACGTACGGCCAAGCAGCCAGACGCTTCAACATCAGCGAGTCATCATAGCAAACCAACTGACCGTCTACACGGATAGTGTCACCAGCTTGAATCATACGACTGGCATAGCTTGCCATAGAGGTCGTGTCCTCTATATTGCGATAGTCCGTAATCTCACCCTCCCTGTTTATCACAATCACAGGAATCGTATTATTACCTTCCATCACACTCCATACCAGGGAAACATCTGTATGCTCATCCGCCTCATTAAGAGAATGCAACGCCTGTGCCCAGACTTCCATTTTTCTCCTTTCCTCATTGGAAAGGTCATGAACCAGGAAGTGGGAAACCAACAAAGAGGCAACGGCAATCACTACCGCTACGACTACCAATAAAATCTTTACCTGTCGGATCCTGTCTGTCCATTGCATACAAGTAATAAACGAAAAAGCCCTGAAGATATTGTATCCTCAGGGCTTCCCTTCTGAAAAAAGTGGCGGCCTCCTACTCTCCCGCATTGCATTGCAGTACCATCGGCGCAGGCGGGCTTAACTTCTCTGTTCGGAATG
>CACZCT010000079.1 GCA_902779745.1 uncultured Prevotellaceae bacterium
TGAGAACAGCACCGTCAGCATGCTGCATAAGAGCCATTGTAACAGGAGTATATGTCTGTTTTTCATCATATCTTTCTATTATAGTTCCACATTCGTGGTTGTTGCCTGAATCCATTTTGTCACCACCTGAACGCCAATCTCCAGTCGTGGAGCCAGCAGGTCGGGCATGCAGGTATATGCCTTGGCGAGCGAGGTGACGCTCATAGACATGGTGGTGGTATAGTCTTGTGTGAACACACGGTTGGTATAGTCCTTGCCCACCTCTTTCTTGTCGGCAGGATCTATCATCGCGATGAGGTAGAACCGTGCTCCCGGATAGACGGTGCCGTCCTTGCCTGTAAACGCGTGTTCGGTTTTGTTTTCGAATTCCAGGATGACGGGCACTTTCTCGTTGTCGTACGACTGCAACACCAACGTGCTGGTCTTGTAGCCTTCAGTTGCTAAATTCGTAGAATCCACAGTTGTCTCGTAGATGAATCGTCCGTCGACATCCGTCTGTGGCTCCTGTGGTTTCATGTTGAAGCCTACTGTATGTTGTCCGCCAATGATGACACCCGTGAGGGGTAGTGTCGTCATACTGGTATTGGGGACCACTTCGTCTTTAGCATCCCTCAGCGTGGCACTCATGGTGGTCAGTGTAAGATCCAGTCTGCCAACACCATACTGGATGGGATTTTCTACGGCTACCGCCTTGGTATCTGTGTTGACGGCAGTCGGACCGTTGTAGTATGCATCCAAGAAGGCATCCCACAACTTGTCGGTAGTCTGGTAGATTGTTTTCGACACCTCTTCTGCTGAGGTGCGTATGGGACTATCTACAAAGAACATCAGTTCTGCAGGATAGGTATAACGGTTGATACCGTTGATGTTATCGAGCGTAGTGGTGGTGGTGCGAACCTCAAACTTGTTGCCTGTCCATCGGATAACAGCGGCTCCGTCAGGCAGTCCGAGGGAGCGTGGGTAGGTGTTGGTGCTTATGTTTGTACCATAAATATTGGCGATGATGTCGGTGCTGAGGGCATCGCCTTTTGCTTCCAGCAACGCCCTTAGTGCAGCCACGAATGCCTTGATATTGGCTGCTGCTCCACTCATGAGTCCGGCACCTTCCGAACCCATACGGATAAAGTCCAGATAATAACTCTTCAGCGTTGGGTCGGTTGTCGTGCTCCAGCCAGAAGTGTTGGCTATATTGGTCATATAAGTAGCCAATGCGTTAGCATCTGCGGATGCTTCCGTAGATTCTCGGATAGAGGTCAGGCTGAACTTTATGTCAGCCGTCTTCTTGCGAGTGGTAGGCAGAGCGCTCAGTTGTCCATGGACTTTAGGGTCGTATGACGTGTCGTCATGTGCAGGCGTCGCCTTGCCATAGACCAGCATACGGTCGGTGCCTGTCATGAAGTAACACCGTTCAACGTAATAGTTGTTATGCTTTGCCACGCGGTAGCTTTCTCCTGTTGCTCCCACAACATTGATTAGGGGCGCATCGGTCGAATCAACATCTTGTCCATCAGTATGGAACGGAATGGCCACCAGTCCCGCCATGCCTTGAAATGTGGCGGCTCGCGTGGTGGCGTTGGCTGACATCTGACGGGTCTTGGAGGCCTTATCGCCAACACATATTATCAGGTCTACCTGTTGTGGCGGCAGACTTGTATCCACGCCGTTATCCCTCTCCGGCTCGTCGATGAGCGAACACGAGCTGAATGCCTGCACCATCAGCACAGGCATCAACAGCATATTTCGTGTCCACTTCATCATCGGGCGTGCATTATTTATTATATATTCGGATTCAGTATCAGACCCTCCTCCCATTCGAGGTTGACTGATGTACCGAGCTCGATACCAGGGCTCGACAGGTCAGGGATACCATTGGTGGCATTGCCCAATCCTTCTGGTACGTTAGGAGATGGAGGATATTTGCCTGTGATAGGATCGGGAAGCACGGGGACGTCAACTTCTCCGTCGCCATCGGTATCCCATCCAGGACCGCCATGTGTGGGGTCGGTAATGAATGTGTCGGGATTACCGTCACCGTCGATATCGTATGGGTCGGGATTTCCGTCACCATCAGTATCCACTCCAATAGGAGTGTTTGTCTCTGGATCTATGATATATACATCGGGAATGCCATTACCGTCACGGTCAGGAGTCGTCGTACCATTCAGGATGGTAACGGTAAGCTTGGTCACGTGATCTTTCATCACAATCTTGTCGAGCGTGCCTGCTGCGTAGTTGCTGGCTGTTGTCGGGTTAAGAACTACCGTCAGATAGAACACTCCACCGGCAGGAATGATACCGTCGAATCCCTTGAAGGCCTGACCGTTGTTGATAAGCTCCAGGGCGGCATTTATCGTCTGGTTGCTCTTTGTCTCCAGGGCGAGTGTCTGGTTTGGACTGGCTGTGGTGGTTCCCGGACTAGCGGTGATGTTTGATGCAGCCATCACACGGTCGTAGATACAGAAATTCTCGTTGCCGGTTGACTCGAAGGCGTAGTTCACGCTGTTCTGACCACCGATGATAAGTCCCTTAAGGGTATAGCCTGTGCCATAGTCCACTTCATTACCATTACCGTCATAGAACGTGCCGGCACCCATCTTTATCCTTGTCTCTATACGACCTACGGCATACTGCACGGGCTTGACAAGTGCTACAGAGCGCGTGCTTGTCGCAACCTCGTCGCTTGCTGTTTGGTAGACTGAACTGATAACATTGTTCCAACTGGTCTCATTGCCGTAGTTTGGCGATTCTATGCTGTTTGAGGCCTTGACTGGAGTGCTGATGTAGTACCACAGGGCAGCAGGATAACAGTAGTCTGTTGGCTTTACCTTGAAATTCTGAGTGTAGTTGGCAGTCATGTCAACAAATATGTTTGCCTGGAGTCCGCTGGAGTTCCAGCGACAGCGTGCTGCACCGTCGGGGAGTCCGATATTTTCGGGATAGCCCGTATAGTCTGATTTCAGACTCATCGGGGTGTTGGCAATAGGCTCATAGCCAGTGACACAGGCTTCTGTGATCATGTCGCGGATTCTGTTGGCCAGTGGGCGTGCCGGGTCAGCAGAGCCTACATGCTCCAGTCCGAAATATAACTTGTTGAGGATGATGGCCAGACAGTTTGATGAGCATACTGTGGTACCGATATAATTCTTATAGAGCGAAGCCAGTACGGTGTGGGTGGTGGTGCTCCAGGCATTGTGAGGAGCCTCAACGCCGGCCACGGTGACATTGGCCAGTCTTGACATCAACTGGATGATGGCACGGCCCACAACATTGTTCTGCTGCTGGTCCATGTTGGTGTTAATCTGCTCCAGTGAGAAGTTGACACTACCGGCATTTGTGAACTCTGTTTCTGTGAGTCCTGTATATTTGAGTGATCCATATTTGAACTTGTCGCTCATAGAGGTGATGTTATTATCTACCGATCCGTCAACAGCCTTTCCATAGAAAAGGAAGTTTTTGGTGCCTAATGGAACAAACTGGTCGGCATAGACCTTGTAGTTCACAGAACCGGGCTTCTCCAGAGCATTGATACTGCTCAGACGGATAATGTCGGCAAGCTTCGTTGAAGAAGATGTAGGCTCCGCAGAGAAGGGGATAAGATGGATATTGTCGATACCACGGAATTGTTCAGAGGTACCGCTGCTCTGCGTGATGTCGTTTTCCTGACGTGTACTACCTACGACATTACGTGGAAGTGAGATGACGAATTCAGGCTTAACACCCTCCTTGCCATTCTGGTCGTAAACAACGTTAGAGGGAGAGTCCTCCACATCATTGCCTGAAGAACAGGCTGTGAACATCGTTGTTCCCATGAGTCCAACGATACTCCACATGACAAAAGATTTTGTTTTCTTCATACCTTATTATATTTATGTTATTATTTCTACAATATTACATCATCAAACCAGAGTCCATCTCCCCAACTGAGATTCACACTCAGTCCCAGTGTGGGTTTCGGTACATCAAGTCTCGGCATGCCGTAAGTGGCTGTTGCCAGACCTTTCAGAGGCTTCACACGGCCATAGTCATCAAGTCCGGGGTCAGGCTTGCCGTCGCCGTCGGTGTCAGGATATCCTCCCTCGATGGTGAGGGCTACCGTTGTCGCCTTGTCGCGGCAGAACACCTGGTCGATGCTGCCGGAGATATAGTTCTGTCCTTCTTTCGGTGCGAGGTTTGCCACGAGATAGAAGGTGGCTCCGTGCATGATCACACCGTCGGCACCCTGGAAGTCATTGCCGTTGTTCACAAGCTCCAGCGCTATCTGGATGTCCTTGTCGGAAGACGTGCCAAGGCCGAGTATGAAGTTCTCCTCGGTGAAGTAATGGCGCTTTACCTGTTGGGCACCGCCGTTCAGGTCTGTGTCATAGATGGCATATTCCTTGCTGCCTGCCACGGGCTGGAAATTATAGTCTACCTCACGCTGCCCACCGATGATATAGCCTTTCAGTGTGAAACCGTTGCTCACATCCACGAGTTTGCCTTTGGCATCATACATGTTGTCGCTGGTGGCGATGCGCGTCTTCAGGGCGAGCTTGCCCACAGCGTAGTTCACCTGCTGTTTCATAGCCACCGACTGGGTGCTCTGCTGCACCACTGTCGAGGCTCCTTTGTAAAGGCTGTCGATAAGGTTCTTCCACTTCTCCGAGAGAGCTGTCTCCTCGCTGGAGGTGGGCATCGACACGATGGAGTCGCTGGCCACGATGTCCGACAACACCTGATACTGCAGGTTCATTGGATAGCAGTAGTCATTAAGGGACAGGATATCAAACTGTTTTCCGTAGGCCTGCACGTCGGGAACGATGAATTTCTTCTGTGTCGCGTCCCATGTTATGCGGGCTGCTCCCACTGGCAGGTGGATGTCGGCGGGGAATCCAAGATACTCTTCCTTAAGGTCTGCTGTCATGCTCGTCTCTGTAGGAGCGGTGGCGCATACCGATGCTATCTTCGTCTTGATGGCATCGGCAAGCTGGCGTCCTGGAGAACCCTCGGGTGTATGACTTACCACCTTGTTGACTGCGGCGAGCATAAGTGCTACGTGATGTGAGGAAAGAGTCTTCAGTTCGATGATACTTTTGTAGGCATCGCTAAGATAGATGTCGTTGGCTGTTTCCCAGCGGTCGTTAGGCGCTGCTTCATTAGAGGTAACAGTCATCAGTTCGTTGAGAAGGGCGAGCAGCTTGGCTCCTGCAGTACTGCCGCCGAAGTCGGCTTCTGACTTGCATATCTGTACTGGTTTGAAACGGATGCCGCTGTTGCCGTGATAGCTGGTTCTGGAGAGGCCTTCCACCTCGATCACACCGTATTTCATACGGTCTTCATGGGTGCTTGAATAGCCGGAGGCTGTGCCATAGAATCCGAAATGGGTCGTTCCCACGGGCACGCCTACCTGTCGGAACTCAGAAACCTCTGAACTCGTGGTGTCGCTGGAGATGATGTCGTCCTCATGGTTCTTGAACTCAATCATCTCACCGATCTTTGTTGAAGAGGCCGTCGGGTAGCCTTTGTAGCAGAGCATCCGTGCATCGTCGATACCTCGGTCCATGCCTGTCTGCTGGACTACATCGGAACTCATACGGGTTTTGGCTTTCTTGGTTTGCTGAGGCAGCATGGAGAACACGAACCTTACGTTCACTGTCTCCACACTATCGTCGATACCGCCGGCATCCTCCTTGGAGCATCCCTGCAGCACCAGCGATATCAGCACCGCCATCATTATTATGATTCTTCTGTCACTCTTCACAATATCTCAAATCATGTTTCTATTTCCAGTCCTGGCTTCCAGTCGAGAGTTACTGAGGTGCCAATTTCCGGGTTTAGTGGGTGAACCTCTCCGTTACTGCCTACCCAGCATTTGATAATCTTCAGCTGTCCTGCCCTTAGAGGCTCTTTTATGCGGAGGACGGTCTCTGTAACCTTTTCTTCCGAACGGGTATTATTTGACTCTTGATGCGGAACATAGACCCGGAACTCCCAAAGTGACTCTTCTCCCGGCTCAGCTATAAACGGTTCCTCGGTCTCAATGACGGTACGGGTATGACGTGTATCGCGTGAAGGGAAGGTCACAGAACAGAATCCCACTGGCCCCGACTCACCATTAACCTTCAGTTGGGAGGTCCTGACTATCGGGGAGTTTTCCGGATAAACAAATAAACTGTCACAAATGTTGAAATCGGTTGCGAAACCTGTGGAATAGACTCTTATGCCATTGGTATCTTGTCCCTTCGGGTCGATGATGAGCATCGCGGCGCAGTTTGCCATATAGAGGTGGACATTGAAGTACTGGTCTATACCCTCAAGGATCTCCATAGGCTGACGGGCTGTGAAGATACCGGTTTCGTGAGAGTCGATGGTATCGCGGCGGATGCCTGGTTGGCGTCCATGATATGCTCATCGTGCTGAAGGCGTAACGAATCGCCTACGGTGTCATAGAACGACAGGTCCACATCGTGGGCAAAGTCGGTGAAGATACCAGAGAGGTGATCCCTAAGTGCCTGAGCCAACTCGAGGTTAGCCTCAGTAGATAGGGTGGTCTCTGTCTCGAGCTGAGTCTCAATCTCAGTAGAGATATTGGTAATCAGCCTAAGCTCGTAGTCGATTTTCGACTTCTCACAGTCACTCTGGTCTTCGTCAATCATAGAACAGCCTGCGGGGATGACCATGAAGGCCATCCCACACAGTGTTCTAATTATATGATATATAAACCTTTTCTTCACTTACACCTTGGTTTTACAAACCTCACAAAGAAGGGTCTGACACTTTGTGAGGTCTAATTGCCAAGGGTAGACTCGAAAGTCAAACCCTTTTGCCATTCCAAATCAACCGACAGACCTAACGAAATCTGAGAGGAACGTAGGTCTGGCACAGTATTATAAGCATGTTGAAGCGAATTTGTATCAATAACGAAATTCGCTGTCGTCACAAAATCCTGGATAAACACACGCGGAGCTTCAATGGTTAGCCCCGAAGTAGAGTCGTATGGAGGCATCGGATATGAAGGCCAAGTAATTGAAGATCCTTCTCCAGTAGAAACAGTATTCTTACCATCTCCTATTGGGGTTAACTTACCTATTAGATAGAATTTCTCATTATTACGGATAAGATTAGATTCACCCCAGAAATTACCTGCTGCATTCTTAAACTCCAATGCAACATATACAGGACTTTGTGCATTAGCGGCTAACCCCGAGTTATAATTATCCCATACCAGAGTGTAGTTTGCACCACTTTTGCCTCCATCTGAAGGAACTGCGGATGATGCTATTTCTTTGTCAAAAATGACATGATCAAACGTTGTAGAAGTTGGCAAATAATTCCATCCAACAGTTTTTGCTTGCCCTCCTACCAGTACACCGGTTAGTGTAAAAAGATTACCTGAAGGTGTAATGGCCTTATTGGCTTCTGTTGAACTTGGGTTAGTTCTTTTTTGAATAACTGCATTATTATCATATAGGGTAATACCGTCCTTAATTCCAACTGTTGTCTTCAGCAATGCAGTTCCATAATTTATGTTTTCCTGCATAGCCACAGAGCGGGTAGAACTCAAAACCTTACCGTTTTTCGTCCAAGTCGACCACTTAGTATTTCCGTCATCAGTCCAATCTGATGCTCCATCAGGATAATCGGCTGCTACATGGGAATCATTTGTTACCCGGATAGGGCTATTACCAAAGTAACAAATTTCGGCTGGATAAGTAAAATTGTTGAGATTATAACTAAAGTTGGTTGGTCCGCTAGTTGTAGCATAACTCCATGTTGCAACAGGAGATGCAGTATTGATAGCCACAGTTAACTGAAGGGCACCATCAGGCAATCCAAGATTGGCAGGGAATCCAACACTTGAAGTTCCTGTAGTTATGACATCAAACGGGCTATCAATATCTGCATATGTTACGCCTGCATTAGTCTTTAAAGTTGGATAATCTTGCATGTTGCCTGAAGCGTCAACAATTTTACGGATGTTTGACCTAATTTCTATTCCTAGCTGTTTCACCACAAACTCATCATATGACGTAGCGGTGGCGTCTGCAACTTTTCCAACGACAGTTTGAAGGTCTGCCATCATGTGTTTAACGGCTTCTCCACTTCCTGCACGTACTTCATTACTATAAAGAGTATTGAATGAAATGAAAGCATTTACTAATATTTCGCCTAATGGACACTCTGCAAGAGATTTTTTAGTACACACCGTAACTGTTGTTGCGTCATTACGAGTAACTTCGGTAGTCGAAACGCTTTTTGACAAGGCCTTTGATGATGCATCCACGTCTATTAGGTCAGACCAGAGAAGATTAATCGCTGTTGTGTTTTTAGAACCGTCACCATTAGATGATGAAGACCATACACAGTTTTCGGCAGCTGCTGTATACTTGGAATTAACGACCTGATTAATTAATATAACAAGAACTTCCTGATAATGCGATAATTTTGTAGCTTCAGCAGAGCCAGATGCCACACGTGGAACGAGGGAGAAAGCATGAGAAGATATACTATTTGAACTGGCATTAAAAAGAATTTTACCCTGTTTATTGTTAGGATCCGCATCACTTTGGGGGGCTTTACCCCAAAACATAAGCGATGTTGTTTCAAGAGGTAGTGCTAACTCAATAATACGTTGTGACTTTGTGGTCGTTCCATCTGGATCCAATTGACCAGGGCTCAGGATATTCCCTAGATTATAAGTTTTGTCTGCATCTCTTTCTGTTATAACACGATCGCCTCCTGTTAGTTTGTACGCAAAAAGTTGCGTTTTTTCAATTCCACGGAATGCCTGATCCACTGAAGCTTGTGTATTTCCTGCGGTCATACGAGTTTTACTGGTGTTTCCTGCTGAAACATTGAAAACGAATTGAGTTGTTACTTCATTTGTTACCGGATTGTAATTAGGATTAACCTCCGCGGTTTCTTCGCTGGATGAGCAGCTTGAAAATCCTACAACGCCTGTAAGTGCTATCGCACTCATCAAGGCATAAATGAAATTCTTTTTCATACTTTCGAAAGTTTTTATTTGTTAATATTTTATTATTTATTTGTTAATATTTTATTATATTTCAGTTGATTATATACACTACATTGATGCCTAACTGCGGTAGGAGGAAGATGCGGTCGCCATTTCCGTAATAGTTGCCGCAGTGGTCGCAGTCGTTTTCCTTAAACCACGCATAGCCGATGGCGATGCCGGCCTCGGCTTCGAGGCGCCAGTCGCGAGAGAGAATCCAGGAATAACCGTATTTCCCGCCAAGGGCAAAGAGGTCACCCTGAAGGCGGCGGTCCTGGATGGATTTGTAAAGTCCGAAGGGAATCTTGGTATTACCCACGTTGAAATGGCTGTAGATGGCATACAGAAATTCCCCAGAGGGATCTGTCTGCCGGCTTATCTGATTTGTGGCCAAAATAACGACGGACATTCGGGGCAATGAGCAGGTGGCGCCATTTCTTGTTCTTGCTCTTGTCGATATCCCAAGCGTTTAACCCAATATTCACGCCAGCTGTCCATGCAGAGTCGATACGGAGCTCTGCACCGATGTTGGGAGTGAGTGTTGCATCGTAAAGCAAATTATTACGCAAGGCCAACGTCTGAGCGCCAGCCTTTTCAACACCTACAAACGTCATCAGTGTTAATATTACAACGGTTAAAGTGCTTCTAAATCTCACAGTCATTAACTTTTTTACGATGCAAAGTTAATAACTTTTCGTTTATGTTATATAAGATTTTGCGTGCGCGATTATTAAAACCAGTCGTTTTATTATTACAATTTGTCCAATCTGAAAGAAATGATGTTTAGGTATTGGAGTGAATTAACATAAATTCATTTTACAAAGATTGGTAGATAGAATTTAAAATATGATCAATAATCTGTCCGATATGAGATACAACAATTTGTCAAGGTTGCTTATAATCAGAATATTGTGAATATGAGATTGCAAACAAATCGTCCCAAATTACGTTGTGATAGCTATGGTAAAGAGATTTTACTACCCCCCCTGAATATCGACGAATAGCGGTAAAACGGCTCCAAAATCAGCTCTTTTGCTGTAAGAGAGCATTCATTTTCTCACGGTATTCCGAGGGTGTCATGTTGTAGACTTCCTTGAATGTACGGTTGAATGTGACGGTGTTGCTCATGCCACATTCACTGGCGATGGCGGCGATGGTGTATTCCGGATGCTCTAACAGAAGCTTGGCTCCATACTCCACTCGTTTCATGTTGATATATACAGAGGTGTTAGAGGCATCGGAGTATTTACTCATCATCTTACCAAAGCGATTCTTGTCGACTCCGATGAGGCGCATCAGGTCTTCACGTCCAAGACCGGGTTTCAGGAAGAGTCGGTCACGGGTCACCTGCTTGTCCATCTCTACATAGAGTCTGCGCTCTTCCAATGCTGCTACAACCTCAGGTGAGGTAGGCGAATCACCATTGATGACAGCACGGCGATAGGCGTCAAGGCCGTTGAGTACCTTGATAAGCTCTACATTTCGGTGGCGGATATATCTTACATAATACAGGATTACCAATGATATTATCAATACAGCGGCTAAGACTATCGTAAGAATAGTAATCCATTGGGCCCTTTGTTGCGACTCATTCTTTTCCTTCAGCAGATGATAGGTGGTCTGCATCTGTTCGCTGGATCTGCGGATATTGATGCTGTCGGCAATGGTGCCAATCAGACTTCCGAGATTAGGGACGTGCTCATAATCACCAGAGGGTGTCACCGCGTCTGTAGAGGAAATCACGGTAGCGGGTGACTATATCGAGGGCTTCTTCGTCTTTGTTTGACAGGCGCAGATAGTCGTAGATCTCCTTGTTGTCGTTGTCGTTGCCACCGGTAGTGTTTTTCCATGACTCATAGGCCTGGGTTGCCTCAGCCATACGTCCTGCTTTGGCCAGCATGCTGGCACGGATGGCAAAAGTCTGACGGAGTCCTCGTTCATTGGCTTTCTTGATGATGATAGGAGAGGGATACATCGTCTCTGCCTCCTGAAGACGTGACATGTGCAAGGCATCGTCGTATCGGCCATCCCGGGCATACATCTTTACCATCTCACCATAGAAGTTGCGCAGTTCTTCGTGTTTGCTGGGGTAGTCGGACGATTTCATCATCTCCATCGCATCCTGACAGTAAGTGTAGCCAAGCTTCTTCTGGCCGTTGGTATGGTGCCACTTGCCACTTGTGAAGTAGGTCATAGCCTCGAAGGCCTTGTTGTGGTT
>CACZCT010000080.1 GCA_902779745.1 uncultured Prevotellaceae bacterium
GCAAAACTTTTTGCCAACTTTTTTCCATACATAACAAAAGTTTTCGCCTTTCATGACAAAAAACGAAAACTTATACACCTTATTATATATAATATACTATTCAAAAATTTCTCCCATATCCTCCTCCGGGACATCTTCCAGTCCCGACTCATCATATTGACACGGGTTATATCCGACAGGCAAATCAAACACGGCATCCCCGTTATAGCCCAACCGTTTATCAGCATAGACACGCCGCATATAATATGCCCAAACAGGCAGTGCACCAGCAGCACCCTGTCCCATACTCGTCATGGTGAAGTGGATGTCACGGTCCTCACCGCCCACCCAGCAGCCACTGACTAATGTGGGGGTAATACCCATGAACCATGCGTCACTATTATTATTGGTAGTACCCGTCTTGCCGGCAATATCACCCGTAATATTATACTTATATCGGAGTCGTCCTGCCGTACCGCCTTCCACGACAGCCTTCAACATATAAAGCATCTTGTTTGCACTCTCCTCACTGATTACCTCATTCATACGAGGTTGGAACTCCGCGATGGTATTTCCCTCATTATCCGCAATTTTCGTCACAAAGAGCGGTGCCGTACGGATACCGTGATTCACAAAAGCCGTATAGGCACTCACCATCTCGCCCACTGTGATGTCACAGGGTCCCAGACAAAGCGCCATAGACGGATGAATCTCAGGGTTATTGATGCCATATTCCCGTAAGAGGGTCACGAAAGCCTGTGGATTAAGTTTGCTCATCAGATAGGCAGATATCCAGTTATTCGACTGCTGGAGTCCCCATTTCAGGGTCACCATCTCACCATAGCGCGCCCGGCTGCCATTCCGAGGAGTCCAGGCACGTCCTCCGACAATATACGTCTCCTGCACATTCGGAGCCTCATCACACGGCGAGAATCCGTTCTCCATCGCCAAAGAATAAAGGAATGGCTTGATGGTTGAGCCCACCTGACGGCGCCCCTCCATACACATGTCATACGCAAAATGCATAAAGTCCAGCCCCCCCACATAAGCCTTGACATGCCCATTCTGCGGACACATACTCATGAACCCACAACGCAGGAAAGACTTATAATAGCGAATGGAGTCCATTGGAGTCATCACCGTATCCTTCTCGCCATGATAGGTGAAGACAGACATCTCCGTCTTGGTATTGAACGAGCGCTTAATCTCCTCCTCCGAGGCACCAGACTCTTTCAGCACTCGGTATCGCTCACACTGACGGACAGAACGCATCAAGATCTTATTCACCTGTTCTGCGGACAGTTTACCGGAATAAGGTGCACTCTTACGTCCGCGATTCTCTTTATCGAAAGCAGGTTGCAGATATTTCACAATATGCTCACGGGCTGCCTGTTCGGCATATTCCTGCATTCGCGAGTCTATCGTCGTATAAACCTTCAAGCCATCAGTATAAACATTATAGTTGTCGCCATTCCGCTTGCGGTTCTTATTACACCAGCCATATAACGGATCCGTCTCCCAGTTGATAGAATCCTGATGATATTTCACCATATTCCATGACGGATAATCAGACCGTTCCGGTTTCTTCGCCATCATATACCGGCGGAGGAAGTCGCGAAAATAGACCGCCACACCATCTTTATGATCAGACACATGGAAATTCAGTTTCAGGGGCTCCGCAGAATATTGCTGGTACTGTGCCTCCGTGAGATAGCCCGCCTTCACCATCTGTCCCAACACCACGTTACGACGGTCCTGGCTTCTGTCATGATGACGCACCGGATTAAAATAGGAAGGATTCTTACAGAGTCCTATCAGCGTAGCCGCCTCATTAACCGTCAAGTCTTTCGGTTCTTTGCCAAAGTACGTATTCGATGCTGTCTTGATACCCACCGCATTATGCAGGAAATCAAAATAGTTAAGATACATTGCGATGATTTCGTCCTTCGTGTAGTTACGTTCCAACTGTACGGCAATCACCCACTCGATAGGCTTTTGCAACAGACGCTCCATCACGCTATGCGCCGTACCCGAGTACAATTGTTTTGCTAACTGTTGGGTAATAGTAGAGCCACCACCCGCACTTTTCTGGCGGAGCAGTCCTCTCTTGACGATGGCACGTCCCAATGCGATAAAGTCAATACCCGAATGGTCGTAGAAACGTACGTCCTCCGTTGCCACCAGGGCCTGGATTAGCACAGGCGACAATTGTGAATAATCCACCAGGACACGATTTTCTCTGTTATAGTTCCACGTACCCATAATCTTTCCATCGGAACTATATATCTGTGTCGCATATCTGTTAATCGGATTCTGCAGTTCCTCTATAGGCGGCATATAACCTATATATCCGTTATTGATAGCCCAAAATGCCACAGCCGCCGTAAGGACCGATGCCCCCAGCAAAGACCATAGAACACGTACAAATACTTTTCTCATTTTTAGAGACCTTTATGAATCTGCGATGCAAATATACGCCTTTTTATTGACATAAGGAAATTTTTACCACATTTTCAATTGGCAATAACTAATTCTTAAAATCCTTTAAATCGCTAAAAATTATCGAAGTTTCGATTAAATATTACTATTAACTAACGATAAATACCTATTTTTATTTTTTAGTTTCAATGATTATTCTTACTTTTGCAGCGTCAAAAAAGAACAAGAACAACAAGATGAAAATAGGAAAAGACATGAAAAGGAGTTTATTGACAATGTTCATTCTTTTGCTGACGACCCTGATGTACGGGCAGAAGAAATGGACGTTACAGGACTGTATCGACTATGCGATGCAGAACAACATCACACTACAACAGGCACGACTAAAGAAACAGTCAGCCACAGAAGACAAGAAACAATCGCAGGCAGCCCTGTTCCCATCGCTGTCCGCTTCCACCAACCAGAGTGTAGGCTATCGTCCCTGGCAGTCATCAGCAGTCGCCACTGTCAACAACGGTATGGTAAACGCCTCTGTCAACAAGACCTACTATAACGGTTCTTATGCTATCAATGCCTCCTGGACGGTATGGAACGGCAACCAAAATCGCAATCAGATCAGGCTCAATGAGGTCAGCGAGGAAAAGGCAGAACTAAGCATCGCCGAGACCGCCAACTCCATTCAGGAGAAGATTGCTCAGTTGTATGTGCAAATTCTCTATATGGACGAAGCTATCAAAGTCAACAAAGAGAGTGTGGAGACCAGCAAAAAGAACGAAGAGCGTGGCAAGGAGATAGTGGAAGTCGGTAAGATGTCGAAGGCTGACCTTGCCCAACTGACCGCACAAAGAGCCTCCGATGAATATACTCTGGTAGAATCGGAGAGCAATCTCGCCAACTACGTGCTCCAGCTCAAGCAACTCCTGGAGATTACGGGTGAAGAACCTTTCGAAATCGCAATACCTGCTACTACCGACGAGCAGGCACTTGCCGAGATTCCGTCACTGGGCAGTGTCTACGAGACCGCCCTCTCCTACCGTCCTGAGATTCAGAATTCAGAATTGGGTCTGAAGTCCAGCGACCTACAGATGAAAATCGCAAAGGCAGGACATCTGCCAACCCTCAGCATGACAGGCGGTTTGGGTACCAGCACCGCCTCCATGAGTTCCAATAATTGGGGCAGCCAGGTGAAGACAAACTTCGATGCCACGCTCGGAGCATCCATCAGCATCCCCATCTTCGACAACCGTAAGACGAAGACCGCCATTAACAAGGCAAAGATACAGCGTGAGCAGGCCTTGCTTGACATTCAGGACAAGCATAAACAGCTCTACTCGACCATTGAAAGTTATTGGCTCGATGCCAATACCAACCAGGAGAAGTTCAAGGCAGCACTGGTTGCCGTTGCCAGTGAACAAGCAAGTTACGATCTGTTGTCGGAACAGTTCAACGTCGGTCTGAAGAACATCGTGGAACTCCTGACTGGTAAGGACAAATTACTTGCCGCCCAGCAGAGCAGGTTGCAGAGCAAGTACATGACTATCCTCGACCAGCAGTTGCTCCGTTTCTATAAAGGACAGGATATGAGTCTGTGATGGTCAAGAAGTGAGAGGTAAGAATATAAGAAATAAAGATATAAATATGAAGAACAAGAAAATTTGGATTGGTGTAGGTATTGTAGTTCTCATCATCCTTGCATACTTCCTGTTATCAGGTGGTAAGAAAGAAGAGAAAGTGTCGTTTGATACGGCAAAAGTTGTCAAACAGAATATCAGCACGAGCATCACTGCCACTGGCACCATCGAGCCGGTAACCTCCGTGACTGTCGGTACACAGGTCAGCGGTATCGTAGCAAAACTCTATGTCGACTACAACAGTGTCGTCAAGAAAGGACAGGTCATTGCCGAACTCGACAAGACCAACCTCATCAGTGAGTTGAATACGGCAAAGGCAAACCTGTCGTCTGCACAGAGCACACTGAACTACGAAATAGCCAACTATAACCGTTTCAAGACTCTTTATGACAAAGGACTCGTCAGTGCCGACGACTATGAGAATGCCAAACTCTCCTTCGAAAAGGCTCGCCAGTCGGTAGCCTCCTCCCATGAGAGTGTGCAGAAAGCACAAACCAACCTCGGCTATGCCACCATCACCTCCCCCATCGACGGTGTCGTACTTTCCAAAGCGGTAGAGGAAGGACAGACCGTTGCCGCCTCTTTTAACACCCCTGAATTGTTCACCATTGCCCAGGACCTCACCGACATGCGTGTCATTGCCGATATTGACGAGGCAGACATTGGCGGTGTCAAGGAAGGACAGCGTGTCAGTTTCACCGTTGATGCCTTCCCCGACGACTCTTTCGAGGGAAAGGTCACCCAAGTGCGCCAGCAGGCTACCACAGAGAGTAACGTGGTCACCTACGAGGTCGTTATCTCTGCCCCTAACAATGATTTGAAGTTAAAGCCCGGACTGACCGCCAATGTCACCATCTTCACGATGGAGAAGAACGATGTGATGGCTGTTCCTTCCAAGGCACTCCGTTTCACCCCCAACGAAGTTCTCCTCTCCAAGGGAGAAATGATTGACGACTGTGAGGGTGACCATAAGGTATGGACCAAGGAAGGCAACACCTTTAAGGCACACAAGGTAGAGATCGGAACGAGCAACGGCATGCTCACTGAGATTGTTAGCGGCATCAGTGAAGGTATGGATGTTCTGGTCGACTTCAATATCTCTGGTGGAGATGCACCTAGTGCCGAGCAAAAGGCAAGCAACCCGTTCATGCCACGTCCTCGCAATAACAACAAGCAAAACAACCAACAACCGAAGAAACAGTAGTATATGGAGCTAACAGCTAATAGCAAACAGCCAACAGCCGACCGGAAAGTTGTCATCGAACTGCAGAACGTGAAGCGATATTTCCAAGTGGGCAGTGAGACGGTGAAGGCTTTGCGCGGTGTCTCGTTCAAGATTTACGAGGGCGAATTTGTCACCATCCAAGGAACTTCCGGATCCGGTAAATCGACCCTCCTCAACCAACTCGGTTGTCTTGATACCCCGACCAGTGGAGAATACTACCTCGACGGTGTCTCTGTCCGTACCATGTCGAAGACCCAGCGTGCCCACCTGCGTAACCAGAAAATCGGTTTTGTGTTCCAGAACTACAACCTGCTGGCGAAGACCACTGCGGTGGAGAATGTGGAACTGCCGTTGATGTACAACAACAAATACGATGCCAAGCAGCGGCGTGCCGCTGCCGTCAAGGCTTTGGAGGCTGTCGGACTTGGTGACCGTCTGGAACACAAGTCCAATCAGATGTCTGGTGGCCAGATGCAGCGTGTCGCCATTGCCCGTGCCCTGGTCAACGAGCCCGCTGTGCTCCTTGCCGACGAGGCGACCGGTAACCTTGATACCCGTACCTCTTTTGAGATGCTTGTTCTCTTCCAGGAACTCTACAAGCAGGGACATACCATCATCTTCGTGACCCACAACCCTGAGATTGCCGAATACAGCAGTCGGAACATCAACCTGCGTGACGGCAAGATACGTGAGGACACCATCAATACGAATATCAAGTCAGCAGCAGAGGCACTTGCCGCTTTGCCAAAACCACAAGACGACTAAATCATGAATATACTTAATCTTTTTAAAGTAAGTATCAAGGCAGTTGCCAACAACAAGATGCGCTCCTTCCTCTCCATGCTCGGTATCATTATCGGTGTGGCAGCAGTGATTATCATGATGGCTATCGGACAAGGCTCCAAGGAGAGTATCCGTCAGGAACTTTCCACGATGGGTACCAATCTGTTAACCATCCGTCCTGGT
>CACZCT010000081.1:0-6115 GCA_902779745.1 uncultured Prevotellaceae bacterium
CTCTCCAGCAACTTGACCTTCGAGAGACTGCCTGCCTCACGGAAAATCCTAACCGCCTCCTCCGTCGTCGTCTCATAGCGGTGGATGGGCAGGTCGGCATCGATGATCTCCTGCATCCTCCGCTCCAGTTCATGGACATCGTCCGGCGTAACCTCTATCCGCTTCCCGTTGTCGTCTTTCCGTTCTACATTCACAAAATAGCCGTTAGACACAGGGATGTCAATGATGACACGACATTGCGGCCAGAGGTCGTGTGCCGCCTTGCAAAGGACGAAGAAAAGGGTACGCGTGTAGGTACGCATACCACTGGAGGAATGGAGGTCCAGAAACTCGATGTCTTTCGGTTTGTACACCTGGAAATGCATTCCCTCCACCTTGTTATTAACCCGTGCACTGACGGGTCCGTACTCCATTTGGAGTCCTGTTTGAGAAAATATTTCAGAAAGTGTGCTCCCGATGTTTGTTTCTAAAGTTTTTTTATTATTTTTGCAACGGATTAGGATTTTCTGCTCCATAGATACATGTTTACAAACGTTTGTACAAAGATACGAAGGTTTTTCGAAATACAAGTATTATTTACAATTTTATAACATAATTATGTCTATTTGGATACTTTTCAAGCTTCTGGGCTCTCTCGCCTTGTTGATGTTCGGTATGAAGTCGATGAGTGAGTCCCTCCAGAAGATGGCCGGTCCCCAGTTGCGCCATGTCCTTGGCGCGATGACCACCAACCGTTTTACAGGAATGCTGACGGGTATGCTCGTTACGGCAAGTGTGCAATCCAGTACGGCAACGACGGTGATGACCGTCTCGTTCGTCAATGCGGGACTGTTGACGCTGGCGCAGGCTATCTCCGTCATCATGGGTGCCAACATCGGTACGACGCTGACAGCATGGATCATGTCGGCAGGTTTCTCTTTTAACATCACCGACTTTGTCTATCCCGCCTTCTTCATCGCCATCATCCTGATTTACTATAAACAGAAACGCTATATCGGTGATTTCCTCTTCGGTATTGCCTTTATGTTCCTGGGACTGGGAACGCTGCGCCAGACCGGTATCGACATGAACTTGGGAGAGAACCAGGCTGTCCTGGAGTTCTTCTCCTCGTTCGACCCGAACTCCTTCAGCACCACCCTTCTCTTCCTGCTGTTAGGCGGTGTCCTCACCTTCTGTGTCCAGTCGAGTGCCGCCGTGATGGCCATCACGATGATTCTCTGTTCGAGCGGTGTCCTGCCCATCTATCAGGGTATCGCCTTGGTGATGGGTGAGAATATCGGTACCACGGTCACTTCCAATCTCGCCGCCCTGTCTGCCAACACCCAGGCACGAAGAGCAGCCCTTGCCCATATGTTCTTCAATGTCTTCGGTGTCGTCTGGATCCTGTTCGTGTTCCGTCCCTTCGTGGATATGGTATGCGGCTTCGTCGGCTATGATGTCACGATGACGAAGGAGACCGCAGGAGCCCATGCCTTCATTGCCAATGCCGCCAAGCTGAGTTTCGTACTGGCTGCCTTCCATACCTGCTTTAACGTGGTGAACACCTTCATCCTCATCTGGTTCATCCCCCAGATTGAGAAATTGGTCTGCTGGGTCATCAAACCCAAGAAGGTGGACGAGGAGGAGGACTTCCGCCTGCATTTCATTACTGCCGGTTTCATGAAGACCCCCGAGCTTTCCGTCTTGGAGGCGCAGAAGGAGATCCAGGCATTCTCCGAGCGTATGCAGCGTATGTTCAATATGGTACGGGAACTGCTGACGCTCAGCAGTAGTGAGACAGCCAAGAAGAACAGTGCACAGGTGGGTGACTTCAATAAGTTGTATACGCGTATCGAGAAATACGAGGGTATCTCCGACAACATGGAACTGGAGATCGCAAAATATCTCGACCAGGTCGGCGACGCCCATTTGTCAGACGACACCAAGGCGAAGATCCGTGCCATGCTGCGTGAGATCTCCGAACTGGAGAGTATCGGTGACGCCTGCTATAACATCGCCCGTACCATCTCCCGTAAGTACCAGGGCAAGCAAGACCACTTCACCGACAAGCAGTACGAGCATCTCCACCAGATGATGGAACTCACTGACGAGGCACTCTCACAGATGAACCGCCTGATGAACGGTCGCAAGGATGCCTACGATGTCAACCGTACCTTCAATCTGGAGAACGAGATCAACAACTACCGCAACCAGCTCAAGTCGCAGAACATCACCGATGTCAACAACCACGAGTACACCTATGCCGTAGGTACTATCTACATGGATATCATCAGGGAATGTGAGAAACTGGGCGACTATGTGGTGAACGTCGTTGAGGCCCGCATGGGTATGAGGCAGAAGGAGCTGAGCTGAGAAAAGAACAACATAAAACATATATGATCAAGAAACTATTTCTAACGCTGATGGTGTTGAGTGCAACACTGAGCGCTATCGCACAGGTCACCACATCCGGTGTCAACGGTATCGTCAAGGCCGGTGACGAGGAAGCGATTGGTGCGACGATTACGGCAAAGCACATTCCGTCAGGAACCGTTTACCGTGCCATTACCAATATCGACGGACGCTATACCCTCACAGGCTTACGCACCGGTGGTCCCTATGAGGTCGAGATATCCTATATCGGTTTCCAGTCACAGAAGTTCACGGACATCCAGTTGGATCTGGGACAGAATACCGTCATCGATGCCGTCCTCTCGGAAGGTGGTGAGATACTGAGTGAGGTCGTCGTGGTGGCAAAGAAGAATAATACCATGCGTTCCGACCGTTCCGGTGCCGTCACCAACCTCAACGCACAGGCGATGTCTGTCGTGCCGACGGTGGGACGTAGCATGACGGATATCATGAAGATGACACCACAGAGCAGTTCTGCCAGTGGCATGGCGATCGGTGGCGGTAACTACCGCCAGTCGAGTGTCACCATTGACGGTGCCTCGTTTAATAATGCCTTCGGCTTGGGTTACTCCCCACTGCCTGGCGGCGGCGCCCCGATCTCCCTCGATGCCCTCGACCAGATGACGATCTCCATCACCCCCTACGACGTGCGTCAGAGTGGTTTCACGGGCGGTGGCATCAATGCCGTCACCAAGAGCGGAACGAATGAGTTCAAGGGCAGTGTCTATACTTATCTCACATCCACGAGTCTGAAGGGTGCCCGTGTGGGCGACGACTCCCTGCCTGTGGATGACGGACATACTAACACGTTCGGACTGACTTTCGGCGGTCCTATCCTCAAGGATAAGTTGTTCTTCTTCGTCAACGGCGAGATAGAGGATAATGTCACAGCAGGTCCCTCTGCCCGTGCGGGAAATGGGGCCCCACCCTGGACGACGACAAACCATCGTCCGCAACTCAGTGAACTGGAGGGGCTCTCGGATTACCTGCAGAACACGTATGGGCTGACGCTGGGTCCCTGGCAGGCGTATAATATCAAGACGCCCGCCTACCGTATCCTCGCCCGTGTCGACTGGAACATCAACGACAACCATAAGTTCAACGTACGCTTTACGAAGTCGAACCGTAAGGAGACGAAGCCGTCATCGGCATCCCGCACCATCGGCAGCAACCTGTCGAACACCATCTTCGGCGGCAGCCAGAACATCTATGGCGGACAGACGAACTATTCCATGTCACCCCTCGGCAGCCGCTATTATGCCGAGTATAAGTTCACTTCGTTCGCTGCGGAGTTGAACAGCACCTTCGGCAAGTTCCATAACACGCTGCGTGGCACCTACTCTTTCCAAGACCAGCCGCGCTCCACCGAATATAACGATGCCGCTCCTGTCATCGAGTTTGTGATGAGCGACGGACAGGGACACTATCCCTCTTGGGCGATAACAGGTGATATCTACACACTCGGCAACCTCGCCCAGACAAAGAATACGGTCATCACCGACGAACTGAATGTCACCTTCGGCAAACACAACCTCTTCGCCGGCATCCAGTACGAGCATAACTTCGCTGCCAACGGCTATGCACCTGCCGCCTCAGGCTACTGGGTCTATGAGGTGACACAGGAACAGGCGAGAAACCGCGAGTGGGCGGCTGTCATGAGCGCCACGCCACGCCTCTTCGCCACCACCTATGGCAATAACGAAAACCACTCGATGTTTGTCTCGGAGATGAAGACCAACCAGTGGTCGTTCTACCTGCAGGACAATATCAGCTGGTCGGAACGCTTCCGCACGTCCATCGGTGTGCGCCTCGAACTGCCGTCCTATCCGTCGCTGAAGAACAACTTCAACGAGGAGTATTATAACATCGACTTTGGCGGTCAGCATTTCCGCACGGATAATGTGCCCAAGGCGAGTGTCAGTTTCTCACCGCGTATCGGTTTCAACTGGGACATCACCGGCGACCGTAAATATATCCTCCGAGGCGGTACAGGTCTCTTCGTGGGCCGTCTGCCTTTCATCTGGCTGATTTCTGCCGTCAACAACTCAGGTATGGGACAGACGTCCTATGTCGCCACACCTGCCAATGGCAAGACACTGCCGACGTTCACCATGAGTCAGGAGGATATGCGCCGACAGATTCAGGCGACGAGCAGCACCACTGTGCCTGCCGCACCCACCATTCTCAGCGAAGACCTCCGCATGCCGAAGACCTGGAAGACATCACTGGCCTTCGACGCGAAACTGCCTTGGGGCATCGACTTCACCTTGGAGGGCATCTATAACCGCGACCTGAATCCCGTCATCGTGTCTAACAGAGACCTTTACTGGGACGGCACGTCCACCATCGACCTCGGTCATGGTGATGTGCGTCATAAGATGTCGTACTACGACGACAGCCACTCCGCCTACGTCCTTGAGAACGCAGGCTCGAAAGCCTACTATTTCTCCCTGAGTGCCCTGCTGCGGAAGTCCTTTGACTTCGGACTCGACCTCTCCGCCTCCTATACCTACTCGACGGCAAAGTCGTACTCCGAGGGCATCGGCGAACAGGTGTCGGCAGCCTATAACAACTACCGCCACTCCATCAACGCCGTCAACGACCAAGAGACGGGCTATGCGACGTATGTCGCCCCCAACCGCCTGTTGCTGTCTGCCAGCTATCGCCTGAAGGAGGGTAAGTATGCCACCAACACCTTCAGCCTCGTCTATGACGGCTACCAGTACGGCTACCTCGGTGACTACTCCTTCAACCGCTACTCGTATGTCTTCAACAGCAATGTCGTCGGCGACCCCACCGCACCCGCCAGTCTCCTGTATATCCCTGCCTCACGTGCCGAACTCGACAGCTGGGACTTTGCCGACAACGGACAGATCAATGGCCAGGCATATACTGCCGACATGCAGCGCGACGACTTCTGGGCATATATCCAACAGGACGACTACCTGAAAGACCGCCTCGGACAATATACGGAACGTGGTGGAGCGAAGATGCCCTGGCATCACCAGATAGACTTCAAGTACCTCCGTGAGATGAGTATCAAGATCGGACAGAACCGTCATGCCCTCCAGTTAGGACTGGACATCATGAACCTCCCGAACTTCCTCTGCAAGAACTGGGGTGTCTTCAAGCAGGTCACCAGCAACACCCTGTTGACCTACAAGAACGGCAAGTACACCTATAACCTTGTCAACGGAGAGCGCCACACCTCCACCTACAAGAACTTCATTGGTGCCGCCTCCACCTACCAGATTCTGTTCACGATCCGCTATCTTTTTAATTAACCACACCACTTTCGCACATAGAGAATCCGCAGGACATCATCCTGCGGATTCTTGTGTTTTTATGCCTTTTTTCCCAAGTAGCGCATTTTCATGTTACAAAAGTTAATGCATTGGGTACAAATGTGACAAACACTTCTCTTCTTTGTCCGTAACTTTGCAGCATGTTTTTTAGGAAAACTGCAGTTATCTTCTTTTCATTGTTCTCCCTGACTGGTTTTTCCCAGACAACCAACCAATGGGAGGAGGCTTTCCGCCAATGGATGGAGGCAGAGGACATGGAATCTTCCTCCATGGAGGAACTCTACGACATCCTGTCGGAGAGAGCAGAACATCCCGTCAATCTGAATCAGGCTACCCGGGAGGAACTGGAACTGTTGCCCTTCCTCACGGCACAGCAGGTGGAGCAACTCCTGGAATACACCGGGCGCTACGGACCCATA
>CACZCT010000081.1:6125-8612 GCA_902779745.1 uncultured Prevotellaceae bacterium
TCAAGTACTTCACCTATATCGGGGAAGCAAAGAAGGCAGACGACAGACTCCGGTTGGATTCCGTCTTCCTGCATGGCAGACAACAACTCCTGCTGACAGGGAAGATACCCCTATATACAAGGAAAGGCGACCAGAAAAGTTATTTAGGCTATCAATACCGACATTCCTTCCGCTACCAGTTCAACTACCACGACCGTGTGAAATTCGGAGTGACGGGAGGGCAGGATGCCGGGGAGCCTTTCTTCTCCAACCGAAACCGATGGGGCTATGACCATTATTCCTATTACCTGCAGCTCAAAGACCTGGGATGCATCCAGAACCTCTGTCTGGGCATGTATCGGGTACAACTCGGTATGGGACTGGTCATCAATGACGGGTTCTATCTCGGAAAACTTTCCGTCTTACAGGCTATAGGACGCTCCGCAGCTGTCCTCCTCCCCCACTCATCCCGTTCCACGGAAGGCTACTTGCATGGTGTGGCAACGACAATCCGGCTCCACAGGAACTGGCAACTCACCGCCTTTGCGTCCTATCGTCCCCTGGATGCCACCCTCAATAAAGACAGTACGGCACGGACACTCTACTACAGCAACTACCATCGGACAGCTACTGAGATAGCGAAAAAGAACAACACCCATGAGACAGACCTGGGCGGAAGTATAGGATGGCGCAAGGGAATGCTCTATGCCCATGCCAATATCCTCTATACCCGTCTTGACAGACCGCTGGTCCCCCAGAAAGAGAACACACCCTACCGCCGCTATGCCGCAGAAGGACAGGACTTCCTCCATGCGAGTGTCGACTACGGGTACACCCATGCACGACTCTCATTCTCCGGAGAGACAGCCCTCCAGTGTCAGGGGGCCCTCGCCGCCATCCACCAGATAAGCTATCGGGTGGGGTCTGCGCTTACCCTGTCGGCACTCCATCGCTATTATGACAAGAGGTATGCTGCTTTCCATGCCCGCAGTTTTGCGGAGGGTTCCGACATCCAGAACGAGCACGGCATCTATCTGGGACTCTCCTGGCAACCCTCATCCAAAGTGGTCCTCAACTGGTATGCCGACTATGCCCACTTCCCATGGATACGCTATCAGGTCGGCATGCCCAGCGATGCTTTCGACACCATGGTCCTCGCGCGAACCTTATTTAATAATAAATGGAAACTCGAAGGTCGCTACCGGCTGCATATCCGACAGAAAGACAATTCCGAGAAGACCATGCTCGTCAACCGCATGGAGCACCGGGCACACCTGCGCCTCTGTTACGACACCACCTTCGGACTCTCCTTACAGACACAGTTCGACGGTATCTCCGTCTCTTTCAAGGAACAAACCAGGGGATGGATGGTCTCCGAACAGATCGCCTACCAATGTCGGTGGCTGCAACTCACTGCCAATGCCGCCTATTTCCATACCGACGATTATGAGAGCCGCCTCTACCTCTATGAACGTTCCGTGCTCTATAACTTCTCGTCCCTCATGCTCTATGGCAAGGGTATCCGCTATGCCCTGATGAGTCGTACGGATATCGGAAGACACCTGCTGCTCATCGTAAAGATAGGAGTCACCAACTATTTCGACCGTGCGAGGATCTCAAGCGGTCTTCAGGAAATCAACAAATCGTCCATGGCAGAGGTGGATGTGCAGGTCAGGTGGAAATTCTAGACTCCCCCCGGGACTGTTCCCTGTGCGTTTTTTCGTGGGATTATTTTGTAGTATGGGATAAAAGACGTACCTTTGCGGTGTAAGAACTTAAAAGAGAGCATATGAAAAAACTAATGACCATCATGCTGGTTGCCTTCTGCGGCATCCTCAGCACCCAAGCCCAGACCATTCAGAAAGGTGACAAGTTCTTCGACGGTTTCAACCTTTACACCGTCCAGGAGGTGAGAATGGGAACCATCGTCTATATGACGACCTCACAAGACAATGAGTTGACACTGGAGAAGGTGGCAGGCAAGAACGGGGAATATAAGCTCATTCCCAGTCGTCAGGCTGAGGACTGCCCCATCCGCTTTGCCGAATTCGGCTGGCGTGTGCAGTATGTCCGTCAGAACGGCATGAACTTCCTCGCCGTGCGCAAGCCCAAAGGTGATACCATGTGGATCATGGTACTCACACCTGATAATGAGGATGACTGTTACGGACAACAGCAGACCCTGGAGAAGTCCAACTGGGAGGATGTCATTACCAACAGACTGCTCAACACCCCCTATCTGATGAATATCCCCCGTGAACAGTTGCGCCTGATGCGCAACGAGATCCTGGCACGTCACGGCTATGTCTTCAAGTCTCAGGACCTCCGTGACTATTTCAGCAAGAAACCGTGGTACAAACCTGCGGCAAACAATAACGTCAAGCTCAATATCATCGAGCAGACCAATGTCGAACTCATCAAGAGCGAGGAGGCTGTGGAGCCGGGACTCCATCCTGCCGATGTCGCTGGCGATATCGACCAGTCGGACGTAGAATAAGTCAGGCGATT
>CACZCT010000082.1 GCA_902779745.1 uncultured Prevotellaceae bacterium
TATAAAAGCCCTTCCATTGGTTACACCAATGCCATTATTCCGTCCTAAAATAAAACAGGAGATAATGGCAACAAAAGGAAAAACCAAGAAGAAAGAACGCCTCTATTCTTTTATCCCGCCTCTCCAGCCTCTTTCCAAAGAAGAAAAGAAAGAGCTGAAGATGCGGATTATTGTTGCTATCCGCCAATCGGTAGCAACAAATTAGAGATAATCCAAATCAGATATGAACAAACTACGTATTACACTTTTTTCCGTTTTGGCATGTGTCTTCTCATGCCTAGACACCCTGATGGCACAAGAACGCTACCAGGTGGGAGTCTGCGACTGGATGGTACTGAAACGTCAGAAACTGGGTGAGTTCCAACTCGCCAAGGACTTGGCTTGTGACGGTATAGAGATGGATATGGGCGGACTCGGCAAGCGTGAGCTGTTCGACAATAAGATGCGTGACCCGAATACTGCTGCATTTTTCAAGCATACGGCAGACAGTCTGGGTATCCGTATCGGTGCCATCGCCATGAGCGGTTTCTACGGACAGGACCTCACACAACGCGACAACTATCTCGCCCTGATGGAAGACTGTTTCGAGACGATGAAGCGCATGGGAAATGTCAAGGTTGCCTTCCTGCCCTTGGGCGGATGCGGTAACGACTGGACGACCAATAAAACGAAGCGTAAGGAGATTGTCAACCGCCTCCACAACATCGGTGAGGCTGCCAAGACACATGGTGTCGTGGTCGGCATCGACACACCCTTGGATGCTACAGGCAACCTGAAACTGTTGAAGGAGATCAAGAGCGACGGCATTGCCATCTTCTATAAGTGGCAGACCATCCTGGAGAACAACTGGGACATCGTCAAGGACATGAAGAAACTGGGTGCCAAAAATATCTGTGCCATCCATGCCTCAAATACCGACAGCTTGTGTCTGCGCAACGACCCTGCCGTCAATCTGCCGCTCATCAAACAGGCCCTTGACGAGATGGGCTGGAGCGGATGGCTGTTCGTAGAGCGGAGCCGTGACGTGAAGATGGTACGTAATGTCAAGATGAACTACGGCAATAACGTCATGTACCTGAAAGAGACCTTTAACTCCTACCCTGCCCCTGCGGTACTCCTCGACAGTGCCGGACGCGACAGCAAGTATGTAGAGACTATTATAGGACGTGCCCGGAAAGCCACTGATGAACTGGGGATCACATGGACTCCTTTGGGACAGAATGTTCAGAACATCATTGCTAACCGCTATTTCAAACTAAATGATATCTATGCCGAGCGTGACTCCGTGAAAAAGACGGACAAGAAACTCGCTGAGGCACAGTGTGACTCAAAACTGTACCGTTCCCACTTCGGTTTCGATGCCGACCTGTCAATGTACCTGAAGCCACAGGACATTGAGCGGGTCAAGGACGTGATGACCTTCAACGTATTGAAGGTGACCTACGAGGCACATTGTGACATGATTCCCACCCTAAAGGAAGAGGAGAAGGCACAGATCATCGCCTGGCTGATAGAGGCACGTGAACTCGCCATCGATGCAGAGAGCTCGAAAAAGAAACATGAGGTATTCGGGAAATACAAGGGACGTATTAACAACTACCTGACCAAACGGGGCTATGACTTGGTCAAGGAGCGTGAGGCATGGTATGAACGGATCAAAGCAAGAGGAGGAAAGATATGAGAAAAATGATCATTGCAATGATGCTGTGCTGCACCACTGCAGCAACGGCACAGGGACTGACAGACATGAGTAACAGTCGTCAGGCGCGGATGAAGAACACCCCGATGGGAGCCGTCCAATGGACAGGCGGTTTCTGGGGCGACCGTTTCAACATGCTTTCCACTACAGGAATATGGGATATGTGGAACACCTGGAACACGCCTTGGGAGGTCATTGATGACATGGGACTGCACGGCAGTAACGGTTTCCGTAACTTCGAGGTGGCAGCCGGAACGGTGAAAGGCAAGCATCACGGTCCTCCCTTCCACGACGGTGATATGTATAAATGGCTGGAGGCATGTGCCACCGTCTATGCCATCACCAAGGACCCGAAGATTGATGCCTTGATGGACAAGTTCATCGAGCAGGTGGCACTCGCCCAGCGTGCCGACGGATACATCCATACCCCCGTCGTCATCTCGGAACGCAATGCAGGCATCGACTCGCATGCCAATACGGAGAACGCTGCAGGTATTGAGATTGGAAAAGACCAGAAACATGCCTTTGCCTCCCGTCTGAACTTCGAGACCTACAACCTCGGACACCTGATGACAGCAGGTATCATCCACAAGCGTGCCACAGGGAAGACGACCTTGTTTAACTGTGGCAAGAAAGCCGCTGACTTCCTCTATAACTTCCTGACCAACGACGCTGCGGAACTGTCGCGCAATGCCATCTGCCCCTCCCACTATATGGGGGCTGCAGAGATGTACCGTGAGACGGGTGATGAGAAATACCTGAAACTGGCTAAAGGTCTTATTGCCATCCGTGACAGTGTGACGAACGGCGAGGACCATAACCAGGATCGTCATAAGTTCCGCGACCAGTATGAGGCGATGGGTCATGCCGTCCGTGCCAACTACCTCTATGCCGGTGTTGCCGACCTTTATGCGGAGACAGGTGAGGAACAGTTGATGAAGAACCTCTCCTCCATCTGGGATGACATCATCCAGCATAAGATATACATCATGGGTGGTTGTGGTGCCCTCTACGATGGGGTGTCACCTGACGGCACCACCTACGACCAGCCTTCCATCCAACAGATTCACCAGGCATACGGACGACAGTTTCAGTTGCCGCAGGAGGCTGCCCATAATGAGATATGTGCCCAGATTGGCATGATGCTCTTCTCATGGCGTATGTTCCAGACGACGGGTGACGGCAAGTATATCGACAACATCGAGAACGAACTATATAACGGTATCCTCTCGGGTATCTCCCTCGACGGCAAGGACTTCTTCTATACGGAGGCACTGCGTCGCACGAAGGAGTTTCCCTATGTCATGCGATGGCCTAAGCACCGCCAGCATTACATCACCTGTTTCTGTTGTCCACCGAACACCCTGCGTACCCTCTGCGAAGCACAGGAATATGCGTACGCTGTCAATGGAAACACGCTCTACGTCAATCTCTACGGACAGAACGTGTTGAAGACCAAAGACCTAGAGGTGGAACAAACGACCAACTACCCATGGGATGGCAAAGTCACACTGACCATCAAGAATGCCAAGAACCTGTCGACCGTCAAGTTGCACAAGCCCGACTGGGCAGGACAATATGCGGTGAAGGTGAACGGTGAACCAGCAGACCTTGACATCACCCGCAAATGGAAGAAAGGGGATGTCGTCGAGATCAACTTCGACATGCGTCCCCGACTGATAGAGGCGAATCCGCTGGTCGAGGAGGCAAAGAACCAGATTGCCGTCCAGCGTGGTCCCATCGTCTACTGTCTCGAAGGTGAGGATATCGAGGGCGGCTATCGCATTAACGACATTGCCATTCCTGCCGACATCCAGTTTACGGAACAGAAGATGACCCTCTGTGGTCATGAGATGACGGTACTGGAAGGTGAGGCTATCCTCGTGAATCATGAGAAATGGGACAACCAGACACTCTATCGAGAGGTACGTCCCGTCACTCCAAAGAAAGTGAAGATACGACTCATTCCCTATTATGCCTGGGACAACCGGGGTATCCAGGACATGTCTCTCTGGTTGCCATTAGCACGATAACATTATGAGAATAATCACCATCATCCTATTAGGTCTATTGATGAGGGGCGCATCAGCATATGCGTCCCCATCGGACTTTTATATAACACCCGACTCTTCCCTGGCGGAGACCATACAGAAGGCCCGTGAGGCGAAGAGGTTAGGAAAGGCAACAGCTGTGACGATTCACCTGAGTGCTGGTACCTATTATCTCTATGAACCGCTGCGGCTGCGCCCGGAGGACAGTGGACTGACGATACTGGGAGAGAACGCCGTCATCAGTGGTGGCATGGAAATCAAGGACTGGAGGAAAGAAGGCAAGTTCCTGGTGGCTGACGTTCCCGACTTCAACGGTCGTCCCATTGACTTCCGCCAGTTATGGGTCAATGGCAAGAAAGCAATAAGAGCCCGTGATGTGAGTGACTTCGAAAAGATGTTCCGTATCCGTACTTACGACAAGAAAAACCAAGTGTTGTGGGTACCCAAAAAGGCAGTTGCCAATTCTCAATTCTCAATTCTCAATTCTCAATATGCAGAACTCGTGCTGCATGAAATGTGGTGTACCTCCAATCTGCGTATCAAAAGCATCAAGATACAAGGTGACTCTGCCGCTATCCGCTTTCATAACCCAGAGGCCAACATACAGTTCAAGCATCCATGGCCCTCTCCGATGACACCCAATACAGGGCATCCGTCACCGTTCTATCTGACAAATGCCAAGGAACTGCTCGACGAGCCGGGCGAATGGTATCATGATATCCGGGAGCATAAGCTCTACTACATGCCTCGAGAAAGTGAGGCCGTCCGCGATGCCGTTGTTCCTGTACTGGAGACCTTGGTGGAGTTTATCGGCTCTGCAGAGCATCCCGTGCGTAACATCACCATCAAGGGGGTTACCTTCAGTCATACCACCTGGATGCGTCCGTCAGAGAAAGGACATGTGCCTTTGCAGGCGGGTATGTATCTGACGGAAGCCTATAAACTGCGTCCGCAGATAGACCGTCCCAATAACCACAAACTCGACAACCAAGGATGGCTCGGACGTGCCGATGCTGCCGTGGAACTGTGCTATACTGAGGACATCAACTTCGAAGGCTGCCGTTTCGAACACCTCGGCGGCTCTGGTCTTGACTATGTCCTTGCCTGTCGTCGTGGCACGACGACCCATTGTACGTTTACCGACATCGCCATGAACGGCTACGTATGCGGCTCTTTCTCACCAGAGGGACTGGAGACCCATCTCCCCTACCAGCCTGTGGACTTCCGGGAGATATGTAGCGGACAGACCATTGAACAGTCGGAGTTCTATGACATCACCAACGAGGACTGGGGATGTGTGGCCATCGCAGCCGGTTATGTCAGCGGCATCACCATCGAGCATAACACCATCCATGATGTCAGTTATACAGGTATCTCATTAGGTTGGGGATGGAACCGCGACCTCGTCTGTATGAAGGACAACAAGGTACATGCGAACCTGATCTATGACTATGCCCGGCATATGTACGACTGTGCCGGCATCTATACCCTCGGTAACCAGCCCGGTACTATCATCTCAGAGAATGTAGTGCGTGACATTGCCAAACCGAGTTATGTACACGACCCGAATCACTGGTTCTACCTCTATACAGACGAAGGGTCATCCAACATCACCATCCGTGACAACTGGACCCCTTCCGACAAGTACCTCCAGAATGCCAATGGTCCCGGCAATGTATGGGAGAATAACGGACCGCAAGTCAGCGACAGCATCAAGAATGCCGCAGGCAGAAACAATAACCAATAAACAACAAACGATGGCGGCAGCAAACTCTCAACTCTCAACTCTCAACTCTCAACTAAAAAGTACCTGGATCTGGTATCCTGGCGACTTTGAGATATGGCTGGGTAACATCTTCAACAACCGTCGTACGGAACGCGGGGCGATGTTTCCTCCTTTCTGGAAACAGGACTCACACTATGTGACGGTAGAGTTCTCTCACGAGTTTGACCTCGAACACGAAGAGACGATCGCCATTGCCTGTGAGGGACAGTTCAATCTTGCCCTCGATGGCAAACTGCAGTTTGGAATGCCCAAGACATTTGTGGTACCTGCAGGCAAGCACAAACTGAATCTCAAGGTGTGGAATCAAACAACGCCCCCTGCCCTCTTCATCGAGGGTCCCACCATCCATACGGACTCCACCTGGCTTGCCACCTATGAGGACAAGATATGGATCGACGAGAATGGTGTTGCCCACGGCTCCGGCATCTACGTACCTGCCGCCTCCTGGAACTTCGACGCCATCGATACACCTCCTTCACAATACCGGCTGGAGCGCAGCGAACAGCGTCCTGTATGTCGCTATGCCATAGCGACTAACGCCACCCTCTACGA
>CACZCT010000083.1 GCA_902779745.1 uncultured Prevotellaceae bacterium
ATCTGTACCTCTATCCATCGTCCCTGTTTAGACATCAAGGTGACATGCAGTGCCTGATAGCCGTTTGCCTTTGGATGACTCAGCCAGTCGCGCAGTCGGTCGGGGTGTGACTTGTAAATCTTAGAGATGGCGACATAGATATTGAAGCATTCGTTGACTTCCTCTTCCCGTTTGTCCGGGGTGAAGATAATACGGACGGCAAGGATATCATAGATTTCATCAAAGGTGACGTGCTTGTTTTGCATCTTGCTCCAGATGGAGTAGGGGGTCTTGACACGCTCCTTGATCTCATATTTGATATTCATCCGCTTAAGTGCCTCTTCTATGGGAGCCGTAAACTGGTCGAAGAGTTCATGGCGGGAAGCCTCTGTTGAGGCGAGTTTCGACTTGATGCTGTTGTATTCATCAGGATGCTCGTATTGGAAACTCAGGTTCTCCAGTTCTGACTTGATTTTGTAAAGTCCCAGACGGTTAGAGAGGGGAGCGTAGATATATAGGGTCTCACCGGCAATCTTGTATTGTTTGTTGGCTGGTTGTGACTCTAATGTACGCATATTATGCAGACGGTCGCAGATCTTGATGAGGATCACACGGATGTCATCACTCATCGTCAGCAGCAGTTTCTTGAAGTTCTCTGCCTGTGCGGATGCCTGTTCACCGAAGATACCTCCGCTGATCTTGGTCAGTCCGTCGACAATCTGTGCAATCTTAGGACCGAAGATGTTTTCTATGTCCTCAGTAGTATAGTCGGTATCCTCTACGACATCATGGAGCAGGGCAGCGCAGATACTTGTAGAACCGAGTCCTACCTCTTCGCAGGCTATCTGTGCGACGGCGATAGGATGCATAATATAAGGCTCACCAGAAAGACGGCGCACTCCTTTGTGTGCCTGACGGGCGAAATTGAATGCCTTGGTGATGATATCCACCTTCTTACGATGACGTGAGGCCAGATAGCAATCCAGCAGATGCTGAAAGGCATCATTAATCAGTTTTTCGTCAGCATCTTCGCGTAATTTCTGCTCTTCGTCCATATACCTTTATTATATAATATAATGACTATAGGAACTATAGGGACTATAATGAATTATCTGCGTCTTCTCTTGGATGATTTACGGCCTTTAGCCTTGCTCTTTTTGGCACGTCCCTTCTTGGCTGTCGCCTTCTTGCCGCCACGACGAGCCTTGCTGTTACGTGCGGCACGTCCCTTACGTCCTTTCTTATAATAACGCTTGCTCTTATGATAGTAAGTCGGCGTATAGTCGTTGACTTCCACAATGGCACGGTTCGTCAGCAGTTCACTGGCTCTGTAGGCGTAGATGTCGTTCTCCATCTCGATGAACCTGTTGACATCTGCCTGTGGCAGACGGAGCGCATAGGGTTCGGTATCACCAGGAATGATATCATGGCGATACATGGGATTGAGGGCACGTAACATCTCGATGTCAATGTCTAATACTTTTGACACCTGTTCCAGATGCATTCTTCTGTGAACCATGATGGTATCGGTCTGGGCAGGCAGTCTACTACTCATCGGGCAGATGTTATGCAGCGAGTAGTAGGTCATCATGTAGTTGGCGGCAATGAAGGCAGGCACATAGCCACGTGTCTCCCTAGGCAGATAGGGATAGATGTGCCAATAGTCCTTGGAGCCTCCGGAACGCTGGATGGCCTTGCTGACATTGCCGGGACCGCAGTTATAGGCGGCAATCACCAAGTTCCAGTCGCCAAAGACCTTATACAGGTCGCTCAACAGGTGGGCGGCGGCATAGGACGCCTTGATAGGATCGCGACGCTCATCCACCAAAGAGTTGATTTTCAGGTTATATTGCTTTCCCGTGGCAAGCATGAACTGCCAGAGTCCTGTTGCTCCCACACGGGAAACAGCACGTGGGTTCAAGGCTGACTCAATGACGGGAAGGTATTTCAGTTCCAAGGGAATCTGATAAGCCTCCAATGCCTCTTCGAAGATAGGCATATAGAAATTGCTGGCTCCTAATATGTATGCGACAGTACCGCGCAGTCTGTTGCAGTATCTGTCGATGAAGTTCTGTACGATGTTGTTATGAGCCATTTCCATGACAGTCGGCATACGTGACAGACGCTCGATAAAGACTTCTGTTGGATAGGAGGGGTTCTCATTTCGCATGTTACAATTGTCTGAAGAGAGATAGGTCTTCGACATATACTCATTCAGCAGACTGTCGAGGTCATAGGTCATAGCCTCGGGGAAATCAATCACTTCCTCGTTACCACTCTGGTCAATGACTACAATCTCGTCTTCTTCATCGACATCCTCTTCGTCTTCCGTCACGATCTGTGCCTGTATATTGACAGACATGCCAAACAAAATGGCGAGCAACATCAGTATTTTCTTACTTATCATTCTTTTGGTTTTGTTTAAAAGTTTAACTTGCAGTTAACTCCCAACGACTGGGCTTGGAGGGGATTACCTCCTGAGTGGTTGGGAATAACCGTTGGTTCGACCTTCAGGCTCAGGTCCTTGGAAATATCAAAGGCAGAGAGCTCTGCATCGACATAGGCATCAATAACAGAAAGGGCATAGACTCCTATCATGACAAAGAAACTCATGTCACGCCAACGGCGGTATTTGTCTTTTCTGCTCCTGAAGATTTCTTTGTAGCGCTCCTCATTGGAACTGTCAATTTCTACGCCCAGATGCAGGAACTTGTTGTAACTTGCCGTATTAGGATCGTTGTCCATCAAGTCCAGATATGCCTGTGAATAGTCCTTGTACATCATGTTGTTCCAGGTAAGTGCATAGATACATCCGATGAATCCACCGTAGATAATAGGCAGTTTCCAAAACTTGCGATTATAAATCTGACCGGCTCCGGGAAGTACCAGGGCAAGCCATAAGGCACGTTTAGGATCCGGGCGCCATGTATTCCAGTCGCGCTTGGGTTTTGCAATGCGGGTGGAGTCGATTAGAACAGACTGGACAGGTTTCTCTTCAAAGGTTATCACAGAATCGCTACGAGTAAGGGAGTCAATACGAGCCATCATGATTGCAATGCTGTCATCAGGAGCATCCTGATATCCAGTATGTGCCATCACTTGTAGTCCTATGACCATCATCAGGGTGATAGTCAGGGTACGTAGCGAGAATATAACCTTTTGATATCTCAAAATAGCGTCTCTTTATTTGTTGTTAACAGAATCGAGGGCATTCATGATACGCTCCAACTCTTCCTCGTTGCTAAAAGGAATACTGATTTTCCCCTTTCCTTTCGGAGAACAGGTCATCTGCACTTTTGTCTGGAAGAACTGAGAGAGGCGTTCTTTGAGGATAGAAAATTCCTCAGGCAATTGCGACTTTACCGTCATCTTGCCTTTGACCGTCTTGACATCTTCCCCGTTCTTCAGGGCTTGCACCATTTCTTCCACCTTACGGACGGAATATTGCTGCTTTTGGATTTCCTTGAAGAGCTTGATTTGGGCAGAAGGACTGTCAATGGCAAGTAAGGCGCGGGCATGACCCATGTCTATCTCATGGTTCTTCAAAGCCATCTGTACTTGAGCGGGGAGCTTGAGTAGTCGCATGAAGTTTGTGACGGCAGCACGGCTCTTACCAACGCGTTTGGAGATTTTCTCTTGGGTCATTCCTGTCGTCTCAGCCAGGTGCTGATAGGCAAGGGCGACCTCAATAGCGTTCAAGTCCTCACGCTGGATATTCTCAACAAGTGCCATTTCCATGACACCCTCGTCTTCCACCGTACGGATATAGGCAGGGATTGTCGTCAGGTTTGCCAGTTGAGAGGCTCGCCAACGGCGTTCTCCGGCAATAATCTGATATTTTCCACTATCCATCTGACGCAGGGTGATAGGTTGGATAATTCCCACCTCACGAATACTGTTTGCCAATTCCTGCAGAGCCTCTTGGTCAAATTCCCTACGAGGCTGGTTGGGATTGGGCTCTATTAAGGAAATCTCTATCTCGTTGAGATTAGAGCTTCCCTGAGTATGTACATCTCCTGTGTCTATCAATGCATCCAGTCCACGACCGCTGCCGATATCGTCCAGACCGCGTCCCAGAACACTTCTGTCGTATTTCTTTCTTACTGCCATAATCTTTGCTTTTAGCAGTTAGCTATTCTTGTTAATAATTTCCTTGGCTAATGCTAGGTGGTTCTTGGAGCCCGTAGAGTCTGCGTCATACAGGATGACGGGGAGACCATGGCTGGGACTCTCTGATAACTTGACGTTACGCTGGATGACAGTCTTGAATACCAGTTCTTGGAAATGGCGCTTCACCTCATCATAAATCTGGTTGGCAAGGCGCAGACGGGAGTCATACATCGTCAGCAGGAAGCCCTCAATCTCCAGTTTCGGATTCAACTTACTCTTGATAATGCGGATGGTATTCAACAATTTGCTGATTCCCTCCAATGCAAAATATTCACACTGTACAGGGATGATGACGGAATTGGCCGCTGTCAGCGCATTGACGGTTATCAGTCCTAGCGACGGAGAACAGTCAATCAGGATATAGTCGTACTCATCACGGATAGGAGCCAGTAATTGTCCGATGACATTTTCCCTGTTTTTCAGGTTCAACATCTCTATTTCAGCTCCGACGAGATCGATATGACTTGGAATGATATCAAGTCCGTCAATATCTGTAGTATAAATTGCGTCACGTACATCTGCCTTGTCGATAATACATTCATAGAGGGAGCATTCCACCTCTTTGATATCCACGCCCAGACCACTGGAGGCATTTGCCTGTGGATCGGCATCGACGACAAGGACTGTTTTTTCCAGCGTAGCCAAGGAGGCGGCCAAGTTAATGGTTGTCGTCGTCTTGCCGACACCGCCTTTTTGGTTTGCTAAAGCTATAATCTTTCCCATATTCTTTTTTATACCATATAATAGGCTGCAAAGTTACGAATAAGTAAGCAAAAAGCCAAATTAGATTTTGCTTTTCTCTTGTTTTTTTGTAAATTTGCAGGCAAATAGCATTTTTTAATGGAAAACAAGAAACCTATAATACTGATTTCCAACGATGACGGCTATGGGGCAAAAGGTATTAACTGTTTGGTGGCGATGATTCGTGATATGGCGGATATCCTGATATGTGCCCCAGATGCGGCTAGGAGTGGCTATGCGTGTGCCTTTTCTGCAGGAACACCGTTGACGCTGACGATGCGTAAGAAAGAGGAGGGACTGGAGGTGTGGTCATGCAATGGAACACCTGTTGATTGTGTAAAGATTGCCTTGGAAGAACTGGTCGGCGACCGTTATCCTCAGATGGTGATAGGAGGTATCAACCACGGTGACAACGCTTCTGTCAATACGCATTATAGTGGTACGATGGGTGTGACATTGGAAGGGTGTATGAAGTATATCCCATCTGTGGCTTTTTCTTTGTGTGACCATTCGGATGATGCTGATTTCCGTCCTTTGGAACCTTATGTGCGGAAGATTGTACGAAGGGTTCTTGATGAGGGATTACCCAAAGGTGTCTGTCTGAATGTGAATTTCCCCTTGGTGGAACAGTATCAAGGCGTGAGGATCTGTCGTATGGCACCAGGTACCTGGGGAGATGAAGTGGTAAAATGTCATCATCCCCGGGGCTATGATTATTGGTGGATGGTAGGTAAATACACCAATGACGAGCCGGAAGCAGAAGATACTGACAATTGGGCATTGACGCATGGCTATGTAGCCATTACGCCAACCCGGATAGATGTCACTTCCTATGAGATGATTGAACAGATGAAAGACTGGGATTTATGAAATACTATCTGATAGTAGGTGAAGCGAGTGGTGACCTCCATGCTTCTCATCTGATGCAGGCACTGAAACAACAGGATCCGGATGCGGAGTTCCGTTTCTTCGGTGGCGACCTCATGACAGCTGTAGGAGGAACCAGGGTCAAACACTACAAGGAACTTGCCTATATGGGTTTTATTCCTGTTTTGCTTCATCTTCCTACGATTCTTCAGAATATGA
>CACZCT010000084.1 GCA_902779745.1 uncultured Prevotellaceae bacterium
GAGAAATATGCTGTGTACAATGTCGATGAGTTTGACATGAACTCTTTCAAAGTGGATGATGGGGATGCTGTCGTGGTGGACGGTATGCTCAACCGCTATGAGAACATGGTGGAGGTGAAGGGTGCTATTTTCCGTCCTGGACAGTATCAGTTAGGAAAGGAAGTGACCTCTGTCCGCACGTTGATACAGGCTGCGGAGGGCGTCACCGAGGATGCCTTTACCAACCGTGCGGTGATGCACCGTTTGAAGGAAGACCGTAGTCTGGAGGTGATCTCGGTGGATGTCAAGGGCATCATGGCAGGAACGACTCCGGATATCCCGCTGAAGAATGAGGATGTGCTGTTTATCCCGACGCAGACTGATTTACGTCAGGAACGTACTCTGACAATCACCGGTGAGGTGATGTCACCGGGTGTCTATCAATATGCCGACAACACCACCTTGGAGGATCTCGTCCTGCAGGCTGGCGGCTTGACAGACGCAGCATCTACCGTGAAGGTGGATGTATCCCGCCGTATCATCGACCCGAAGGCACGTACTGCTACCAAGGAGATAGCTAAGACCTATAGTTTCTCGCTGAAGGACGGTTTTGTGGTCGACGGAACCCCGGGCTTTATCCTGGCACCCTATGATATCGTTCATGTCCGCAGGAGTCCTGGTTTCAAGACACCGCGTAATATCACGATAGAGGGTGAGGTACTTTATGAAGGAGCCCATACGATGTCTTCCAAGAACCTCCGGCTTTCCGATGCCATCAAGATGGCAGGTGGTGTCACTGAAGATGCCTATGTCAAGGGAGCCCGTCTGGAGCGTAAGCTGAATGATGATGAGCGGGCCCGTCGCAGTTTCCTGCTGAGACAGATGAGTATGCAGAAGTCTGGCAACGACTCTATTGACATCGACCAGTTGGACATGGGGGATACCTATACGGTGGGTATCAATCTCGACAAGGCCCTGGAGAATCCCGGCAGTGACTATGATGTGGAATTGCGTGAGGGCGACCGTATCGTGGTGCCGGAGTTCAATGGTACCGTGAAGATTTCAGGAGATGTGATGTATCCGAACACGGTGACCTATCATGAAGGGAAAGGTTATAAGTGGTACATCAACCAGGCTGGCGGCTTTGGCAATCATGCCAGGAAGGGCAAGACATGGATTATCTATCCTAATGGAACGATGTCAATGGTGGGTAAGGGCGCGAAGGTCGAGCCGGGATGTGAGATTGTCGTGCCTACCAGGGCGACGGCAGACCCTGCAAAGACTGCTCAATGGATATCCATTGCCCAGAGCGTGTTTAGCACGGCGGCAATGGTTGCGATTTTGGTTAAACAGTTTTGATGGAATTGAAAGTTGAAAGTGATGGACGAAAAACAAAAGATGGAGCGAAAGGTGAGGAAAATCGATTACGGAGCGGTCTTCGGGGCGATGAAAAAGCATAAGCGCTTATATTTAAAGGTGCTTTCCGTGGCTTTTGTCCTTGCCTGTATCTTTGTGTTGGGATTGCCCAACTACTATAGATGTGAGGTAAAACTGAGTCCGGAAATGACTACCAGTCGAACCCGTTCCAGTACCATGAGTTTCCTGGCAAGCCAGTTTGGTGTGAGTTTGGGATCCGGTTCAATGGGTAGCGAGGCATTGTTCCCGACGCTCTATCCCGACTTGATGAACTCCGTTGATTTCAAGGCGAGCCTCTTCAATGTCCCCATACATAAGAAAGATTCTACCCGTATCATGACCTATTACGACTATTTGGCGAAAGAACAGAAATCGTCGTGGTGGGGGGCCATTGTATCGGCACCTTTCAAGGCGTTGGGAGAGCTCATTGGTACGAAAGATACCATCGACCAGCACAAGGTAGATCCCTTTATGCTCACGAAGCAACAAACCAGGATTGTGCAGGTCATCGATAGGAAAGTAGTCTGTTCTGTCGACAAGAAGACGATGGTGATTACTATCTCGGTCACCGATCAGGACCCGCTGATTGCCGCTACGATGGCAGACACCGTGAAGAACCGCCTGCAGAACTTCATCACCGACTACCGGACGAAGAAGGCACGGGTCGATTTGGAGTATAACCGCAAACTCTTCAAGGAGGCAAAGGCACGCTATGACAAGGCGCGTCAGTTGTATGCTAGCTTCAGTGATGCCAACCAGGACCTGATTCTTCAGTCTGCCCGTACGAAACTGGTCGACTTGGAGAACGAGATGCAGTTGCAGTTCAACAACTACAACGCCGTTGCCCAGCAACTCCAGTTGTCAGAGGCGAAGGTACAGGAGGACACTCCTGCCTTTACGACCCTCCAGAGTGCCACGGTTCCTGTGAAGAAGGCAGGTCCGGCAAGGACGAAAATGGTGCTTGTTTTCCTCTTCCTCGCCTTCTTGGGTACCACGGTCTATGTCCTTCGTAAGGAAAAGCAACTCAAGCCCTTCTTAGGTTTGCATTAGTATTTGGTCACACAGAGGTCATTAACTCATTTTGATAATATGAATATTGCAATTGTAGGAACCGGTTATGTCGGTTTAGTCAGTGGCACCTGTTTCGCCGAGATGGGAGCCCATGTTACTTGCGTCGATGTCGATGCCCAGAAAATAGAAAAGTTACAAAATGGCATCATGCCTATTTATGAACCGGGACTTGAGGAACTGGTGAAGCGCAATGCGGAGTTCGGCCGCCTGAATTTCACCACCGACCTCACCGAGGTGCTTGACGATGTGGAAGTCGTGTTCAGTGCTGTAGGCACTCCTCCCGATGAGGACGGTTCTGCCGATCTGAAATATGTCCTTGCCGTGGCCCGCCAGTTCGGTCAGCATATCAACAAATATACTATCCTCGTCACCAAGTCTACCGTCCCCGTAGGTACGGCAAAGAAAGTGAAGGCGGCGATTCAGGAGGAGTTGGACAAGCGCGGGGTGGATATTCCCTTCGACGTTGCCAGCAATCCTGAGTTCCTGAAGGAGGGTGCTGCCATCAAGGACTTCATGAGTCCCGACCGTGTGGTGGTGGGGACTGAGTCCGAGAAGGCGAAGGAGGTGATGACGCGCCTCTACAAACCGTTCCTGATCAATAATTTCCGTGTGATTTTCATGGACATCCCTTCTGCGGAGATGACCAAATACGCTGCCAATGCCATGTTGGCGACCCGTATCTCCTTCATGAATGACATTGCCAACCTCTGTGAGCGTGTCGGTGCGAATGTCGACAGTGTCCGCAAGGGCATCGGTACTGATACCCGTATCGGTTCGAAGTTTCTCTATGCCGGTTGCGGCTATGGTGGTTCCTGCTTCCCCAAAGACGTGAAGGCACTGCTCCATACTGGTTTGGATAACGGTTACCACATGGAGGTCATCGAGGCTGTAGAGCGTGTCAATGAGAAACAGAAGAGCATCGTCTATGACAAGATCATCAAGGCGGTGGGTGATGTGAAGGGCAAGACCATCGCCCTTCTGGGATTGGCATTCAAGCCCGAGACCGATGACATGCGTGAGGCTCCTGCCCTTGTCGTTATCGAGAAACTCCTTGCAGACGGTGCTACCGTCCGTGTCTTCGACCCCATTGCCATGGATGAGTGCAAGCGTCGTATTGGTGATGCTGTCACCTATACCAAGAATCTCTACGATGCCGCTGATGGTGCTGATGTTTTCGCCCTGATGACGGAGTGGCGTCAGTTCCGCATGCCTTCATGGAATGTCATCAAGAAGGTGATGTGTGGCAATGTCGTCGTGGATGGCAGAAACATCTACGATCGCAAAGAAGTAGAAGAACAAGGTTTTGTCTACACCCGTATTGGAGAAAAGTAATTGCGGGAGTAGTATGGGAGTAGTTTGCCTAACTACTCCCGTCCATAAAGCTCCTGTACATCGGCATTTCAGCCCAAAACGGGAGTAGGGGAGTAGTTTTTGAGAAATTCATTCATTCTATCTCATGCATTCCCGAGCAAGTTCGCCTGCCGTAGCCTTTCCGATGCCTGGAACACTTTGTTCTAATGCCTGTTATACCCCTATGGGAGATATCGGAATAACTCATTCCAGATATTGGAACAAAGTGTTCCAGGCATTGGAATAGCGTGTTCCAGGCATTGGAACAAACGGGCTGTATAAATATCCAAAGCACTATGGATGTTTATACGGTCATTAACTGACCTTTTTGTTCACATCAATCGATACAGTCTCCCAGATTTTCTTTTTAAAAAAAAGAAAACTATAGAATCTTTGGAAATGTCATAAAAAATAATTAACTTTGCTCCGTTATAGTGCACTAATCCTATTGAGTCTACGGGACGCTGTCCCTTGTGTAGAGGTGGTAACTAGTTGACCTATATCCTTTTGAATACATTAACCTTGCCCTCACCGCCACGAAAATCGCGGTAGTGGGGGCAAGGGAAAGGTGTACACAAAAGGCAAGTCACTACCCCGTCTCTATGAAAATGATGAAGAAAGCATCAAACGTCGATGATAGATGATGAAAGGAGGAAAAAATGTAATATTATTGCTTTTATGTGCTGTTTTATTCATGTCTTCATGTAATGATACATCCGACGAATGGGACGTGAACACAGAGAAGGCAATTAATACATTTACAGAGATAAACGAGTCGATTATCGATAAGGAGACATTCGTGTATTTCACCGATCCTCATTTATTAGGTAACGGCAATCTGTTTAATAGTGCCATCAAGTCAAGATTGGCATCGTCTTTCGTTCCTGTCGGAGAAATATTCGAACTTCTGCCATTGAATTTCGCTTTATGCGGTGGTGATTGGTTGTCGGATGGCGACACTCAGAAGGTAGCAGCCGAAAAACTGTTGTATGCAGACGCGCAGATGAAACAGTTGTTTGACGGCAGATACTACAAGATGATGGGAAACCATGATACGAACTATCAAGGTAAAGTTTCCGGTACAGACTCTTCAAGAGGAGACTTCTCAAGAGATTTTATAGACAAAACCTATTTTTCGGAGACAGGTTCTGCATATTACACCTTTGATGGTAAATGTACGTCTTTTTTTATTCTTGATTCATGGCTCGACTGGACAACTGAAATGAATGACTACAGATGGGAGCAGCTTAATTGGCTGGCGAATCAGTTAAGGAACAACAGGTCTCAGCACAAGGTAATAGGTATTCATATGTACTATAATGAAGGACAAGCTGTTCCTATGTCAGAGTTGCTTACAGACATTTGTGATGCTTTTAATTTGAGACAGGCAATCGCCATTAATGGGCATGAATATGACTTCTCCCAGTCAGTCGGCAAAATTCATTTGATAATCTCTGGACATAACCATGCTGATGGAATGAATTATGTAGGTCGTCAAGGTGACATTCCTGTGGTGAGAACATGTGCTTTTATGAAAGGCGGGACACCTGATTTTGATTTGTGTGTCCTTGACTATGACAGTGGCTACCTTCATATGATACGTGTAGGGACTGGTGAAAACAGGAAAGTGAAACTTGCCATGTAAATTATTTGAAATGCAAGCAATTATTTTAGCTGCCGGAATGGGCAAGCGACTTGGTGAATATACAAAGAACAACACAAAGTGTATGGTGCCGGTCAATGGTACTCCATTGATTGACAGGGTTCTTAAACAACTCTCAGAGTTGTCTCTAAGAAGAGTGGTGATCGTGGTCGGTTATGAGGGAAAGAAACTCATGGACTATCTTGGAACCGAAAAGAACGGACTCAGGATAGAGTACGTGAACAACCCCGTATATGACAAGACTAACAATATATATTCGCTGGCTCTGGCAAAGGATAAATTGTTAGAGGACGACACACTGCTCATAGAAAGTGACCTTATCTTTGACGATAGTATGTTCAGGCTGTTGCTGGATAATCCTTGTCCGAACCTTGCCCTTGTGGCTAAGTATGAGAGCTGGATGGACGGAACCATGGTGCGTATTGACAAAGA
>CACZCT010000085.1 GCA_902779745.1 uncultured Prevotellaceae bacterium
CTCCACCAATATCAGTGAGTTCTGGGCTGTGCTCTGCCGTATTCCCGAGGCATGGAACGGAGGATTGTTCTTCGACATGCCGACACTGGTCAACGGTGCCATCTGCTCCATTGCCCTGATCTATGTGGATTTCCAGGAAGAGTGGTTCTCCAAGAAAAAGCTATATCTCCCCTCATGGGCAGAGCGGTGGCGCTGGGAACTGACCGTTGCCGTCGAGATCATTGCCATCCTGCTCTTCGGTATCTTCGACAATAACCAGTTTATCTATTTCCAATTCTGACCCATGAAGAAGCTATTCCTGCATATCGCCATCGTCGCCTGCCTGTTTTTTCTCTTCGACAGGTCATTAGGATTCGGACTGAAATATCTCTATCGCCAGTCCAATGCCACGGACGAATACAAGATCAGCTACTCCAACGAAACCACGGAAGCCCCCATCCTGTTCTTCGGCAGTTCCCGTTGTCTGCACCACTACGCCCCCACCATCTTTGAGAAGGAGTTAGGGAGGGAATGCTATAACACCGCCGACTGGGGAATCAAGAATATCTATTACCACTACGGACTATTAGGAAACATCCTTTCACGCTATACCCCAGAGACCATCATCTTTGAGATCCATCCCTGTGACTGGCTTCAAACACCTTTCTCAGGAACAGAACGAGCCGCTTCATTGGCTCCCTATTGCGGTATGAGTGAGGCATGTGACGAGATGTTAGAACTTTCGGGCAAGTACTGGCCCTGTCAGTTGTCATGGACCTACCGGTACACGGGTAGTCTGCCAAACCTGTTGACAGGAAAGTTCGGTTCGATGGACAGGAGTCTGAAAGGATGGAAACCCATGGACGGTGTTTTGGACACCACAGGTATCAAGGCAGAGGAATATCCCTTCCCCGTCGACAAGGATCGCGTTGCCCTACTGGAACGGTTTATCAAGGATTGTCAACAGCATCATATTCAATTGATTATGGTCGAATCCCCCATGTACATCTGTTCCCAACAGGATGTCTTCAAGTTTGTCCGTGAACTAGCTGAGAAGCATCATCTCCCATTCCTTGATCACTACCGTGACAGTGACTTCGTGGGACATGCCGATATCTTCTATGACTTCGGACACCTCAACAGGAAGGGAGCCGAAATCTATTCCCATAAAATGGCAAAGGAACTGAAAGCGTTTATCGGTTCACCAACTCAATAAACCCTACCTCACTCTTCCAGAAATAACAGATCAGGCGATTGCCGAAGGCAGGAGCCTCCACGGGTTTGAACAACGGGGTGAAGTCGTTGTCCAGCATCTCCTCATAGGCTTCCTTGATATCATCTACGACATAACAGGTATGATAGGGAGCATTCCCCCGTTTCAGCATTTTCTGCATCGTCTTGTTATCCTCATAAGGTTCTACCAGTTCGATATTCACCTCACCTGGCTTACGCAAAAAACAGATACGGGTACGCTGGGTATCGTCATTGACGATGCCATCCGCCTCATAGCCCAACATCTGGAAGGATGCCGCCGTCTTGGCGATATCATCTGTCACATAGCCTATATGTTCTAACTCACACTTCATGATTCTTCATTATATAACATTCACGGGGTTCATAGTTCTCCACGTCCAACACATACTGTGCCGTAGGAGCATCGATAACGGACACGAAGCCCAGGTTAGGATAATGCTGCTCCACCATCTTATTCTTCGGGGTCGGCAGGTATTCTCCTATAATCCGTTTATAGCCTTTTGCCTTTGCCTGTTCCACCATCGTGTTCAGCGTGAAGTTCTCCATACCACGCTTCAACACCCGACAACTCATAAACCAAGTATCGACAAACAACGTCTCCGCATCCTGCTCTTTCATGATGATAACGGCTATCAAGCCATTATCACCGAACTTATCCTCAAGGGTAAAACTCAAATCTATGACCTTCGGGTCGGCAGCCATTGCCTCTATATCCGCCTCCGTATAGCGAACGGTACGCAGGTTGAACTGGTTACTACGCTGTGACAACTGGGCGACGCGGGGGGTGTTGAATTTCGTAAAACCACTGACGACAGACACCATATCCAATGACTTCAGGAAGTCTGCCTCATTGGTGAACGTTTTCTGTAGCGACACGCGCTGTGCCTCCACTTGGTACTGCTTGGTACGGTCCTTGTCGGCACCGCTATAGGATGCCGTCTCGAAAAGATTCAAAGAATAGAGGTGTTCCAGGTACTCCCCAGGGTCCTCCGGCAGTTCCGGCACGGTGATATCAGGGATATTCTCCCGTACGATATTCCGCTCAAAGGGATTGTCGTCCAGGAACACCATCGAGTCGAAACCGATGTTAAGGATTTGCTGGATGGTACGGATATTATCGACCTTGGTCTCCCAGTTGGCCTGAAACACGGCGATATCATCCAACTTGAGGATCATGTCCGGATGTTTTTCAAAGGGTTCCTTGGCAGTCTCCTCGTTGTTCTTCGAAGCGACACAGATGATGATACCACGCTGACGCAGTTTCTTGACCCACATCTGGAACTCCGTAAACGCCTTGCCGATACCCAGACCATGTCCCAACTGGATACCCTCCAGTCCGTCATCACCGATGACACCGCCCCAGACGGTATTGTCCAGGTCAAGGATCAGACATTTCTTGAACTGTCCCTTGATGGCTCCCACGATATCCATCACCCGGGAGGTCACATAGGGGATGGCATCCACACTCAACACCATCTCGGTACTGACATAGACATTAGAGGCAAACATCATATCACGACCGAGTTTGTTCTGCAGACCTGCGATATCACAGATGAACAGGTTGGGATACTGTTGTGACAGGTTCATCAACTCGTAGTTGAGTTTGCGGACCTGATAGGTGAACGACTCCGTCACCTTGTTGGCATAACTGCCAAAGACAGTATCCTCTATCTCTGGATAGTTGAAACAGATGATTTTCTTACCGGCAAGCAACGGATTCTGACAGACGGTGGTGATAAAGTCCAGACGGTCAGCAGCCAGCGACATCTGTCGGGCGGCATCCAAGGCACTGTGATGCTCACAGAGCTTATGAGTCGACTGGAAGATGATCAGGATGTCCGGGGCATACACATACACGTCACTCGTGGTATCCAACAACTGACGCTCCACCTGACTATATTCTCCTTCATACAGGTCTATCGGCAACTTCCTTGCCACCGCCTCCCCTTGGATGGCTGTTGCCAACAACTGGGTAGCGGTATCGCCCAACAGGGCTATCTTCGTTTTAGGTCCCGGCAGCACCTCCTTTGCCAGTTTCTTGAGTTCTTTCAGTGTATGCATGGCTTCAAAGTTTTGATGCAAAGGTACAAAAAAGTTTAGAGTTTAGAGTTTAGAGTTTAGAGATTTTTGCACTCCAAACAGATATTTCGCCAAGAAAGGACTGAGACGCAATACATAACTGGTAATTAGACAAAGTCCCAACACCACCAGTGCCAATACCAGAACGACAATAATCTCCAACCATAATTGATGACGGGAAAGCAGCACGTCACGATAAGTCATCAGGAACTCGGGCAGGAAGAAGAAATGAAGCAGGTAGATATCCAACGTCCGTGTACCGACATACTGCAGACTGCGACCAAGGGGTCTCTCCTTGGCAAACCACGAGGCGAACTGACGGAAGAACGTGAACACCATCACCATACCGCAGATACCACTCACCGCAAACCGCATATAAGCCCACGACCACCAGTCAGTAACCGGCAACGCTGCCATCAGACAGAACAATGCCACTACGATAAACTGTATTCCATGACGGTCGGTCAGTTCGAGGAAACGGTCAAAATACTTCTTTGCTATAGCTCCTAATACGAAGAAGAGATAGTAACGCCAGGTGACAAAACCCAGGAATCCAAGTATCTCTCGTCCACAGCCCAATTGTCCGGAGATCTGGCGATAATTGGCATCATACCAACTCGCTGTGGCTGAGATGACAAGCGCAGTCAGCAACATCCAAAACATCTTGTGTCGGCATCGTTGGAATGCAAGTGATGAGAGGATATAGAGAACGAAAAAAACAAAAAGTCCGAAGGTAAACCAATAGCCACCCTTGAAGGCTCCTAGCTGATGGAAGAACTGTGTCCGCTCATGCAGGGCGAGGAAAATGACGGTAGGCACGATCTGTACCATGAACTTATGACTAATGACCTGGCGGACTGTGGGCGAATCCCATATTCGTCCAGCCTTATAGAACAACCAGCCGCTGATAAAGAAGAAACAAGGCAGGCGCAATAGAAAGAGTACCTTGTTAAAAGCCATGAAGTAATCGCCGAAACAGAACATGCAGACATGGGAATATACCACGAGAATCATGGTGAATCCCCGCATCGCATCGATGTACTCTATCCGTTTCTGTACCATTCCAATGCAAAGATAAAAAAAGTTTATAGTTTATAGTTTATAGTTTATAGTTTTTTTGTATTTTTGCAGTAAATAATTAAAAACAAAGAAAAAGATGGCAAAATACGATTATCTGATTGTCGGAGCCGGTTTATTTGGTTCAACCTTCGCCTATTGCGCCAAACAACAGGGTAAGAAATGTCTGGTGATTGACAAGCGTCCACAACTGGGTGGTAACCTGTACTGTGAGAAGATTGCAGGTATCAACGTCCATAAATACGGACCGCATATCTTCCATACCTCCAACAAGAAAGTATGGGACTTCGTCAACTCCATCGTGGAGTTTAACCGCTTCACAGAGTCACCTGTCGCCATCTACAAAGGAAAAGCCTATAACCTGCCGTTCAATATGAACACCTTCTCCCAAATGTGGGGAGTCATCACTCCAGAACAGGCTAGGAAGAAGATTGAGGAACAGAAGTTGGAAGCGGTAGCAGCTATGAAGGCTGATGGAATTACGGAACCACGGAACCTGGAAGAGCAAGCCTTGCTTTTGGTAGGAAGAGACATCTACGAGAGACTGATCAAAGGATATACGGAAAAACAGTGGGGTCGTAAGTGTACCGAGCTGCCGCCTTTCATCATCAAACGCCTGCCCGTCCGCTTCGTCTATGACAACAACTATTTTAACGACTCCTATCAGGGTGTACCCATTGGTGGCTACAACAAACTCATTGACGGACTGCTGGAGAGTATAGACACACAGGTGAACGTTGACTTCTTTGCCAACAGGAAAGAATTGGAGGCACTTGCCGACAACATCGTATTCACGGGAAGAATCGATGAGTTCTATGACTTCCGATTCGGTAAACTCGACTACCGCACCGTTAGGTTTGAGACTGAGACTCTGAATGTCTCCAACTATCAGGGACTTGCACAGATCAATTATACGGAGGCAGAGATTCCTTATACCCGTATCATCGAGCATAAACACTTCGAATCATTTGCTGCTGAGGTCGATAAGAACCCGCAAACGGTCATCAGTCGTGAGTACTCCGTGGAATGGACGGAAGGACTAGAGCCATACTATCCCATCAACAACGACAGGAACAACCAGTTGTACCAGCAATACGA
>CACZCT010000086.1 GCA_902779745.1 uncultured Prevotellaceae bacterium
GATTGAGGCACTTCACAACCAGGAGACTCCTAAGTACTTCGCCAAGATCAAGAAGCAACTGCTTGACAAGTGGAACGGCATGACCGTGAAGGAAGCCCAGAAGGCACAGGTGGACGGTGTGACAGGTGCCACCATGTCTTCCGAAGCCGTCAAAGAGAATGTCAAGAGGGGCCTGGACTACTACCAGAAGCACAAGAAATAGTCTTTCCCAAGAGCTTTGCTTGTTAAATTGTTTTAAAAATAGAGGAGATGATGACATTTCCTCTATAATTATATGTATCTTTGTCCTATTAATTAGGACAATAAGCCAAATAACCGTAAAAAGAGACATTTGGAACTATGGCCCAAAGAAAGACACTCTATGTATTGCTGACTGTATTATCTGTCCTCGCCATCGCCTTTGCAATATCTTTCTGGGTATGCAACCGCGCCATGAAGGCAGAGGTTCATACACGCTATGTGGGCATCATGAACGTGGCCTCCGAGAAAATTGCCAAGACTGCCAGGGGCATGGAGATGAATGCCATGAACGTATTCGACGAGGTGGAGAAGCACCTGGACTCTCCAGCATCCGTGATTGCCGCCCTGGAGAGTAAGACCAGTCTGAACCCAGAGGTCAGGGGCTATTTCGCTGCCTTCGAGCCCGACTATTTCCCACAGGAGGGGACATGGTTCGAGCCTTATGTCGTCCATGTGGACAGCAGTGCCTTTGAGCTTAGACAAGTAGGCTCTGCCCGTCATAACTACCATAAGTCGGACTGGTACATCCGTGCCAAGAAATCCAACGAGAGCTTCTGGTCGGATCCCTACTATTACTATGACGGAACGAATATCAGCGGTCACTATACGACATTTGTCAAACCGGTCTTTGACAAGACGGGACAACTGGCGTGTGTCTGCGGAGCCGACATGACTTTCGAATGGCTGGCAAAGGAACTGCAGCGCATCGACGAAGAGAGCAAGAACAACAGTCTGCTGAACAAGTTCCTGACGTATGACACCGACTTCTATACCGTCGTCATCAACAGCGACGGCAGCTGTATCGCCCATCCTGAAGGGAAGAGCGTATCGATGACGGAGGAGTTCCTGAAACGCGACCTGGAACAAAAGAAAAGCGGTACTGTGGACATGGAGGTCAACGGGGTGCAGGCAACGGTCTATTACGGACCTATTGACCATGTCGACTGGTCGGTGGCTGTCGTCGTGACCAAGCAGGCTGTCCAGGGCCCGTTGATCAAACTGGGCATCATCTTTCTCCTGACAGCGATCATCGGATTGGTGGTGGTAGGACTGGTATGTCGTCGTATCGGAAATGTGGAAACTGTCTAAGATAAACATCCCCTACACCTCGCTCAGACTGAACCTGATGGTGGTCTGTGAGATCGTGTTACTGCTCTTGATATCATTGGCAGTACTGCTCTATTTCTCGCGCCAGACACTGAAGGAGGAGGCGAAGAAGAATGCCGAGCAGACACTGGAGGCTACGGTGCTGCACATTGACAATATCATGATGAGCGTCGAACAGACGACATTTAATGTCTATCAGGACCTACAGGGGCATCTGGACCAGCCTGACCGTATGTTTACCTACAGCCGCAGGATCGTGGAGACAAATCCCTACATCGTGGGCTGTGCCATCGTCTTTAAACCTGACTATTATCCTGGTCATCACTTGTATATGGCTTATCTCCACCGTAAGGGTAGCGAAAGCATGACGAACGAAATGACGGAGCTGGAGACGTTAGACAAGTTTACAAATTGTCCTTACACTGAACAGAGATGGTATACGGAACCCATGAACGTGAAGCAGCCTTGCTGGGTGGGACCGCTGAAGAACGAGGAAGCCGAGCGGGAGGCGCTCATCACCTTCTGCCTGCCGATATACGACCATGGTGAGTGTGTGGGTGTGGTAGCTTCTGACTTGTCTATCGAGGTGCTTACGAACATCATCCATTCTACCAAGCCTTTCTCACGCGGCTATGCTGTGCTGCTGAACGACAAAGGCTCGTATGTGGTTCACCCTAACGAGGAGAAACTGAAACGGGAGACGATATTCGGAAAGACACTCGTGAATAATCCGGAAGCCCAAGAGGCAGCCCGTGTCATGGTGGCTGGCGAGACTGGCAGTAAGGCATTCCATATGGACAGGGAGGAGTGGTATGTGTTCTACAAGCCCTTCCACAGCACCAGAGTATATGGGATACCGATGAAGCAGTTGGGCTGGAGTGCCGGTATGGTCTTTCTGGAAGATGATATCTTCGGCGACTATAACGTCCTGACATACCTGGTGCTGGTCATCACCGTCCTCGGTATCCTGTGCTTCTTCATCTTCTGCCGGATGCTGATCCGCCACCGGATGAAACCGCTGCGCATGCTTATAAAGTCTGCCCAGCGTGTGGAAGAAGGCCATTATGACGAGATCGTCCCCAACACACAGCGGGAGGATGAGATAGGACAGCTGCAGGAACACTTCCAGCAGATGCAGCGGTCGCTCTCTGCCAAGTCCAGCGAACTGAAACAGTTGACGGAGACCCTGAAGGAACGTGGCGAGGTGTTGCGGAAGGCCTATGGCAATGCCCAGGGCTCCGACCGCATGAAGGCGACATTCCTCCACTATATGACGACCCAGATGACAGAGCCGTCGAGCCTCATCGAGCGCAGTGTCATCAAACTCAGCAACAACTATGATGCCATCAGTCCTCAGGAGGCGGACTATGAGGTGGAGGTCATCCAAAAACAGGGCAAGGTGATCCTCGACCTCCTCGACCACATGATTGAAGCCTTGAAGATTGAGGCAGAAGAGGCTGAGAAGGAAATAAACGCAGGAAAGGAGGTGAGCCATGAGTAAACTAAGACGTAGCCTTTCCAAGAGACTCAGCCTCGACATCATGCTGCTGGCCATACCGGTGTTTGTGTTGTCACTGGGCATCTTCTATCTCCAGTCGCGCTATCTCATCCGCCAGGAGGCGATCGAGCGTTCCAACAGTATTCTCAAGACGACGGTCCAGCGCGTGAATAATTATATGAGTACTGTAGAGACCTCTATCAATGCCAATGCATGGCTGCTCGAGGAGAACTTCCATCCCGACTCCATAGAGGCTGTCTCCCGGCGCATCGTGAGACTCAATCCCCATATCCTCAGTTGTTCCGTCAGTGCCGAACCTGACCTCTTCCCGCAATACGGACGCTATTTCTCTGTCTATACCGTGAACGAGAAACTACGGGAAGGCAACGACACGTCGGGCATGAAAGACTCTATCATCTCTGTCCGGGAGACGGACTACGAATACACCGACAAATTATGGTACAAGGAACCGCTAAGACTGGGTAAGTCCTGCTGGGTGGAGCCTTTCGGCGAATATACACAAGGAAAGATAGACCATAACGACGCTGTCGCCACCTACTGCAGACCGCTCAGCTCGGAGAAAGGGGATATCTTAGGAGTCGTTACCGCCGACTTCTCGTTCAGTCAACTGGCAAAGAGCGTCACGGATACAGAGCACCCCTATCCGGATGCCTACTTCATGCTCCTGGGCAGTGACGGACGCTACTTCATCCATCCTGACACCACCTGTCTCTTCCGAAAGACCATCTTTACGGATGCCAACCCGAACCAGCATGCAGACATGATTGCCCTGGGGCATGAGATGACAGAGGGAAAGCAGGGTACCATGCATGTGAACGTGAACGGCCGTCGCTGCCACGTGTGCTACCATCCCGTTCCCGGAACCGACTGGAGTCTGGCGATGGTATGTCCTGACAGCGAGATACTGGTAGGCTATCACCGTCTCGCCTACGTCATTACCATCATCATCTTCCTCGGTCTGCTGACCATTCTATGGCTGTGTAACAAGGTGGTAAGACAAACCGTCCACCCCATCAACCAACTGCTGAGTCATACCCGACAGATTGCCGACGGCAACTATGACGAGGCAATTCCGTATACCGACCAGAAGGACGACATCGGTGCCCTGCAAAATGGTTTTATCAAGATGCAACAGGCACTTCATGACCACCTGGGACGTATCCACCAGACTGCCGAAGAGATCAGGAAGCATAACGAGGAACGGGCCCGTGACATGGAACTGGCAGAAGAGGCGGTTAAGAAGACGACGACATTCATCCAGAACCTGTCACACCAGATACGTACCCCGTTGAACATCATCATGGGCTTTGCCAATGTGATACACGAGAACATCGTCTCGCGCAGCAAGAGAGAAGATGCCTTGGATCCGTTCCATGACATCAACGTAGGCAAGATCACGGACATGATGAAACACAATACCATCCAGTTGAAACGGATGATACTCATGCTCTTTGACAGTTCCTCTACCGTCGATGAACTGATGGGTAACAGGACGGACGAGGTGTCGTGCAACGAGGTGGTCCGTGAAAGCATCGACTATACACTCGGACATTTCCAGAAACTGGATGTCAAGTTCGAGAGTGAACTGTCCGATGCGACCCATATCCTGACCTGTCATATCTACCTGACGCGTATACTCCGGGAACTCCTCGACAATGCCGCCAATTACTCTGACGGCAAACATATCACCCTGCAGGTGTCCCAGACGGAGACCACAGTCAACTTCACCATCACGGACGTAGGACCCGGACTGCCGGAGAACGCAGAAGAACTGATCTTCAAGCCCTTCATCAAATTTGACGATATGTCGGAGGGCCTCGGACTCGGTCTGCCGCTCTGCAAGCGCCATGCACTCAGCCTGGGCGGCGACCTCATCTACGACAAAGACTATAAGGAAGGCTGTCGCTTCATCTTGCAAATGCCGAAATAAGAGGCTATGAAGAAGGTTGTCATCTTGATCGTCGGTCTGTTGCTGACAACACATGTCATTGCTCAGATTCCCTATTATGCAGGAACGGTGGGCAATGGGAAGATTTATGGCTATACGTCTTTGAAAGTCCGACCGGGCATCAATCATCAGGAGACCTATACCACCTTCCAGTACGGACTGGGCGACCACTTCGCCACGGGTCTGGACCTTTACACAGCTCCGGGCAGTACCTATTGGGGAGCCTTGGTGCGCTATGGCTGGACTGCCAGCAAATGGTTTAACATCGGTGCGGAGATGACACCCTCCTTTAACCTGAACGACAGTTTCAAGTTCTCCTACCTCACGTCAGCCCTCTACCTGAACGGTGCCATCTCCAGGAACGGTCGCCTGTTCTGGTGTACGAATACCTGGTGGATTGTCAACAGGGACTCCCCCTTCACCCTCTCCAATTACGAGTACCTGGGCTATACCATCCCCCTGAAAAAAGGATATGCCATCACCCCCATGGCAGGCACGATTCATTCCTGGAAGTTTGACCAGGACGTCGACATCGCCGCAGGATGCTATCTCACCCTCAAGAACTGGAA
>CACZCT010000087.1 GCA_902779745.1 uncultured Prevotellaceae bacterium
ATGCAGTGCTTCTCGCGGCAGTCGCTTCTCCAGTCCTGTCCATACCCTTGTCGCCTTCTCCTCTGTTGTCACCACCTGCCATACCTCTTCGCAGAACAGCGGCAACTGCTCGCCTTCGCCCACCAGCATGTCTGGCTGCTGATGGCGGAAGTAAGCGTCGAAGACGGCAGACAGTACGCCATCCATTGTGTTGTCGAAGGTATATACTAACATAGGATTATTCTTCGAAATCGAGGGTGAGTTGTTGCTCTTGGGCGGCACGTTTCTGTTGTGCCTTCGAGACGAGTAGGGGGCGGAGACGTTCAGGGCGCAGCTCGTTGATGCCTACGATGGGTTGTGAGAACTGGTTGGTGAGTTCACCGCAGGTAATGAAAAACTTCGCCTTCTTCATCACGACACCCATCTTCTTCAAATGGTAGGACGTGAGGCGGTTGAAGCGGCGGCTGTTGACAATGAGCCATGCCGACTTCGTACCGATGCCGGGCACACGGAGGATGCGCTCGTAGTCGTCGTGGTTGATATCGACGGGGAAGTATTCAGGATGACGCAACGCCCATCCTAACTTCGGGTCAATGTCAAGGTCGAGATGGTTGTGGGCATCATCGACAATCTCGTTGACATCGAAATGATAGAAGCGCAACAGCCAGTCTGCCTGATAGAGACGGTTCTCACGCACCAAGGGAGGCTGTTTCAAAACAGGCAGTCGCTTGTCGTAGGTATTCACGCTGACATAGCCGGAATAGTAGACACGACGCATGGTGGGTTGCTGATAGAGTGAGGACGACATCTGCAGGATATCCTTGTCCGTCTCGTTGGTGGCTCCCACAATCATCTGCGTTGACTGACCTGCAGGTACGAAACGGGGCGCATGACGGAACTTCCTGCGCTCCTCCTTGTTCTCAAGGACATTCTGTTGGATAAGTCGCATGGGCTGGAAAACGCTCTGATGGTCTTTCTCGGGAGCCAGTGCTTTTAGCGACTCCTCCTTCGGAATCTCGATGTTCACACTCATACGGTCTGCATAACGACCTGCCTCGGCAAGCAACTCCTGCGAGGCACCTGGTATCGCCTTCAGGTGGATATAGCCGTTGAAGCGGTGGATGGTACGGAGGTCGCGTACAATCGCCGTTAACCGCTCCATCGTATAGTCGGGGTTACGTACGACACCACTGCTGAGGAAAAGTCCTTCGATATAGTTACGACGATAGAACTCCATCGTGATCTCCTCCAGTTCCGAGACAGAAAGCGTGGCGCGCTGGATGTCGTTCGTGCGGCGGTTGATGCAGTAGGCGCAGTCGTACATGCAGTAGTTGGTGAGCATGATCTTCAGCAACGAGATACAACGTCCGTCATCGGCAAATGAGTGGCAGATGCCCATGCCACCGACAGTATTGCCTACCATCCCCTTCTTACCACTGCGTACTGTTCCGCTTGACGAGCACGATACATCGTACTTCGCCGACTCCGTGAGGATGCGCAGCTTCTCCATTGTCTTCTCTGTCAACATAAGGGCAAAGGTACAATATAGTTGTCCCATAAGTCAGGACACCTTGAAAGATTTAACGTTTTTTGTGGAAAAAGAAAAGTCCCTGCTAGAGAAATCTCTAAGACAGGGACTCATAATGAAAGGAGGAGTGGTACCTCCAGGAATCGAACCGGGGACACACGGATTTTCAGTCCGATGCTCTACCAACTGAGCTAAGGCACCATCATTATAAAAAACAATCCACCAAACTTTTGGCGGATTATTTTTTATAAGTAGAGTTGTTTTTGTTTCTTTACTTCTTAGATCATACCTCTTACATCTTACTTCTGTAACGGATTCCACCCCTGCGCTTTGAGTTCAAATTCCTGGTCGTCACGGGTGACGAGGATATGCCCGAGGCTCTCCTTGGTGATATGCCCGATAAGCTTGACATCCTCCATGGCCTCTATCTTCTCATGGTCGCCGATAGGAACAGTAAAGAGCAGTTCGTAGTCCTCGCCGCCGTTCAGTGCACACGTCGTGACATTCATATTCAGTTCCTCTGCCATCACCGCCGTCTGGTAATCGATGGGTATCTGTTTCTCGAAGATACGGCAACCCACATGACTCTGTGTACAGATATGCATGAGTTCGCTACTCAGTCCGTCGCTGATGTCCATCATCGCCGTGGGACGGATATTCGCCTCGTGCAACCGTTGGATAATGTCGCCACGAGCCTCCGTCTTCAACTGCCGTTGCAAGAGATATTCCTTGCCGGCAAAATCGGGTTGGAAGTCAGGGGCAGGTCTCCCTTTCTTCTTGGCTTCATCAACCATCTGATAGAAAACCGCCTTCTCACGCTCCAACAATTGCAGTCCCATATAAGCGGCACCGAGGTCACCGCTGACACAGATAAGGTCTGTCTCTTTGGCACCGTTTCGATAGACAATATTCTCCTTGCGTGCCTCACCAATGCAGGTGATACTAATGGCAAGACCCGTATAGGACGAGGTCGTGTCACCGCCCACGATGTCGACATTCCATTTGTCGCAGGCAAGACGCAGTCCCTGATAGAACTGTTCAAGGTCCTCAACGGTGAAGCGTTTGCTGACGGCAAGACTGACGGTCAGTTGGCGAGGAATGCCGTTCATCGCAAATATGTCACTGATATTCACCATCGCCGACTTCCAGCCTAAGTGCTCCATGTCGATATAGGTAAGGTCGAAATGCACACCCTCCATCAACATGTCCGTCGTCACCAGTACTTCACTGTCGGGGTAGTGGAGTACGGCACAGTCGTCGCCTACACCATATTTCGTCGCTTTATTCTGTGGCTTGATATCCTTGGTCAGTCGGTCAATGAGCCCGAACTCTCCTAATTTTGCTATTTCCATCCTTCTGTCGGGTGATCTGTGTTATAAGATTCTTTCTTTTGAGACTCAACTTTCTCCGAACGGATGATCATCTCTCGCATGATCTCTGTCATAAACGGCTGGGCGGCATTAGCGGCCTCCTGTACTTCTTCATGACTGACCTCTACAGGCTTGTCGAAGCCTCCTAAGTCAGTGATGACTGAGATGCCGAAAGTACGGATGCCGCAATGATGGGCGACAATGACTTCGGGGACGGTAGACATGCCGACGGCATCGGCACCTAACAGGTGATACATCCTATATTCGGCAGGTGTCTCGAAGGTAGGTCCCTGTAAACCGATATACACCCCATACGTGACACGGATCTTCTTCTCACGAGCGATGTCTGCAGCTAACTGGATCAACTTCTTGTCGTAAGTCTCGTGCATGTCCGGGAAACGCGGTCCTGTTGGGAAGTTCTTGCCACGTAGCGGATGCTCCGGGAAGAAATTGATATGGTCGGTGATGATCATCAGGTCGCCAATACTGAACTTCGGGTTCATACCACCTGCGGCATTGCTGACAAAAAGTGTCTTGATGCCCAACTCATACATTACACGTACAGGGAAAGTAACTTCTTTCATGGAATAGCCTTCGTAGAAATGGAAGCGTCCCTGCATGGCAAGGATATCAACGCCTCCTAACTTTCCGAAGATAAGCTTGCCGCTGTGTCCCTCCACCGTTGAGACGGGGAAGTTGGGAATCTCCGTATAGGGAATCTCGTTCTTGTCAGTTATTTCGGAAGCTAATTGTCCGAGGCCGGTCCCCAGGATGATTGCCGTCTTTGGGCTTGTGGTCATCCTTTGTCTTAGCCAGGATGCTGTTTCTTGAATTCTTGCGTACATAGCCTATGATATATTGGTTGAACGTATTTTCCTGCTCCAGCATAAAACGGATACTGACAGGAAGGGTATAGATGTTTCGGCGTACTTCCTCGCTCAGTCCCTCTGTATCATAAAGACGGGTAGCATCTTTTTCTGTGGTAATGATGCAGCGGGGGTGGGGGAGTTGCTCAAAGGTCTCGTTGATGAGTTGGATGTCTTTCTTTTTGAAACGGTGATGGTCAGCAAATGCCAATGGTGTAAGTTTTTTTGTGTAAGGCTCCATGTCGTGGACCATTTGTTCTGGCGATGCAATGCCTGTCAGCAGGAGGATGTGATAATCTCGGAGTTCTCGGAGTTCTCGGAGTTCTCGGAGTTCTCCGAAAATTGGTTGCAATTTCCCATACTCCAGTGTTGTGAAATACAATTGCTGATAAGGATATAGGTTCATCGCCTTGGTGATGACACGGAATTCCATTGGTTTCAGGTCTTTAGGACATTTGGTGACGATAACAATATCGGCACGGTTTTTTGCAGTAAGAGGTTCACGCAGTCGTCCGGCAGGGAGCAAAGTATCATAGATGACCAGCCGATGGTAGTCTACTAGTAGGATATTGATACCAGGCTTGACATAGCGGTGTTGGAAGGCGTCGTCAAGCAGAATGACATCTAGGCTCTTGTCATTGCTTTTCAGTTCCTCGATGCCGTGGCAGCGACTCTTGTCCACTGCTACGGTCACATCGGGGAATTTCTGTTTCATCTGATAAGGCTCATCTCCAATTTCTGTCATTGGTGTTTGGACGTTCGCCAGAATGAATCCCTTGCTCTTGCGTTTGTAACCGCGACTGAGCACAGCCACATGGAAGAGGTCCTTGAGGTGTTTCGTCAGGTATTCCACATGAGGTGTCTTGCCAGTGCCACCGACAGTAATGTTACCTACCGAGATGACTGGTACATCAAAGGAGCGGCTCTTCAGAATGCCCAGTTCAAATGCGAAGTTACGCAATTTGACCCCCAGGCCATAGAACCAACTGAATGGTAACAGCCACTTGTTGATGACAATGAAGTCTCCCTCTACGCGCATACCTTATTTATTTTATAGTAAGGAAATAGGGCAGGCGGGCCTGAATAGCACTTTGCTTGTTGATTCCCTTGATATAGCGGAAAGGTTCATAGTACTCTCCCAGTGTGGCGCGCATTTGCTCGTCAAGGTAATTATTCTTCTTACTTTGCCCCAATAACTGGTCAATCCAGTCGGCAGGCTCCGGATAGTTGCTGGTTTTGTATTCGCTGAGTTTGGCAAGCTGAGCAGCTTTCTTTACAGCATCGTCAAGTGAGCCGATAGCATCGACAAGTTTGATACCAAGAGCATCATTTCCCAGCCATACGCGTCCTTGGGCAATCTCCTCCACAGCCTCGACAGACAGTTTGCGACCATCAGCGACACGTTTGCGGAAGAGCTCATAGCCACGACCGATATACTGGTCAAGCAATGCCATTTCTTCTTCATTGAACGGACGTGCCACCGTACCAAAGGCAGCATGTTTGTTAGTCTTCACTTCATCGAACTTCACACCCAATTTGTCGGTCAGCAGTCCGCTGAAGTCAGGGAACATACCGAAGATACCGATAGAACCGGTGATAGTGGTGGGCTCTGAATAAATATAGTTGGCGGCACAACTGATATAGTAGCCTCCAGAGGCAGCATAGCCGCCCATGGATACGACAACCGGTTTCTTTGCCTTCAGGTTCATAACGGCATGCCATATCTGCTCAGAGGCATAGGCAGAGCCGCCAGGAGAATTGACGCGAAGAACGACAGCCTTCACGTCATCGTCGTTGGCAAGTTTCTCCAAGTCCTTGCATACAGTGTTGGCTACGATGCAGTGTTCTTGTTGGGTCAGGCTTCCTGTCTCAGAATCTACAATGTCACCATAAGCGTAGTAGATAGCAATCTCCTCACCTTTCTCCTTGGTACCTTTCACGTTGTTCATGTCAGAAAGGGACAACTGTTTGATGTCATCATCAGCATCTATCTTCAGGAGCTTCTTGATTTCTCCCTTTACCTCATCGGTGTATATCAGCTTGTCTACCATTTTCATCTTGACTAAATCAGGCTGATTGGCAAGGGCAACGAATCGGTCGGCATAGGCATTCAGGGAGTCTACTGGAATCTTACGACTGGCTGAGACATCTTTCAGCATGACATCCCAAATACCTGTCATATAGGCAGTCACCTGTTCACGGTTAGGTTCACTCATTCCGTCGGCAGTCATCATCTCAGGAGCACTCTTGTATTTACCCACTTTGCAGAGTTGGTATTTCACACCAAACTTGGCAAGAAGGTCTTTTACAAAGAAGGGATTTGCGGCAAGTCCGTGCCAGTCGACCATTCCCTGTGGGTTCAGGTACACCTTATCAGCGACAGAACAGATATAATAGGCACTCTGCGTATAGCTGTCACCATAGGCAATAATCCATTTTCCGCTCTTCTTGAAGTCAAGCAACGCCTCCCGGATGGCATGGGCTGAGGCTGGAGTGTCGATAGAGAACATCCCGCTCTCCAAATAGATACCTTTAATGTCTTCGTTGTCCTTCGCTTTCTTGATGGATGCGATAATATCGTCCAGTCCGAGATCCTCACTGACTTGTCCGACGAGTTCACTCATAATGTCATTTCCCGAACGTTCGCTGACCTGTCCGGAAAGTGACAATGTAAAGACGGAGTTCTTCTCTACGGGCACTGTTGATGCCGATGAGGCGGCTAATCCCACGAGGGAAATGACGAAAAGAATACCCATGATGAGGGTAAAAACGACAATGCCTGTAACGGTGGCAAATACATACTTGATGAAATCTTTCATAACCTATTTGTAATTGATACTATTCTGCAAAGGTACAAATAAGCGAGTAAAATACCAAATTTATTTGGATTTTTTCAAGTTCTGCCAATGTGTCAGTTGATAGAGATTGGCACGTTTTTCGCATATTCCGTAGCAGAAAGTTTAACATAAAACATAAAAATAGAAGTATTATGACAAGGAGAAACCCCTGCACGGAACCATCAAGGCTGTAGGTCAGGGAACGAAGGATGAGGAGATGATCCTGAAGGCTGGCGACGAAGTGCTGTATGGAAAGTACAGTGGCACCGAGTTGGAGTTTGAGGGTGAGAAGTATCTGATGATGCGTCAGTCTGACGTTCTTGCAGTTATTGAAAAATAAACATCGTAATAACGGAATAATGTTATAACGTAATAACGAAGAAAGGAAAAAACTATGGCAAAAGATATTAAATTCAATATTGAGGCTCGTGACCTGTTGAAGAATGGTGTGGATCAGCTGGCCAATGCAGTGAAGGTGACATTAGGCCCGAAAACGTTGTTATTGAGAAGAAGTTTGGTGCTCCACAGATTACCAAGGATGGTGTGACCGTTGCCAAAGAGATTGAGTTGGAGGACAAGTTTGAGAATACAGGTGCACAACTCGTCAAGAGTGTAGCTTCAAAAACGGGCGACGATGCAGGTGACGGTACGACAACTGCTACCATCCTGACTCAGGCTATTGTGACCGAGGGACTGAAAAATGTCACCGCTGGTGCCAATCCGATGGACCTGAAGCGTGGTATCGACAAAGCCGTGAAGGGTGTTGTTGATTTCATCAAGGACAATGCCGAGAAGGTAGATGACAACTACGATAAGATTGAGCAGGTGGCTACTGTCTCTGCCAACAATGATGAGGAGATTGGTAAACTGCTTGCCGACGCAATGCGTAAAGTCTCTAAGGATGGTGTTATCACCATTGAGGAGAGCAAGAGCCGCGATACTCACATTGGTGTTGTCGAGGGAATGCAGTTCGACCGTGGTTATCTCTCTGGCTATTTTGTAACCGACTCTGAGAAGATGGAGTGCGTGATGGAGAACCCGTACATCCTCATCTATGATAAAAAGATTTCTAATATCAAGGACTTCCTGCCTATTCTGCAGCCTGCCGCCGAGAGTGGCCGTCCGTTGCTCGTGATTGCTGAGGATGTCGACTCTGAGGCGCTGACGACATTGGTCGTCAACCGTCTGCGTGGCGGTCTGAAGATTTGTGCAGTAAAAGCTCCTGGTTTTGGCGACCGTCGTAAGGCGATGCTTGAGGATATCGCTACCTTGACAGGTGGTGTCGTCGTCAGCGAGGAGAAGGGTCTGAAACTGGAGCAGGCAACGCTTGAGATGCTTGGTACTTGTGACAAGGTGACTGTCTCTAAGGATAACACCACGATTGTCAACGGTGCTGGTGACAGCCAGGCTATCAAGGATCGTATTGCCCAGATCAAGAAAGAAATAGAACTCACGACCTCTTCCTACGACAAGGAGAAACTGCAGGAGCGTCTTGCCAAATTGGCAGGTGGTGTTGCCGTCCTATATGTCGGTGCTAACAGCGAGGTTGAGATGAAGGAGAAGAAAGACCGTGTTGACGATGCCCTCTGTGCTACCCGTGCAGCTATTGAGGAAGGTGTTGTCGCTGGTGGTGGTACCACTTACATCCGTGCTCTCGATGCTCTGAAGAATATCAAGGGTGTCAATGCCGACGAGCAGACTGGTATCAATATTGTGGAGCGTGCCATTGAGGAGCCGCTGCGCCAGATTGCTGTCAATGGTGGTGCTGAGGGTGCCGTTGTCGTACAGAAAGTTCGCGAGGGTAAGGGTGACTTCGGTTACAATGCCCGTACCGACGAGTATGAGGACATGCGCAAGGCTGGTATCGTCGATCCTGCCAAGGTGGCACGTGTGGCTTTGGAGAATGCCGCTTCTATCGCCGGTATGTTCCTGACGACCGAGTGCCTGATTGTGGATAAGCCCGAGAAGGAGCCTGCTATGCCAATGGGTGGTGCCCCGGGCATGGGTGGCATGATGTAATAGGTAAAAGAATGTTTAAGGAAGGATAGCCTGCCTGTTGTGGCAGGCTATTTTTGTTGTCTGTGGGTCTGTTGAAAATAAAAAAAAAAAAAATACGTATTTCATGCATTACTTTCCACTATATTTTGTATCTTTGTAGCCAATCTGACTAAATATTACTTTATAAAACAAATAATGAGTATGAAAAACGTACCTGTAATTAAAATTGGAATCGTCGCCGTATCGCGTGACTGTTTCCCCGAGTCATTGGCAGTTAACCGTCGTAAGGCTGTTATCGCTGAGTATGAGAAGAAGTTTGGTAAGGAAGGCATCTACGAGTGTCCTATCTGCATCGTTGAGAGTGAGATTCA
>CACZCT010000088.1 GCA_902779745.1 uncultured Prevotellaceae bacterium
CTTCCAACAGATATTTATGTTATTAAGTAAATTGTGCGAGGGTGGTAGAGTACTGGTGCCAGAGAGCACCTATTGTTACCTGCCTTATGGTGAGATTGGTATGGAAATTCTCCTCCGCACCCGTGGCCTGTGCATTGAAGCCCCTCTTGCAGGCAAAGGCAGGCTGCTCATCGCCTCTGTATAACGCCACATATGTGGCGTGGGCTACACCAGGTATGCTTCATTTCAGACTATTGATGGTGCCTTCGTATTCGATGTAGTCGCGACCTTCTGGAATGACGCGGATGAGGGCATCCCCGTCGTTCTCTATCACGATATGGAACTCATATTTTCTGCCAGCGTCATCCGCCTTGAACGTGATGATGCCACGTTTTTTTTCTGGCTGTATCTCTAGTAGATAGTTCTCTATATCGGACTTGAATTCGAGTTTCGAATCCTGGCGTACCTCGTAACGTGTTTTTGGATGTGGAATGTCATCAAGGCCTGCGTAGGGTAGGTGGCAGACTACAGAGTTACCCTCGACAATGAGTCCGCTGTCAAAGACGCTGTGGCTACTACCTCGCATTGGTTTCATCGTATTGACGCTGATACGGTAGTTCTGAGTACCCACGGCCTCTCTTACATTCTTTACACGTTCTGCCTCACGGGCGGCTTTCTCTTCAGGTGTAAGTGTAGCGCATGCTGTCATCAGCAAGGCCGCTACCATCGTTAGCATGACTTTTTTCATCGTTTTTGAATATTAATGTTTAATTTATTTCTTTTCATTGTGGATTCTTAACGGGTTTTCTTGCGAGATTTGGGAGAAATAGATATTGCTATGGGTTTGGGCATTTCTGGAATATCCTTGGTGACGGTGGCTTTCAGGATGCGGATGTCCTCAAGGGGACGGGCAAACTGGTCCGTTTGAGCCTGTTGTATCTTGTCGACGATGTCCAATCCCTCCTTCACTTCGCCAAAGACAGTATACTGACCATCCAGATGGGGAGTGCCTCCCATGGTCTTGTAAGTCGCCATCATCTCAGGCGTGAGTTTGATACGCCCTTGGGTGGCAGAGTCAAGTTTCTCCTGTATCTTTGCCAGTTTGGCATCATCGAGCACACGTCCCCATACAATATAGAACTGGCAGGCGGAACTGCGCATCTCTGGGTTGACATTATCGCCCTCGCGAGCCATTGCCACCACACCGCGGCGATGATATATTTGGGGCAGGCGGAACTCAGCCTCCTGGGTATAGTCATAGTCACCGGTGCCTAACCGTTGGCCTGGTTTTGCATGTTTGCTGTTGATGTCGCCGCTCTGTATCATAAAATCCTTGATGACACGATGGAAGAGAAGGGAATCGTAGACGTTCATCTTGACGAGCTTGAGGAAGTTGTCACGATGCAATGGCGTCTCGTCGTAGAGGGCGATGCGGATATTACCTGCCGTTGTCTCCAGCAATACCTCCGTCGTTGATGTCTGTGCGGTGGCACTGATGGCAGCTATGATCAGTGCTAAAAGGATGTAAAAAACTTTTAGTTTCATTATTGATAGGGATGTCTTTGGCGACAAAGATACAAAATAATTATTAATTTCTTGCTTTTTTGCTCACTAAATCGTATCTTTGTCCCATCAACCCTTAATACTTTGAATATGATGACCTGGATATTGGTTAGTTTGGTTAGCAGTTGGCTGGGGACATTGTCTGTAGAGAGTATCTTCTCGAAGATGCCGGAGGGCGAACTGGTCAAGGTGGAATATACGGAGCATGGTACGATGGCAGGCTATAGGTATTATGCGCTGGTGGAACGACAAGAAGACGGTACTGTCATTGTCAAGGCTCAGCGGGAAAAATACGGTGAGATCATTGAGAAGAAGGTGAAGGCGGAGACCCTTGCGGATTTGCGTGCTATCATCAAAGAATACAAGATGTATAAGTATAAAGAGTATTATCTTCCTCCCTTCCAAGTCTTGGACGGCTATTCGTGGTCGTTCTCCGCCAAGTTCTCCAATGGGGAGTCCATCAGTTCCGGTGGTTCTAATGCCCGTCCTCGTGGAGAAGGGCTGGGGGCATTGCAAGAGTATATGATTAGTTTGGTAACAGCAAAGGAATAAGGTGATATGGAATGGCTTGAGATTATTGCGGTAGTGGTGCTTGTGATCCTGGGTGTGATTATCTACAGGAACAAGACAAATAATGGGTAAAAAAAGAACCTCGTTTAGGAGGTTCTTACAATGATGGGGACGCTGATGGTTATTAGGTCTGAAGGACCTATGCCAGCGTGTGGAGGTCGAGATACTGCTGTACCTCTTCTTTATAGGAGTCGGACACAGGGAGGTGTTGGTCGCCAAAGACAATACGGAAGCGGTCAATGATTTCTGCCTTGGTCATGTGGACGATATAGCTGCGGTGAGTACGCAGGAACTCGGGGTGGGGCAAGTAGTCCTCAACCTTTTTCATGTTCATTAGACTCAAGATCTTCGTGTCGTCTTGCAAATAGATGCGGACATAGTCCTTCAGTCCCTCAATATAGAGGATGTCGTCGAGACTGACACGGACCAGTTTGTAGTCGCTTTTGACAAACATAAAACGGTCGGCAGCATAAGCCTGTTGCTTCTGGATGATGGTAAACCAGTCGACAGCCTTGTCGGCAGACTTTAGGAAGTCGTCGTAACTGATGGGCTTCATCAGGTAGTCGAGGGCATTGACCTTGTAGCCTTCGATAGCATACTGCTGGAAGGCGGTAGTGAAGATGATTTTTGTCTCGGGAGGTAGGATCTTGGCAAACTCAATGCCCGAAAGTTCAGGCATCTGGATGTCAAGAAACAGCAGTTGGGCAGGGTTCTCTCTGAGTTCCTTCATCGCCTCGATAGCACTACCGTAGGTTCCGATGAGTTGGAAGAAGGGGGTTTTCTCTACATAGCTTTTGAGCAGTCCTGCTGCTAAAGGCTCGTCGTCGATAATGGCGCAATTGATGGTCATAATATTTAGTTATTTGTTGTTTTCACTTTTTAATTTTCTGTTTGATTCTTTCCAGTCCACGATATGGATGCGGGAATGGTATTCTTTACCGTTGGCGGTCACCCCTTTTGTCCACGTATAATGTTCGAAATAGGCTAATTCCAGTCGGCGTTGTACCTGTTGCAGACCGATACCATGACCGCTGTGATCTGTGGCTGCCTTGGGGTAGTTAGAATTACGGAGATCACAAATGATATTCTGATCGTCTGCCTCTATAGTGATATGGACAAAGGACGGCTCCGTGGGACTTACTCCATGCTTGAAGGCATTCTCTACCAGGGAGATGAAAATCATGGGAGCGATGGTGATGTCAGACTTTGTGGCATGGACATCGAAGGTCACCTCGACAGATTTAGGAAGCCGTATCTTCATCAGTTTGACGTAGTTGTCGATGAACTCAATTTCATCCTGTAAAGGAACGGCAGACTGCTGGTAGTCATAAAGAATATGGCGCATCATCTTCGATAGTTCCTGTATCGCCTCCTGAGCCTTTTCCGTATCGAAAGCGGTGAGGGCGTAGATGTTGTTGAGGGTGTTTAACAGGAAGTGCGGATTAATCTGGTTACGTAGGTTGCTCAGTTCTGCATCGGTACGTGCCGCCTCGGCCCTGCTACGTGCCTGGTCCGCCCAGTACCATTGCTGGGCAAGGGCTATACAGGTGGCTGCGGTGGCGAAGATGGCGAGGTTGATGATGTCACGCAGTATGAAGAAGAACGTGTCGATGGCACTAGGTGTATAGCGTTGTGACGTACTGGGCTGGAAAAGATCAATGGTGAAGTCCATCCAGTAGTGTAGTGCGATACCCAGACTGATAACCATGACGGCATTGATCAACATGAAATAACGGTGCTTGCCTGCCACGAAATATTTAGGTGTCAGCCAGAAATAATTAATGTAGAACACCACCATCAGTAATAGGGGCGACATGCAGTTCATGATATACTGCAATATTGATATCCCCGTGCCACGGGCATAGGTCAGTGGCGAGAGGAACATAAATGCCCAGAATGCCACATGCAGGAAGTATTTCAGTCGTCTATTCATGGCGGATGGCTTCTATGGGATCCATGTTGGCTGCCTTTTGCGCTGGTATGTATCCGAAGAGGACACCGATACAGACGCACACAAAGAAGGATACATAGATGCTCCAGGCAGGAACACTAGACGGCATGCCTATCAGGCTGAGACCTCCACTGGCACTGCATCCGACCAAAATACCTAACAGTCCGCCGGTGACGGAGATGAGTACCGACTCGATGAGGAACTGCAGAGAGATGACGGGACCGGTGGCACCTACTGCCATGCGCAGACCGATTTCCTTGGTACGCTCGGTCACGGAGACGAGCATGATATTCATGATACCGATTCCTGCCACCAACAGGGAGAAGGCAGCCGCCACGACCAGGATGATAGTTACGGTATCCATTGTCGACGACATGGTCTCCATCATCTCTGCCTGCGAGCGGATGGTGAAGTCGTCGTCGGCACCTTCCTTCAGCTTGTGGTTGTTACGCAGTATCTGGGTCAACTCTTCGATGGCGGCATCGCTGAGCTCCTCAGTGACGGCAGAGCAGACAATACTCGAGAAATAGGTCTGGGCAGCGATACGTTTCATCACCGTAGTATACGGGGCAATGATGACGTTGTCCTGGTCCATGCCCCAAGAGTTATAGCCTTTCGACTTCAGTACGCCGATGATGCGCATGGGAATCGACTTGAAGCGGATGGTTTTACCGATGGGATCGACATTCTCACCAAAGAGTTCCTTGACGATGGTAGTTCCCACCACGACGACCTTCGCGGCCTTCTTGATATCCTCCTCCGTGAAGCAGTCACCTTCCTCAACGGGCCATTGCTTGATGTCGAGATAGTCAATCGACTCTCCGTACATCGAGGCATTGGTGTTGTTATTGCCATAGATGGCCTGACCGCTGGCGGTGACCTCCGGAGATACCTTCGTGACAAAACGCTTCTCCTGCATGATACGCTCATAATCTGCCATCTTCAGCGTCTGCATACTCGACGGATCCTGACGGACGCCGCCTCGCATGTCTGCACCAGGACGGATGGTTAACAGATTGGTACCCATCGTGGAAAGTTCCTGACGGATACTCTCCTTGGAGCCTTGTCCGATAGCCATCATGATAATCACTGC
>CACZCT010000089.1 GCA_902779745.1 uncultured Prevotellaceae bacterium
TTCGTGGCAGAACGGAACTGGAAGTTGCCCAGTCCGCCACGCCCGCCTTTCAACAATACGACTTCCTGTCCGTCGTAGGTGACATCACAGACATACTTACCCGTCTCGGCATTATAAACGACCGTTCCACAAGGTACGTCGATATACACGTCCTTACCATCGGTTCCATGACACTTGTCGCGACCGCCATTACCGCCATGTTCTGCAAAGATATGACGCTCGTAGCGCAGATGAAGCAACGTCCAGTAGTTATGGTTACCACGCAGAATGATGCTTCCGCCCTTGCCGCCGTCTCCGCCGTCAGGACCACCATTCGGGTTATACTTCACATGACGGAGATGCGCAGATCCCCGTCCACCCTTGCCTGAACGACAAAGTATCTTGACGTAGTCTACGAAATTAGATTCCATCTATCACTTTTTGGATATCTCCGAAGATACGCTCCAAGGTACCCAGACCATTAATATGATAATGCAGTCCTTCCTTCTTATACCACTCAATCAATGGTTGTGTCTGCGAGTGATACACGACGAGGCGCTTCTTGATAGTCTCCTCGTTATCATCGGCACGACCGCTTTCCTGTCCGCGCTTGATGAGACGCGTCATCAACTCATCCTCAGGAACATCCAGTTCCAGCATCGCAGCCACCTTGTCACCACGCTCCTCCAGCATCTTCTTCAATGCCTCAGCCTGTGGAATGGTACGAGGGAAGCCATCAAAGATAACACCCTTATGTTCACGTCCGAAGGAATCATAGACACTGGCGAGGATGTCAATCATCAACGCATCAGGAATTAACTGTCCATTATCAATATAGCCTTTGGCGGTCTTACCTAACTCAGTACCCTTCTTAATTTCAGCACGCAGCACATCACCTGTGGAGATATGCTCCAGTCCGTACTTCTCTATCAGCAAGTCGCTCTGCGTACCCTTGCCAGAGCCCGGGGCTCCGAAAATCACAATATTCTTCATCTTATTTCATTTTTACATTTTCTAATTTTTACATTCTTACATTTTCAACGAATAGACCTCCTTCAACTGGCGTCCCTGTTGGTCATAATCCAGTCCATAGCCTACGATGAAGGCATTGGGAATGGAAAATGCCGAATACTCGATGTTCAAGTCAACCTGTAGTTTCTCAGGTTTCACAAACAACGTACAGATATGGACAGAGGCAGGATTACGGGTACCTAATGTCTCTATCATTCGCTTCATCGTCAGTCCGCTCTCCACGATATCCTCCACGATGACAATGGTACGACCAGACAAGTCCTCATTGATACCTATCACCTCCTGTATCTTGCCCGTTGAGGTCGTGCCCTGATAGGAAGCAAGCTTCACAAAAGATATCTCACAGGGTATCGTTATCTCACGCATCAAGTCTGCCGCAAAGATAAACGATCCGTTCAAGACAGCAAGAAACAGAGGATTCTTGCCTTCAAAGTCCTTGCTTAACTGTTGTCCAAGTTCTTTCACACGCTTGGCAATCTCCTCGGCAGAGATAGAAGTCTCAAACGTCTTGTCCTTAATTTTGACGATACTCATAGGGTCTTATTTGCTAATTTGCCACAAAATTACTAATTTTTCCCCAAAGAAATGCTATGGATTAGTATATTTTTCTTAATTTTGCAATTGCAATGAAAATATTCACCAGTGCTCAAATCAAAGAGCTTGACAGATACACCATCGAACACGAGCCGATTCCCAGTATCGATTTGATGGAACGTGCCGCCAAGGCATTGACACGTGCCATCACTGACGGGTGGAATAATTCCATACCCGTTGTCGTCTTTGCAGGACCAGGCAACAACGGTGGAGACGCACTTGCAGTGGCACGCATGCTGGGCGAGCTCAACTATCAGGTAAGTGTTTATCTCTTTAATATCAGTGGACATCTTGCCGAGGAATGTGCTGCCAACAAGAAACGACTCACCGAGTCGAAGCGTGTCAAGAACTTCATTGAAGTCACGCAGGAGTTTGACCCACCCCGTCTGGAGAAAGGCATGCTAGTAGTTGACGGACTCTTCGGCTCCGGTCTCAACAAGCCGTTGGCAGGCGGCTTCGCCTCCTTGGTGAAATACATCAATGCTTCTTCCGCTGAGATTGTCTCTATTGATGTCCCCTCTGGTCTGATGACAGAGGACAATACCTATAATGTCCGTGCCAATATCATCCGCGCCGACCTCACCCTGACCCTCCAGCAACCGAAGCTTGCCTTCCTCTTCCCAGAGAATCAGCAGTTTATCGGACAGTTGAAAGTGCTTGACATCCGACTGAGTCAGGAGGGAATAGAGAAAATCGAGGCGAACTATACCGTTCTGGAAGAGTCACAGATACGTCCCTTACTATTAGGACGTGATGCCTTTGCCCACAAGGGACAGATGGGGCATGCCCTGATGATAGCAGGAAGTTACGGCATGGCAGGGGCAGCCATCCTCGCTACCCGTGCCTGTCTGCGCTCTGGTGTTGGAAAGGTGACTGTTCATACTCCCAAAAAGAACAGGGATATCCTACAGATTTCCGTACCAGAGGCAGTACTCCAGTTTGACCCTGAAGAGACGATCTTCTCTGAAGCAGTAGAGACGGAAGACTTCGATGCATTGGGTATCGGACCAGGTCTTGGACAAAGTGAGACGACAGCGATTCCTTTGATTGCGCAGCTGCGCCGTACCACCTGTCCTATTGTTGCTGATGCCGATGCACTGAATATTCTTGCCAATCACCGCGCCTGGCTTCAGCAATTGCCCAAGGGGATTATCCTGACCCCTCACGTCAAAGAGTTCGACCGTATGGAAGGACACTCTGCCGACAGTTACGAGCGACTGACCAAGGCTCGCCATCTGGCAGAACGACTGCAAGGCTACATCATCCTGAAAGGACGCTATACCGCTATCTGTATGCCTGACGGACATGTACTCTTCAACCCGACGGGTAACCCAGGAATGGCAACGGCTGGTAGTGGCGATGTGCTCACGGGTATTCTCACGGCACTCCTCGCCAGAGGCTACAAGCCTGTCGATGCCTGCTCCGTCGCTGTCTATCTCCACGGACTGGCTGGCGACTTAGCGGCACGTGACTTAGGAGAGGAGAGCCTGATTGCCGAGGATATCATCCGCTATATCTCCCGTGCTTTCAAACGACTGAAGGAATAGACACATGAGACACGGAAGGATTCTTTATATAATAGCCTTGACGCTCTGGAGTGTTGCCGCATGGGCACAGCCAGTCTCTTCCTCTAAGTTATTGGAGGGCAAGGTGCCTGAAGGTACTGTCTATTACCTGCCGAAGACCGCTATCCATTTCCATCTCCTTGTTGAGAAGACAGCCTATACCCCTGGCATCTTCGCCAAGTATGCCGAGAAATATGTCCATCTCCAGAATATTCGTCAGGACAAACTAACGAATTATCGTCTTATTAACTTCCAACTCAGTCAGACGGGGGTCCGTGACACCTCCAAATGCTTTATCGTCAACCTGAAAGGCAAGAGTGCGACATCGGAAATCAAACTCAGCGACGACGGTGTACTGCTTTCCGTCAACGACACCCCGATGGTCTTCAAGACTCACAAGCCGTTTGTGGCGGCAACCCAAAAACACCCTGTCGACCCAATGAGGTTCCTCAGCGAGGAAGCCTTGGCGGCAGGCAGTATGGCAAAAAAGGCAGAGTTGACGGCACTCCAGATGGCAGAACTGAAAGAGCATCGTCAACTGCTGATTACCGGGGAGGCGGAAGAGATGCCTTCCGACAGGGCACAACTGCAACTGATGCTCGACGAGATCGACAAGACGTATGATGCCCTTATGTCCCTCTTCACGGGAGTCACAGAGTGTGATACCACGGAACAGACATTCACCCTCTGTCCTGACAAAGAGATGAAACATGAGGTTATCTTCCGTATCAGCAAACTACAGGGACTGGTCGACAAAGACGACCTCTCCGGCATCCCTTTCTACCTGACTCTGGAGGACTTGCACCAGCAGTCGCAACAGCAATATGACTTTCCCGAAAACAAGAAAGACGGCGGCTTCTATACCAATATCCCTGGCTTCGTCCGCCTGACCCTCTATCGGGAAGACCAGCAATTGGCCACTTATGACTATCCCCTCGCCCAGTTCGGCTTCACGGAACTCCGTGGCGGTTCCCTTTTCAAGAAATACCCTACCCACCTGCGACTCAACCCCATTACAGGAGCCGTTGAGAAACTACAGGCGGAAATGCCCAAGAAGAAAGGGGATGATGCTGAATAATCAGAAGTTTCTTTGTAATGTTAATAGAACGATGAAGTTAGTAAATACTGTGATCAAAGAGCGCATCTGCTATGTGGAGATGCAGAATGCAGACCATTTCAATTGCCTGAGCGAGGAGATGTGTCTGGAGTTAATCGAAAGCCTGCAGCATGGCTATGACCAGGAGTGTGTGGGCATCGTCATCAAGGCACAATGTAAGAAAGGCGTATGGAGCGCAGGACATGATATCCGTGAGTTGCCCCAAAATGGCGACGACCCCCTCGCCTATGACGTGCCTATGGAGAAACTAATCCGGAAGGTACAGGAAACGCCTATTCCTGTCATTGCCTGTGTAGACGGCACTGTATGGGGTGGAGCATGCGACCTCTGCCTGTCATGCGACATGATTGTCAGTGCCTCTACTGCCACGTTTGCCATCACACCTGCCAAGATCGGCATTCCCTATAATGCATCGGGTATCATGCACTTCATCAATCAGTTAGGACTGAACAAGGCACGTGAGATGTTCTTCCTTGCCACCCCCATCGAGGCTAAGGATGCCCTGAATGTAGGACTGATCAACCGCGTTGCTGAACCTGACCAGTTGGAGGATATACTGGAAGAGCAGTTCCTCAATCCCCTGCGTCGCAACAGTGTATTGTCCATCAGTGCCATCAAACGACAGTTCCGTATCCTGAGCCGTGCCTCCTCTGTCATCCCCTCGGAGAGTTTCGAGCGCATCAACGCCTATCGCACACGAGTCTACAAAGGTGCCGACTATCAGGAGGGCATCAATGCCTTCTTGGAGAAACGCGCCCCAGTATACAAGGGAAAGGCCTCTGACCTGGACACCAC
>CACZCT010000090.1 GCA_902779745.1 uncultured Prevotellaceae bacterium
AGCCTATCTATGATGCCGACAACCGTCTCATTGCCGTCATCTCCACCGACCTATCATTGTATCATCTTAATAAAATCATCTCAGAAGAGAAGCCCTACCTTCATTCCTATTATATGATGGTTGATCAAAAGGGCCGCTTTTTCATCCATCCCGACTCAACCCGTCTGTTTAACCAGACCATCTATAGCGATGTAGACCCGCGCAAACAAGCCGACCTCATCGCACTGGGGCATGAGATGACGACTGGTGTTACAGGGCGCATGAACGTCACCATCGACGGTGAACCATGTGTCGTCTGTTACCAGCCTGTCCCCAATACCTCCTGGAGCCTCGCCATCGTATGTCCTGACAATGACATCCTGGAAGGGTATCACCAGCAGACCTATATTATCACCCCCCTGCTTGTCTTCGGCCTGATAGCGATTCTTCTGTTATGCTACCGGTCTGTTGCCCAAGCCATCCGTCCGCTCAACCAACTATTGGTCAAGACACAGAACATTGCCGAAGGCAATATGGAGGTACATATTCCCCACAGTACACGGGAGGATGCCGTAGGACGACTCCAAAACAGTTTTGCCACCATGCTTCAGTCGCTTAACTTCCACATGGGCAGTGTGCACTATAGTACCGAGCAAGCCAAACAGCGCAACGAAGACTTGGCAAAAGCCACACGTCTGGTACAGGAGGCTGACAGTCAGAAAACCACCTTCATTCAGAATGTGACCCACCAGATACGTACACCGCTGAACATCATCATGGGCTTTGCACAGATACTGGTCGATACGAATAGCGAAGGACTGTCTGAAGAGGAAAAGAAGAGTATTGCCGATACGCTGGACCACAATTCCAAGTTGCTCAACCGTATGGTGCTGATGCTTTACGACAGTTCTGAGACAGGTCTTTCCGAAGAACTGATGGAAACCAACAAACATGACATGGTATCCTGTAACGAAGTGGCACGGGAGGCTATCAGCTACACGAAACAACGCTATCCCGACCTCACCATCAACTTACAGTCAGAAGTGAATGATGACTTCTGTATTTGGACCAACCGCCTCTATCTGATGCGCAGCCTGCGTGAAGTCCTCTATAATTCCGGCAAATATTCCGACGGCCAGCACATCTTATTCCGCATCACCTCCACAGACACTACCGTCCAATTCATCGTAGAAGACACAGGAAAAGGTATTTCGGAAGCCGACCGTGAAAGCATCTTCAAGTTCTTCACCAAAGTCGACGATCTCTCCGAAGGTCTTGGTCTTGGTCTTCCGCTGGCCAAACGCCATGCCCGCAACTTAGGCGGTGACCTCACCCTTGATGAAGACTATCATGACGGATGCCGGTTCATCGTCGAGATTCCCTTGTCTTAAATTGTTCCCTTTTTCCTATTTTCTCTTATTTTTCTCTTAGAAGATAAAATATTGCACATTTTTTTTGCGAATGTGCAGGAAAGATATTATCTTTGCACAAAATTTTGAGAATTGTGCAATGAACGACATACCTAGTTTCAACTCCTACATCGTTAGGACGATCAAGGAAAACTGGCTACTCGACGCGCTGACCGACTATAAAGGGACTACGTTACAATACCATGACGTAGCTCGCAAGATAGAGAAGCTGCATATCATGATGGAAGCGGCGGGCATAGAGAAAGGTGACCGCATCGCAGTTTGTGGACGTAACTCTGCCCACTGGGCTGTGGCTTATCTTGCCACACTAACCTATGGTGCCGTAGTAGTCCCTATCCTCCATGAGTTCAATGCAGAACAGATTCACAATATCGTCAACCATTCAGAGTCAAAACTACTTTTTGTCGGCGACTATATCGTAAAGATCATTGATGAGAAGGAAATGCCGAATCTGGAAGGGATCCTCAACCTGCCTGACTTCTCCCTGCATACCTGCAGAAACGAACGACTCATGGATGCCAGGGAACACCTGAACCAGTTGTTCGGGGAGAAATACCCCATGGCATTCCGTGCCGAGCACATCAACTGGCACATAGACATGCCAGACGAGTTATGTATGCTCAACTATACCAGTGGCACGACAGGATTCTCGAAAGGTGTGATGCTACCCTACCGTTCCCTGTGGGGCAATGTGGATTTCTGTATTACCCAGTTGGGACCTAAGATGCCCAAGTTCAGTAAGATGCTGAGTATCCTGCCGATGGCACACATGTACGGACAGGCGATAGAATTCCTCTTCCCCTTCTGCTCCGGCTATCACCTTTTCTTCCTCAACCGACTGCCCTCTCCTGCTATTATCGCAGAGGCTTTCAAAGAGGTAAAACCTCATCTGGTCGTCGCCGTTCCATTGATTATCGAGAAGATTATCCGCAAGCGCGTATTCCCGAAGATACAGAGTAATGCCATCAAACTACTGTTACAGATGCCCGTCGTCTCCAAAAAGGTCAAAGAGCGTATCTGTCAGGAGGTATATGCCGCCTTTGGCGGTGAGGCATACGAGGTCATCGTAGGGGGAGCCCCCCTGAACCAGGAGATAGAGTCGTTCCTCAGGGACATCGACTTCCCTATCACCGTAGGCTATGGTACGACAGAATGTGCCCCACTGATCACCTATAGCGACTATCACGACTTCGTATCCGGTTCCTGTGGCACCGCCGTAGACCACATGGAGGTGAAAATCCTGTCCAGCGACCCCTATGGCATCCCGGGTGAGATTATGACAAGGGGCACAAATGTGATGTTAGGCTATTATAAGAATGAGGAAGCCACCCGCAAGGTACTGGATGATGACGGCTGGTATCATACGGGCGACCTCGGTACCATGTCGTATGACGGTCATGTATTCATCCGCGGACGTTCAAAGAACATGTTGTTGGGAGCCAACGGACAGAATGTCTATCCTGAGGAGATTGAGGACAAGCTGGGCTCGATGGCAATGGTCTCAGAATGTATCGTCGTACAACGGGGTGACCATCTTACCGCCCTTGTCTATCCTGATATGGATGAGAAAAAGGAAATGGGATTCACGGACGACGACCTGCAAGGTATCATGGAGCAAAACCGCCAGCACCTCAACATCATCCTGCCTCCCTATAGTCGTATCCATTCCATTGAAATCCGGGAAGAGGAGTTTGAGAAGACTCCCAAAAAGAGTATAAAACGCTACTTATATAAATAATCGAAGATATGGAAAACGTACCCAGTTTTAACCAAATCATTGAGAAGAGCATCATTGACCATTGGGATCTTGATGCATTGACGGACTATAAGGGAGCCACCCTGCAATTCCATGATGTGGCAAGAAAGATAGAGAAACTGCACATCCTGTTTGAGAACTGCGGTGTGGAGAAGGGTGACAAGATTGCCCTCTGCGGACGCAACAGCAGCCAGTGGGCTGTTGCCTTCCTCGCTACACTGACTTACGGAGCCGTCGCGGTACCTATCCTCCATGAATTCATGGCTGACCAGATTCACAATATCGTCAACCATTCCGATGCCAAACTGTTGTTTGTCGGCGACCATGTGGCCACACAGATAGACCCGGTACAGATGCCTCATCTGGAAGGTATCATCAATAATCCCGACTATTCGCTGATGCTCTCCCGTACCGACAAGCTCACCTATGCCCGTGAGCATTTGAACGAACTGTACGGCAAGAAATTCCCCAAATATTTCCGGAAGGAACACGTCCATTATTATAAAGAGGAGAATGGCGAGGAACTGGCAATGATCAACTACACCTCCGGCACAACAGGTTTCTCGAAGGGTGTCATGGTACCCTATCGTGCCCTCTGGTCGAACTACGACTTCGCGGAGTATGTGTTAGGCAAGATTATCGACAAGGGAGACCGTATCATCTCTATCCTTCCTATGGCACATATGTACGGCATGGCATTCGAGTTCGTCTTTGAATTCCTGCATGGCTGTCATGTCTATTACCTCAACCGTATCCCCTCGCCAGCCATCATTGCACAGGCTTTTGCAGACATCAAGCCCAAAATCATCATCGCCGTCCCATTGGTTATCGAGAAGATTATCCGCAAGAAGGTCTTCCCGAAGATCCAGAACAACCGCATGCGCCTGTTACTGGCCATGCCCGTCATCTCAAAGAAGGTGCGCCAGATGATCTGCGACGAGGTTATCAAAGCTTTTGGCGGAGAACTCTACGAGGTGATTATTGGCGGTGCCGCCTTCAACCAGGAGGTAGAGTCTTTCCTGAAGAAAATAGAATTCCCCTATACCGTCGGCTACGGAGCTACCGAATGTGCACCGATTATCTGTTACCGCGACTGGCATGACTTCGCCCAAGGTTCCTGTGGTCAGGCTGCCTATCACATGCAGGTGAAAATCAACTCCAGCGATCCTGCCAATAAACCTGGTGAGATTCTCGCCAAGGGACTGAATGTCATGCTGGGTTATTACAAAAACGAGGAGGCCACCAATGAGACCCTTGACAAGGATGGTTGGTATCATACGGGCGACCTTGGCACCATGGACTATGACGGTAATGTGTATATCAACGGACGCTCGAAGAACATGCTGTTAGGTCCTAACGGTCAGAATATCTATCCTGAGGAGATAGAAGACAAGCTCAACTCCATGACAATGGTTGTCGAGAGTGTGGTGGTACAGCGTGACACCAAACTGGTCGGACTGGTCTATCCTGACTACGACGAAGCAAAGAACTTGAACCTCAACGAAAATGATATCAAGAATATCATGGAGCAGAACCGCCAACAACTGAACGAGCAGTTGCCTGCCTATGAGAAGATTACCGAAATAGAGATTCGTACGGAGGAATTTGCAAAGACACCGAAGCGTAGTATCAAACGATTCCTGTACAGTTAATAATGTAAAAATGCGGGGAAACTCGCATTTTTACATTTTTTACATTTTTACATTTTTTTATTATTACATTTTTCACTACCTTTGCAGCGCTAATGGAGCAAGCCCCACTTGTTGAGGGGTACCGTTAGGCAAGATAAATTGCATAGGAATATGAAAGTAATGAAATTCGGCGGAACGTCCGTAGGTTCCGTAAAAAGCATTCTTAGCTTGAAGAAAATTGTGGAGACAGAGGCTCGGACGCAACCTGTCGTAGTAGTAGT
>CACZCT010000091.1 GCA_902779745.1 uncultured Prevotellaceae bacterium
ATGGAGAGTCGTGAGTTCAAGAGTATCATCGGCGTACAATGGCATCCGGAATGTCTTGACAACGGTCTGCCTATCTTCAAGTGGCTTGTCCGTGAGGCGACATCCTATCATCAGGCATGTATGATGCACCAGCACATCATGACCCTTGACACCCATTGCGACACCCCGATGTTCTTTCCACAGGGTGTTGACTTCGGGAGCCGTGACGAGAGACTGCTCGTCGACTTGCATAAGATGACAGAGGGGCATCAGGATGCTACCATCATGGTGGCATACCTCCCCCAGCCAACAGAACAGCCTAAGGCTTTTGCCGACCGCATCTTTGACAAGATAGAGAATATTGTGACAAACCATCAGTCTTATCTTGCCCTTGCACGGACACCTAACGATCTTTGGGAGAACAAGCATAACGGGCGGAAAAGTATCATGCTGGGCATTGAGAACGGTATTGCCCTTGACGGAAAACTGGATAACCTGAAATATTTCGCCGAAAGGGGAATCGTCTATATCACTCTCTGCCATAACGGTGACAATGATATCTGCGACTCCGCGAAGGGAAATCAGACTCACAATGGTATCAGTGCCTTTGGAAAGGAAGTCGTCCGCGAGATGAACCGCCTGGGCATTATGGTCGACCTCAGTCATGCCAGCGAGAAAAGTTTCTATGATGCTTTGGAGATTAGCAAACTGCCCATCGTATGCAGTCATAGCAGTTGTCGTGCTCTCTGTGACCATCCCCGTAACCTCACTGACGACCAGATGCGTGCCCTCGCAGCCAAGGGCGGTGTGATGCAAATCACCCTTTATCATGGTTTCCTTCGTTCTGACGGGGAGGCGACGATAGAGGATGCCATCGCCCATCTCGAACACGCCATTGAGGTCATGGGTATCGACCATGTCGGACTGGGCACTGACTTCGATGGAGACGGAGGCATCCGTGGACTTGCCGACTCTTCCGAGTTGCTGAATTTCACCCGCCGACTGATGGCACGTGGCTATGCTGACAAGGATATCCAGAAAATCTGGGGAGGCAACTTCCTCCGTGTGATGACACAAGTACAAACCGAAAAGAAATAAGTCTATGATTACCTACCAAAACGAGAATGTCCGTTTCCCGAATATCAAGCGTCGTGAGACCACTGCTTGGATCCGTCGTGTGGCTGCCACCTATGGCAAGAAAGTGGGAGAGGTAGGCTATCTCTTCTGTGACGACGAACATATCCTGGAGGTCAACCGCCAGTATCTGGGGCACGATTATTATACCGACATCATCACCTTCGACTATAACGAGGGCAATACTCTCAATGGCGACCTTGTCATTTCCCTTGATACCGTACGTTCAAATGCCGAACTCTTTCAGAAGGACTATGACGAAGAACTGCATCGTGTCATCATCCACGGCATTCTCCATCTCTGCGGCATCAACGATAAAGGTCCCGGTGAACGTGAAATCATGGAGGCTGCCGAGAATAAGGCACTTGCCATGCGTTGATACTGATTATGTATGCTGTCATGAAAAAATGTGTATTCCTTATCATGATGATGGTGACACTGGGTATAAATGCCCAGAATACCAACCAGAATCGACAAGATATTGATCTGGACAGTCCTACCTTCGTGCCAACGGTGAAGGTGGGTAAGGTCTTGGAAAACGGCGACAGCATCCAGTATATGGAGATGAACAATGTCTATGTCTACCCGCCTATCACATTCAGTAGCAAAAAACAGCAGCAGGCATATAATCGGCTGGTGAAAAACGTGAAGATAGTTTTGCCTATCGCCAAGGAGGCACGTGCCATCATGATGGAGACAGCAGAGTTCCTGGAGACACTGCCGGACAAACAGGCGAGGGATGCCCATATGAAACTCGTGGAGAAGAGTATCATGAAGGAATACAAGCCCCGTATGAAGAAACTCACCTACTCACAGGGAAAACTACTTATCAAGCTCATCTATCGTGAAAGCAATTCCTCCGGCTATGAACTCATCCAGGCTTTCCTGGGTCCTGTACGTGCCGGGTTCTATCAGGCTTTCGCATGGGCTTTCGGAGCCAGTCTGAAAAAGAAATACGACCCAGAAGGTGTCGACCGCCTCACAGAACGGGTTGTTCTGATGGTAGAGGCAGGACAGATTTAGTTGAGCGTGTAGGGCTATTCGTTATATATCAACTGTACCAAGGTCTGCCCGACGGCTTGCAGGGTGTTTTTGTCGATATGCTGCATATCGTCCTGAACGGTATGCCATGTAGGACCGAAGGAACTCTGTTTACAGTCAGGATAGTGGTTAATAATATCAATACAAGGGATATTTGCCACATTATTCACGGGGACATGGTCGTCAGTTACGCCACCGCCTTCCTTCATCGGGAAGAAACTGCCATAACCGGCAGCACTGGCAGCACGCCATACCTTCTCTACAACAGCACCTGCCTTCTGTAAGGAATAGAATTCCTGATAGAACTTCGCACCTTGTCCACCTACCATATCGAGGAGGATGCCATAGCTATAGTTTTGAGTCGAGGGGTTAGCGGCTAAAGTCTTTGCCCAATATTGGGAACCCAAAGCCCAAGAGTCTGCACCATTTCCTGTCTCATCCCATTGAGGAATACCCCAGTCTTCCGCATCGAAGCAGACAAAGTCAACGGCAATGTTCAGGGAATCATTCTGTTGGATGAGTCGTGCTAACTCCAACATCACAGCAACACCGCTGGCACCGTCATTCGCTGCCATCACAGGCTTATGCCAGTTGGCGGATTCTGGGTCATTATCTGCCCAAGGACGACTGTCCCAGTGGGCGCAGATAAAGATCTTAGACTTTTGACCTTCGACCTTTGTCTGTCTTGCAATGATGTTCGTACTTTTGAGAATGGTACCATTATAGCCTTTCAAGTCGGCTTTCTGCATCTCCACCTGATAACCGTACTGCTGGAACTTCTGTTGAATCCAGGCACCACACTGCTCGTGGGCATCACTGTTCATTACACGAGGTCCGAAGTCACACTGGGCGGCACAGAAGGCATAGGCGGAGTCCGCATTAAACTGGATTGTGACAACAGGCTGTTCCTCTACAGGCTGTTTCTTAGTGGTACCACAGGCACAGAAGCCCATGACGATACAAAGGGTATAGATGATTTTCTTCATGATTGTCATTATTGTTATTTCTTAGGCAGGAACTCAGAGACATCCCTTCCGAAATGCTGCAACTCACGGACAAGGGAACTGCTGACACTGGAATACTGGGGCTCTGCAAACAACAGGACAGTATCGATGCCGCTGATATGGCGGTTGATATCCGCCTGTTCACGTTCATATTCGAAATCCTTGACGGAACGGACACCCTTCACAATATACTGGGCTCCTTCTGCCTTCGCAAAATCGACGGCAAGACCATAGTAGGGCTTCACTTCTATACGCGGCTCGTTGGCATAGAGTTCCTTGATAGCCTGCATCCGCTGTTCTGCGGGTTGCATATTAGGCTTATGTACCTGGTCGCCTACCACACCAATCACGAGGCGGTCAAACAGTCCCAAGGCTCTTGTCACAATAGAGTCATGACCTACGGTAAACGGATCGAAACTTCCTACAAATACTCCTGTCCTCATAACTATGAACTCTTAACTATGAACTACTCAAAAAGATTCGGTTGCATGATATTCCCCGTATAGGGATTACGTCCGAAATGACGATAGGCTAGTTCCGTCACCATACGTCCACGAGGGGTACGCTTGATGAAACCCTCCATGATCAGGAATGGCTCATAGACCTCCTCTACCGTTCCTGCATCTTCTCCGATGGCCGTTGCAATGGTGGTGATACCCACAGGACCGCCACGGAACTTATCGATGATGGTCAACAGGATACGGTTGTCTATCTCATCCAGTCCGAACTTGTCGATATTCAATGCTGTCAGGGCTACCTTCGTAATCTCCATGTCAATACGTCCACTGCCCTTCACCTGTGCGAAGTCACGGACACGACGCAACAAAGCATTGGCAATACGAGGCGTACCACGAGAGCGGCGAGAGATCTCGGCAGCGGCATCCTTGGTGATAGGAACCCGTAAGATGCCTGCAGAACGCTCAATAATCTTCTGTAACGTCTCCGGCTCGTAATACTGTAAGTGCATATTGATACCGAAACGGGCACGCAACGGGGCTGTCAGGAGACCGCTACGTGTGGTGGCACCCACCAACGTAAACGGATTGAGGTCTATCTGTATAGAACGTGCCGACGGACCCTTGTCTATCATGATATCGATACGATAGTCTTCCATCGCGGAATAGAGGTATTCCTCCACCACAGGTGACAAACGGTGTATCTCATCGATAAACAACACGTCGTTCTTCTCCAACGAGGTCAGGATACCTGCAAGGTCGCCTGGTTTGTCGAGTACTGGACCACTGGTAATCTTAAAGCCGACACCCAACTCATTGGCGATGATATTCGAGAGCGTCGTCTTACCCAGTCCTGGAGGACCATGCAGCAACGTATGGTCAAGGGGCTCTCCACGATATTTTGCAGCCTCCACAAACACCTGCAGGTTCTCCACCACCTGTTGTTGTCCACTGAAATCACCGAACGACAACGGGCGGAGCGCATTCTCAAAGTCTTTCTCAGAACTGGAGAACTGCTCTTGTCGGATGTCAAAATCTTCGTCCATCATTTATTTTTGCCTACAAAGATAGTGCAAAATTCCGATTAAGCGAAGAAAATGAGATTGTATTTTCATTTTTCTTCCTCTGCAGCCATAGGCATCTCTAATTCTTCTTCCTTCTTACCTCTGATTTCTTCCGTCTTACTTCTCCTATGATCTTGCAGATAAATGTGGTTAAGGGTGAAAGCAATGGAGTCCAGTGTTTCCTCTCGCTTCTTTGGCTTTAACTCACACTCCCATATAGTGATAC
>CACZCT010000092.1 GCA_902779745.1 uncultured Prevotellaceae bacterium
GGATTACGCACACGATGGTGATTGCTGTCCCAGGTAACGGGACCGATGCCATAGAACAACCTTCGGCCATTGACAGTACATGTCGGCACCTCTTGCAGGTCGTCAGTTTCTTGCAGATAGTCTGCCGTCAACTGTTCAGGTTGCAATGCTCCACCATAGCCATATATTCTCACCTTACTAGCACTTGTGAAGCCAGCCTGTTTAGCCACTTCGTCTGTCAGTTGATAGATGCCCGTCTGGGGAATACTGATTTTCACCCATCGTCCTGTGCGGAATACCGAATGGTCGGCATATCGGCTTTCTATTGCCGAAGCCCTCCTGACGACAGTCTTTTCTTTGGGTTTGGCTGTCACCTGCAACATAAAGCTCACCAATTTCTGGTAATGGCCGTCACGATAGACCAGCGGAACGAACGATGCCACCAGTTCTCCTTGTCTACGATCGACAGCGATACCTTGTGCAATGTCGGGGTCTGCAGTCAACGGGGCATCCGTAACGGACTGGTAGCGCAGAATGTCTGCCTCACTCATCGGAATATACTCAGGATAGGCAATTGAGACATCATAGACAGAGTCTGCATAGTGATAACCTAATGCTTGCCTATAGGTAAAGACAGGCAACAGCGAGTCAATCCTGACTTGCTCTGCAGTCAGGTTGAAAAACTTCTGTGCACTCGTCGTCAGACATACCAGCAACAGTCCTATACCTATTATATATGTCCTAATCACTTACAGTTAAATTCCAATACTTTTCGTTCTTCGATCCACCCTTCCAGATGGTCATTGATGTGAACGGGGCCTACACCCACCGGTGTTCCTGTGTATAACAGGTCTCCTGTCTTCAGGGTAAAGAACTGTGAAATGTAGGCTATCAGTTCGTCTACCTTATAGAGCATATCGATCGAACAGCCCTCCTGCACCGTCTTCCCGTTGATATCCAGATGGAAGTGCAGAGCCTGTATATCCAGGAATTTCTCCTTGTCCACCCACTCACCGATGACTGCCGAGCCGTCGAAACCCTTACAGATTTCCCACGGCAGACCGTTCTTGCGGGCCTCACGCTGCCAGTCGCGTGCCGTGAAGTCGATGCCGACAGTCACAGCGTCATAATAACGATGGGCAAAGCGTTCGGGAATGCTCTTGCCCAGCCTGCAGATTCTTACCACCAGTTCCGTTTCATAGTCCACTTGTTCCGACCAGTCGGGGATAAAGAAGGGCTTATGATCCTTCAGTAATGCCGAGTCAGCTTTGGTGAAAATCACGGGACGCTCTGGTTTATATAACGCACCATCCAGCTCTTTATTGTGCTGGATATAATTCATTCCTACTGCAAATATCTTCATAAATCTTTCAGTTTTTGCTGCAAAGTTACAAAAAAATAGTAACTTTGCAGCGCAATGAAGAAATTATTGACGTTCATATTGTTCTGGAGCATGCTCTTGACAGCTACTGCCCAACCTCAGACAGACCCGCGCAGCATCCAGGTGGCAGGCATACCCATAGAAGGTCCCCTTGACAGCGTTCGCATATCCTTGAAGGCTGGCGACTTTACCGAATGGGGACAATCTGACGATGGGGAGGACTACTATTTCCGTGGCAACTTCTACGGTATACGGGCCAAACTCATGCTGAGCATCGCCACTGAGACCAAGTTAGTTACCTCTGCATACGTAACCATCGGTCCCTATAGTACCCCCAATATGCTTGAGAAGAATTTTCAATATTTCCTTTATAAGATGCAGAAGGATTATGGTGACTTCTCACAACGCGATGACACATGGTACTATATAGACGATTTCGGCAGCATCAAGATGTCTATCTACGAGAAGGAGAATGGCTCACGGGAGATTGGAATCCTATTCCTCAACACCGCATCTTATTATAAAGATGCCCTCTGCATGGGACTACACGGCGACGTACAGGAGGTGGTCACCGAGAATGCCGTGGCTGAAGAACAATTCATGCACTTCAGCGGTCATGGACAGTTAGAGAACCCCGACCTCGTAGACCGGGAATACGATCGCTACGGCTACCTTCTGCGCGCCAAAATGAAGGAGAAAGATGGCTTCAGCCTTGTGGAATACACCTATGACGACAGCTACCATTTGACGCAGCGCACCCTAACCAACGAGACGGCAGGCATCCGCTATGTCAACGACTATACCTATAATGACCAGGACGAGATACTGACCCAGCAGCAGAAGGTATATGACAAGAACATGGAATGCATCATGACCATCAATATGCGCAACAACTACATCACCCGCGACGACAACGGTAACTGGAGTAGCAACTCGATGAACCTTACCTATTGGGAGAAAGGCAACAAGACCCAACAGGTCACCGTTCTTCAAAAACGCACACTCACTTATTGGGAATAACGCTATGGCACAGGAACAGATACAGGAACAGAAGTTGACCCAACAGCAAAAACTGTCACAGGGCTTTACGCAGCAACAACTATTGCAGGCCCATCTTACGGAAATGCCCATCATGCAACTGCTGGAACGCATCAACACTGAAATGAACGACAACCCTGCACTTGAGCCATCAGACGGTGAGGGCAATGAGTCCTCTGAGTTTTCGGAACCAACAGATCATTCGGAGGATACTGAAAATGCTGACAATAGCTACGAGCAAGAAGAACGCCAATCGGCTATAGACGCTGCCTTAGAGTCGATAGGACGCGACGACGAAGATTTGCCTGTGTACTATAACGGCACCGAACATGGAGAAAGCCGTGAGGACATGGTCTACGGACAGACGGAATCGTTTATTGACCAATTGAACGAACAGATGAACATGACAGAGCTGACCGAACAAGAACGCAACATCATGGAATACCTGATAGGTTCGCTGGACGACGACGGACTGTTACGAAAATCGCTCTCTCAACTTAGCGACGAATTGGCCATCTACCACCATTTAGATGTGTCCGAAAAACATATCGAGCATATACTTCACAAATTGCAGGAGTTCGACCCTGCAGGCATTGGTGCCCGTTCGCTGCAAGAGTGTCTGTTGCTACAAGTACAGCGCCGGGAGCCTTCACGCCTGAGAGAACTAATGAAACTGACATTGCAAGAGCACTTCGAATTGTTCACCAAAAAACACTGGGGGAAACTGCAACAAATACTGAAGCTCAGCGATTTACAGGCTCAGACGCTTATCAGCGAACTGCGCAAACTAAACCCTAAGCCCGGTGCCTCTATCAGCGAAACCATCGGACGCTCGCTGCAACAGATTACCCCCGACTTCATTGTCGAAACCCACGATGATGGCACAGTGACCTTTACTTTGAATACGGGCGACATCCCTGAGTTACATATCTCGCAGTCGTTTACGGACACACTGAAGGAATATCAAAACGACAAGGAACACATGAGCCGCCAGATGAAGGAAGCCCTACTCTATACCAAAAAGAAGGTGGATGCTGCCCAAGGGTTTATAGAAGCCATTCGGATACGTCAACATACGCTGACCATCACCATGCAAGCCATCATCCAGTGGCAGCACCGATTCTTTGAGGACGGCGACGAAGCCTCACTACGACCTATGATTCTGAAGGACATTGCCGAGAAGACTGGTCTTGACCTAAGCACTATCTCGCGCGTGTCCAACTCTAAATATGCTTTGACCCGCTGGGGAACCTTTCCCTTGCGCTTCTTCTTTAGCGACGGATATATTACGGCTGATGGCGAGGAGCTGTCGACACGCGAAATCAAGGCAACCTTACGTGAGTGCATTGAGAGTGAAGATAAGCGGAAACCGCTCAGCGACGATGCGCTGAAAGACCTCCTGAGCAAGAAGGGCTATCCCATCGCCCGTCGAACAGTGGCAAAATATCGCGAACAAATGGGTATTCCCATTGCGAGATTGAGGAAAGGGAGCTAAAAGTTAAATAATTAAGCGTTCAAAGAGAAGGGATGAAGAGACAAGAGCAAATGATTTTAACAGCCCGCATCGTCAGTATGCTGTTTACGCCGTTCTACCTGCCCATATTGGGTTTGGCAACACTCTTTATGTTCAGCTACCTGAGTATGTTCCCCTTGATATATAAAATTCAGGTTCTTGCGCTGACATATCTCTTCACTATTCTGATGCCAACCCTATTGATTCACCTCTATAGACGATATCAAGGTTGGAATCTCATTGAACTGGGACAGCGTGAGCGCCGTATGGTACCCTATATCATCTCTATCACCTGCTATTTCACCTGCATTTATGTAATGGAGCGTCTACACATGCCTCACTTTATGAGTAGCATCATCGTGGCTGCCCTACTAGTGCAAATGATATGCGCACTTATCAACATCTGGTGGAAAATATCCACCCATACGGCAGCCATTGGAGGTGTAGGAGGAGCGTTATTCGCCTTTTCCTTCTATCTTGGCTTCAATCCTGTTTGGTGGCTCTGTCTGGTATTCCTGACTGCAGGCATCTTAGGCAGCTGTCGCATGATTCTCCGTCAGCACAACTTAGCACAGGTAGTGGTAGGATTCTGGGTTGGAGGATTCTGCGCCGCTACAGCGATATTACTATTTTGAGAGTTCAGAATTAAAAACAAAAATTAAGAATACAATGAAACCACTTGTAAGCATTATCATGGGCAGTACGTCAGACCTGCCCGTTATGGAGAAAGCCTGCCAGCTACTTAACGAACTGCAGGTGCCGTTTGAAGTCAATGCCCTCTCGGCCCACCGAACACCAGAGGCTGTAGAGGACTTTGCCCGTGGGGCTAAAGAACGTGGACTGAAAGTAATCATCGCTGCCGCAGGCATGGCTGC
>CACZCT010000093.1 GCA_902779745.1 uncultured Prevotellaceae bacterium
GCACCGTTGACCAGTGTCGGCATGTCGAAGAACAATCCTCCGTTCCATGCCTCGGGAATACGGCAGAGCACAGCCCAGAACTCACTGATATTGGTGGAGTGGAACAGCATCAAACCGAAGGTCACCACCAGGTAGTTGCCGACCATCCTCCAGGCAAAGGGAGCGGTGGGCAGCCCGTGACTGTTCAGTTGGATCTTGGTCTTCTTGAAGAACTGTCCGCTGACCATCAACGGGATGTACCAGAGTCCGTGATAGATACCGAAGAGGAAGAATGTCCAGTCGGCACCGTGCCACATACCGATGAAGGTCATGTTCAGCATGATGGCAGCAATTGTTCCGTTCGTTCCCCAGCCGCGCAGTTTGATATTCAGGGGCATGAATACGTAGTCGGTCAACCATGAGGTCAGTGACATGTGCCAGCGGCTCCAGTAATTGGCAATATTGATGGTGAAGAACGGACGCTTGAAGTTCTCTGCTACCTTGAAACCCAGCATCAGCGACACGCCAATCGCCATCTCACTGTAGCCGCTGAAGTCGGCATACATCTGGAAGGGGTAGAGAAGGGAGGCAAAAAGAATGGAGACAGCCGAGTGATGCTCGAAATTGTTCCAGACGGCGCTGACGTACAGATCCAGCCGGTCAGCAATGCACATTTTTAGGAACATACCCCATAGTACCCTGCGGAAACCGCCCATCAAGTTTTCGGGATTAAACAGCCTACTCTGGCTCAGTTGTTTCAGGAAGGGCTTCGGACGGTCGATAGGTCCTGACAGGATGGTCGGGAAGAAGGCGATGAAGTTGGCGAAGTCGAAGATGTTACGCTCGGCCCCTATCTTGCCGTGGTAGATATCCAGCGGATAACTCATCAGTTTGAAAGTGAAGAAACTGAGTCCGATGGGTACGATGATATGGGAGGCGGTCCATGACAGGTGCAGTCCGACGAGGTCGGCGGCAGCCACAAACGAACCGATGAAGAAATTTAGGTATTTGAAATAGAATAAGGCCCCGATGCCTATGATGACACTCAGTGTCGTCAACAAGGAGGCATGGCGTTCCCGTTCCTGTTCGATGGCTTTTCCGATACCGTGTCCTATTCCCCAGAAGAGCAGGGTGAGCAGGGCAAGCAGTCCCGTCATCTTCAGGTCGACCTGGGCATAGAACCAGTAGGAACATGCCAAGAGGAACAGGTTCTGGAGTACTTTCTTGGACTGCAGGAGGTAGTAGACCACCAAGACTACTAGAAAGAACCACAGGAATGACAGGGAATTGACTACCATCTCACATCATCCATCTTACATCTTCCCTGCGATGCAGTCAACGAGGTCGCCCACATTGTCCCATGACAGGATCTCGCGGGAGGTGAACTTGATACCGAAACCTTTTTCCAAGGCTACGACCAACTGTACATGACTGAGGGAGTCCCACTCCTCCACGTCGTCAGCCGTCGTTTCATCGGTCAATACCAAGTCGTCTAGCTCCAGTTCTTCACGGAAGATTTCCTCCACCTTTTTCAGGATATCGTCTCTTTCCATATTTATCTTAGTGTTTTGTTTATATGCCTACAAAGATAACAGGTTTATCTTATTTATCCAAATTTTAGAGCAGCGAATGCAATGAAAAATTAATTTTTTCTTTGCTGAGTCGTGAAATAATTCGACAAAATGTCAAATTTTTTACTTAAAATCAAAATCAAAGCCTATTTCCTTTGCCATTCTCAGTATTTGCCGGGTCTTCTCTACAGAGAAACTATTGGGAAAGGACGAGTGGGTACCGAAGATAATAAACGCCTTCCGCTCATACGCCTTCTCAAGGAGTTGGCGCATCGCCGTCGTGTCTGTCTGGGGCGTGATAGCGATACGTCCGAGTTGGAAGACATGGCGGTCGGGGTTGACCAGGGAGGCACCGCATATCATCTGACACCCCTGTTGTTGTATCACCTTCCGGATAGTCCTGTTGTTACCACCGTGGGGCGGCAGGATGATTTTCAGGATGTGGGTGGTGTCAAAACCTTGCTCGTGGAGGCGCAGGTAACTATTGCGGATGTCATCGGTAATTTGTTCCTCTGTCCAGTCCCGCCACTGCTCATGCCTGAGACCGTGTAGGACGATACCGACACCTTGTCGTTGCCACCTTGCCAGGGAGTCGGCGACCGCAGGTGTCATCTTGTCGGCAATGACGGCAAAACAGGGTGTGATGCCGACCTCGTCCGCTATCTTTTTCACGTCAAACACCCCTTCTGTACTGTCGTCGTCAATCCATAGGGCATGGGCATGGTTGTCCGTAGAGCTTCCATACCAGCAGTCCAGCAGTCCCACATAGAGGGTCTGCTTGTTCCACGCTCCCAACAAAGGGGCACACTTCCAGAGGACGGCCATCAGTAAAAAGAGGAAAACCAACAAGAAGAGTAATGTTTGTTTCATAGCCGACAGGACTTATAGGGGTTGGTCAAACAGGTAACACCAGTTGCCTGAGGAGTCACGCAGGTTACCACGTGGTCCATGGAGGTTTCCGCTTTTCAGGGGGTCTCCATTGACCGCATAGCGTACCTTGCAGCCTTGAGGAGATTCCGCACAGGTGATCCTGACGCTGTTGCCTTCTATGCTGACGGATTGGGCGATATTGCAATTGTTTTTGCTGATGACACTGAATCCATAATTCTGTACTTTTCTCACTTGCAGGGTATCGAAAGTGAGTGGAGGAGATGGTACATTGAGTTGGACAATCACTTCCTTATCCTTGACGGAAGTTGCTATGGGAATTAAGCCACGGATGCGCTCACCGCCTCTTAGGATGCCTAATGCAGAGCGGGCAGCCAGTTCTCCGATATGCTGTTGTCCGGTAGCATCGATATGGATTTTCTCTCCGACACAGGAATAGGGGTAGGTGGGACCACTTGCCCAGAACCACTGGTCGTCACGGAGCATATCCACAAAGGTCTGGGGCACAGTAGTCTCGATACAGTCATAACTGTCAGGTTGGTATTTCGCGGCCCTGGAGAGTGAGTTGGTCTGATAGCAGATAAAACGGATAGTATCTTTACACTGGGTAATCTGTTGGATGTCAGTGTTCATGTCTTCCCATATCTGTAACAGAAGTTGTCGGAATTCCGTGTCGGGATAGTCTTCGATATCAGACTCGCCCTGCATCCAACAGACAGCAGGAATCTGGAAATCCCAGTCTTTTTCGATAGTCTGTTTGTAAGCAGTCTTGATATTCTCCATAAATTCCTGATAAGGGAGGGTACCTTTGCTCAAATTCGAAAGTTGTGTGGCTCCCTGTCCTCCCGGGAATATACATATCAGAGTATCCTTACCAATATGGTCGGCCAGACGTTGTGCCATGGTATAAATAGAGAGTTCAAAACTACGCTTTTGGTATCCTACCATCTTCTTGGCAAAGCGTTTCATGTCGTTGTTTTCAAAATAGCCATAGTCATGGTCTAGGTTCTCCGTGACGATACGTCCGTCGGCATAGTTTGCCAGGGAGTCGAAATCGGTGATACGCTCTGCTTCCTCTCCCAAGGCAAGACTCTGTCCGTAGACAGGGATGCAGATGACTACATGATGACCTTCCGGCAGTTGGCTGCAAGCAGTAAATAGAAGTGTTATTAGAATAAATAGGATGGTTTTGGTTCTCATGAGTGTTATTAGAGGTATATAATAGCGAAGAAGGAGAGTATCCATCCGGCAATGCATAGTTGGATGAAGCGATCCTTCACCAGTACTTTCGTGGGACTGCCGCTACGCTGGTATACTAGCATGTTCTGCAGGTAGCGCAACAAGCCTGCCAATACCCAGAAATTCGTCAGGTAGATATAAGGTGAGCCGAACCGCTCGATAACCCCCTCGTTCATCGTATAGATGATATAGCAGACCATTGTGATGGTACCGGCAATTGTTACAGAGAGGTCAATGAACTGGGCGTTATAGCCAGCGATACTCTTGCGGGGCATGGTTCCTGTCAGTTCAAAGATACGGTAGTCGTCTTTCCGTTTGGCGAAGGCAAGGAATAGGGCAAGCAGGAAAGTCATCAGTGCCAGCCAGCCCGATACGAAGATATCGGTGGTGAATCCGCCGATCAGGACTCTCATCACAAAGCCAACAGCGATAATCGCCACATCAAGGATTGCGTACTGCTTCAGTCTGACGCAATAGGCAATATTCATGCCCCAGTAGCCCAGCAGAAGGGCATAGAGAATTGGCATGTTGACGCTGTGCGAAAGTGTGACAAGCAGGAGAGAGCCCATCAGACACAGGAGCATGATGAAATAGCCTTCCCAGACGCTCATCTTCCCTGCGGCGATGGGGCGCAGTTTCTTCTTGGGATGTAGGCGGTCGCTTTCCACATCATGGATGTCGTTGAAGCAATAGATGCTGCTGGACACGAGGCAGAAAGCAAAGAAAGTCCAGAAAGTCTGCATAAAATACTCCTTGTTCAGCAGGTTATTGCTGAAGAACAATGGAGCGAACACGAAGGCGTTCTTAAACCATTGCAGTGGGCGTAGAAGTAGGAAAGCGTCCTTCAT
>CACZCT010000094.1 GCA_902779745.1 uncultured Prevotellaceae bacterium
ACACCGATCGACCAGACCGACTTCTCCTTCGATCCAGAGTTTCCTGCTAAGACGGCTGTCCTCAGAGAGCGCTTCCCTGATGCGGAGGCAAATGGCATCCTCATGCCTGATGCAGAGACGGTGGAGGATATCCAAAAGATAGTAGCAGCATACGATGACGGTAAAACTCTCTTTGCCGGTGCCGCCGATTTATTCGAGGCGATGATAGGGACTATAGGTACTATAGGCACTATAGGGACTATAGGCACTATAGATTCTACCCTCTTCCTCTGCGGCAGTACGCAAAGCAAACCATTGGACCTCGATATTCCCGTCAGTCCTATGCCTCTGGCTATCTATGACGGCAATCAGGATATCAAGGAATGGCTGGAGGAAACCAGTGCCATCTACAAACGGGAAGGGTCACTGATGATTACCATTCCCTTCCGCCATCGTACCGGCAAGGAGGTTGCCGTCCATCTGCGTGAGATGACGGCGACACTGATACAAGGACTGATTGCCCAACGACAGCCTCAGCAACTCATCATCGAGGGTGGAGCCAGTGCTTTTACCACCCTGCATCGTCTCGGATGGAATGAACTGGAGGTCGTCAGTCAGTTAGCACCAGGGGTTATCAAAACGAAAGCCCCGAATGGGACTTTCGTAATTATGAAGCCAGGGAGTTACCCCTGGGGCAATATGTTCGCTAACCTCTAACCTCTCTTACCTTTTCGCCATCACTTTCATGGTTCGTGTAGTACCGTCTGAGAAGGTCTCACGGATGATGTTCATACCGTTTTGTATACCTGTTGACTGACGACCGTTCAGTGAAAAATACTGGCGGTTGACCATAGAAGCCCCTTTCTTAACGGGAGCAATAGCAGTAGTGATAATACGTATGGTCTCTCCCATCAGACTATTCAGGTAAATTTCCAGGGCAGTATATCCATCTGCAGAAGCGATAACGTTACGGTCTTCGGCATTAGTGGGGTCGAAACCATTGGCAACCTCCCAATCGTCAGCCATACCGTCATGGTCGTTATCCACTACTGGCGTTGCATCAGCATAGTCTGGCCAACCTTCTGCATCCGAAGGCATATCGATAATACCTTGTTTGTTGGCACTGTTTCCCTTATATTTTGGTGAGCCAGACCTGACATCTTCTATGACACGCTGCTCCACTACGTCACGACGTATCGTACCAGCCTTTGCCAATACGTTCTCATAAGCACTGGCAACAGACTCGGTAGGTGTACGGTAGTCATCGTAGTTCTCAAACACGGAGGCGGGCAGACGGGTGTATTGGTCTGAAGGGTAGATGATGCTCGAAGCCTTCATCGTGTTGACAGGATATCCTGTCTTGTTATTGATAGCCGTCCAATTGTCATTAGTAGCAGCATCCCTGCCCTCCATCGTATTGTCTGCGATATACCATATAGACGGTCCGTTGAGTGTCTTACCACTGCGGGCAGCAGACATCTCAATGAAATAAGAAGAGTTTGTCGCAGGACGGGCAGGACCTGGTTTATAGTAGTTACCTACGAAGTTACACTCATGGGAACTATAAGTACCTGCCTCGTTCTCACCACCATAACAAGAGTTCTGGCGTCCCCAGTTGAAGTTGACATTATTCATAAACTCCAGGAACACGTTACGATCCTGACTGGCATTGCTGGCACCATTGATACGAGGACTACGACTATCATTATTGGCAAGAACATTATGATGGAACGTAGCTGGTGAACCACCCCACTGACAACCGTACCCACGGACACCTTTTGCATGACCAGCGTTATATAGTCCGTCATGGACAATAGACCACTGAACGGTTGTGAAGTGGTTGTCATACATCGTCATGATCTCCTCTGCACTCCATCCGAAGCAACAGTGGTCGATGATGATATTGGTGGCGTTCTCGATACCGATGGCACCACCTTCGATGAAATTACGCTTACGCCATTTATCATCCGCTTCTCCTTCTTCCTTTGGTAGTCCTTTGTTACCCACACGGAAACGCAGATTACGGATGATAACATTATTGGAACCACCTAAGTTAATCTTACCACCACGTATCAGGACACCCTCACCAGGTGCTGTCTGTCCCGCGATAGTGACATTCTGTAACTTAGCACGTATCTCTCGTTTCTTCTGGGCGTTTTCTCCAAGGGTAATGATACCACTGACACGGAAGACGATGGTGGCATTCTCCTTTCCTGCCACTGTCAGTGCCCAACGTAGAGAACCCTCACTGGGATTCGCTGGGTCATCCTCGAGGTTGGTAACCTCCACGACCTTGCCACCACGTCCGCCACTGGCATACTTACCGAAACCACGTGCTGTAGGGAATGCCAACAGCTTATCCTCCAACGGGAAATAGTCGTCGGCTGAAACCTGCTGATGGTCAGCAATCACAGTCTCCGGGTCAAAAGCCACAGCACTGGTATTAATAGCACGATAGGCGGCATCTACCTTTTCCCAGCTATTCACCTTCTCATAGTCAGCATCTGTGAGCTGGTGACTCCAACTGATACGTTTCGACACATCAGCAAGATCCTCCCCATTCTTATTCATATATTCCGCATAATAGGACTGGGTGCCGTCATTACCTCCCATCGTCTCCCATCCTGCATCCTTGATGATATTGTTCAACTGACAGTTTAGGAACATGCTGCCACACTTCTCTGATCCCCAGCAACGTCCCAACGACACACTCTTGTCACTGACATCACTTGCCTCGGTCACTGTACAATGATTGAAGATGAAACCCAGCCATATCTTATCACCATTCTCAGCAGTCGTATAGACCGTAATATCCTCTGGGGCTGTGATATAACCTCCTGCGACACTGTTCAGCATACAGCGCTCAAACCAACAGGTACCACCAGCATAGATATAGTCGACAGCACCCTCGATGACACACTCCTTATAATAGCTGCGAGTCCCTTTCTTCGTACGATGGGTATCCTGATAACCCGCTATTTTACAATGATAGAACGTCGCACGATCACCATCCAGATGCAGGGCGAGAGCCTGACCAGCAGCCTTACCACCTGTATTCTGCACACATAGGTCTTGGGCATAGAAATCAGGAGCAAAAACAGCAAGGGTAGCATAGTCGCGTACATCCTTACCACTTCCGATGGTATTTTTACCATTGGCGGCAGTGATGACAGTCTTGTCCATCCCCTCGCCTATCATGGAAATCTTCTTGGTGGAAGGTTTCTGACGAGTACCAATCTTCACCATTCCCTCATACGTTCCAGCTTTCACCTTGATAGTTGCCTCCTCTCCTTCGGCAACAGCATCAATAGCTGCCTGTATAGTAGTATAGTCTCCACTACCGTCATTGGCGACAGTAATTGTCTTCTGTGCGAAAATACTTAATGTTAAAGCACTCATCAGCACCAGCATCATTTTTCTCTTCATATCATATTTGTTTTAGTAGTTTTCTGCGTTGGGTGCAAAGTTATATGATTTCTTTCAGACTTCCAAATATTTAGATAACTAAAAAGCGGAGCCTAATCATACGGCTCCGCTTTATATTATTAATTAAGGTGTAGACTTATTTGTTCACGAACTTACGTCCATTCTGGATCAGGACACCCTTAGAGTCCTTGCTTACCTGTTGTCCTGCGAGGTTGTAGACAGGAGCGTTGACATCCTCAGCAGCCTTCACGTTGCTGATGCCTGTGCTGCCTGAAGGAGTGAATTCATATCCCCAAAAGCCTGCCTGAGAACTGTGATTTAAACAATAGTAACTCTTACCTGCTTCTACATCAAAAATAACATAAACCCATGCAGGCTGGTTTCCTGCACCAATCAGATAAGGAGTAGGACTTAGGGCTGCTATATCATCAACAGACAAGTACTTTTTCTTACCATCAGCATTCTGTCCGTTAATATAACCTTCTGCTGTATAAGCAACGTTGGCTACAGTGTTATCTGATGCTTCAGAGAACACATAAGTATAGCGAGTACCTTTATTGACCCACAAACCAACTTTTAATGTACCATTAACGGTTGGAGTGAATTTGTAATATAGTCCACCAAAGGGAATAGCAGGAGATTCGGGATTATAGTAATTCCAACCCGTCGGACCTCCATCTACACCGTCGTTAAAATTAGGATGATAGACTCCCTGTGGTGCTCCATCTGTATATTTTTGTTTTCCGACAAAAGAGATCGCAGGAGTGCCTGTTCCTCTCAAGGTGGGGAAAGTTGCACCATCTGGAAGGTCGTTAGGACCTGCGTCATACGAGAAACTTGCATCTTTCCAATTATCCCAGTTTGTATTATTCAAATTAGGAGTAGTGGTTTCTTCTGGATTACGACTTGAAACAACAACCAACTTTATGTTAGTTGTTGCTTGGATATCTACAACAAGATTACCATTCGCATCCGGTGTCGCATTTTTATATTCTTCTTTCAAATTCCCACCGTCATAAGGCTGATAGGTCTCAGCTGTCTGCGCATTCTTTTTCATAAGCGTTTTAGTTTTGTTTGTTAAGTACATATTTCGGCACAAAATTAAGACATTTTACTGAAACTACCAAATATTATTCGTACTTTTTTACTAAAAAGGCGTGTAGAGTTTATCCACACGCCTTTATCATATTTCAAAATAGAAAGATTATCCTCCGAAGTTATCGTACATGATACTCTCGGGCTCTACACCGAGGGAGTCGAGCATCGAGACGACGGCTGCCGACATCGGACCAGGACCACACATGTAGTACTCTACATCCTCGGGAGCCTCGTGATCCTTCAGATAAGTGTTGAGCATGACCTGATGGACGAAGCCTGGCGTGTACTTCACACCTGCAGCATCGGCAGCAGGATCGGGACGGTCGAGGGCGAGGTGGAAATGGAAGTTGGGGAACTCCTTCTCCAAGCCGAGGAAGTCG
>CACZCT010000095.1 GCA_902779745.1 uncultured Prevotellaceae bacterium
ACCGATGGTTCCAGCGATATCGTTACCGCCATACGCCTTATCAATAACGATATACGAAGAGGCATGCTCACCGTCAATATGCAAGAAGGCACTGCCTCCGACGTTTGCCTGACGGGCACCACCATAGACATTGTGCAAGTCGCCAGCATAGATGTTGACAGTGGTCTTACCGCCCGTATCACCGGCATTACCGCCACCATAGACGTTGCCGCCAATGACGATCTGGGCATAAACATTGAACATTGAACATTGAACATTGAACATTGCCACCATCAGCAGCAATCTCATCCAATGCTTACACCTTATTATATAATATATATTCGTCATTCTCAATTCTCAACTTTCAATCAACCGTGAACTCCGGATTATCCAAATCCTTGTCTGACAACAGTCCGAGATAAGTGGGAGCAATCGTCAGGTTCAGCGTCACGAACTGACCTCTTACAGCACCCAGGTTCGGCAACGTGTTCGTCGCTGTACGTTCACATATCTTATTCCCATACCTGTCATACACATCGTAGGTGCAGACCAGGCTCAGGACATTACTCAGTCCTGGAGCAAAGCAGCAGAAAGAGTTGCTTACCTCTGCTTTGGCGGCAACCTCCTCTTCTGTGGAAGGAACCAAATTAACACCCGCCGTGCTCTCAAAGAACGTGGCGGAGGCAGCACTGCCTATCAAGTCATAATCAATGTCGGTCACAGGGTCTGCACCAGTATTATTGGGTGTCAGCGTAATAGTGGCATTCACCGTTGCTTTCGTCGTCGTCAACGTCATCGACTTCAGTTTGATGATACGCAGGGCACTATAGTCGGGATCTACTGAGAACTGAATCTTGAGAGCCGCATAGAGGTGATCCATCAACAGACAGACATGATTACCATCCGACTTCCCTTCATAATCAAACTTCCCTTGTAACAAGTCACCTGCTCCATCCTTTGTCCCGTCCTTGACACCTGTGACAAAGCAGACATCATCGGCAATAACGGCATCAATGTCTGAGAGACTCAGCAGATAGGCGCTGCCGCTTTGGGAAATATTCGGTGAAATGGAGTTATTCATAGGCATATAGCCAAAGATTTTATAGTTTGTACCTATCTCCACCGTAGCCTGCGAATGCCAGTCACCGGCACTATAGCGAACGGGGTTTGCCGTCGGAGAACCAGACGTAGAACCTGAAGGCAACACAAACAGGCCCATGGCGAGGTCATGGTCGGGAGTATATTCCGTATAACCTGCAGAAACGGCACGCATCGACGGATTACTATTCTGATAATTGGCGGTATAAGTCGTCACCAGCAAAGGACTGCCCATCCGCTGCTCACCAGTACCGGTACCGTCCGATGAACAGCCAGCTATCAGTATAAGGCCTATGACCATTAACCAATAACCCTTAACCCTTAACCATTTATCACCAATTATACACTTCATGATTCACTTCTATATTAACCCAGTCTTTCACATATAGTGCATTCATCTGTAAGAATCCGCCTCCAGCATGGTAGGCATAGACAATCCAGGAATGATTGCGCTCGAAGTCACCTGCCATATCCATCTGATAATCACCATACTGGTCGGAACCGTCTCCTATGGCATATTTTATCGTACCTGTCAACCGCTTGTCGGACTCCCGCAAGTAGATAGGTCCCACCACTGTCAGGTTAGCGTTGTTGATCAGGTTCTCGTATGTCTGTCCATCCTGTCCGTCATAGACATAGACGGTGGGGTCGGCAACAGACTCCACTTCAGCAATCGGTGAGGACAACAACGACATGGAAATAGTATTATAGCTCAGCGTCTGGTCCTTTGGTATCAGGTATTCAGTATCGGGAATCATTTCCGCATTCATCTGGATATCCTTGATGGTCAATGCAGGGGCTCCTGCTGTATTCGCAAAGACAAAGCGTACCTTCGATACAGCACGTTTCAACGGGACAGTGGCAACACTGCCCAACGTTCCGACACGCAACGCAGGAGCATCACCGACAACAGGCTGGTTTCGCAAGACTCCCGTCATGGGAAGACTATGCGAGAGATTATTGTCAATCCATTCTGCATCGAATAACGGGGACAATCCGAAATAACCCGAGTCTATGTTGGCATTCTTCAACTGTTCGCGTGTACTGTTCTTATCGAACGCACAACCGCAGTTGGCACTGGTGACATTGGCAAAGACATAGACATCGACATCGGGCTTATCCTTGGCAAAGTCATCATCGACAATCATCTGGTAGGTTGCACCCTCGTTGATATTCAGGAGGGAATTCTCCGTCTCCGTCGTATCAAGATAACCAACCAGTCTGCCCGTTCCACTTTCAAAGATCCATATCTGCAGCCTGTGGACGGTACTCTCCGCTGCTGTTGGATTGACGGGACCGATGGCAGAGCGAATCATCATCGGATGTTCCGGCGAATATACATAGATTGTCAGCACGGTGGGCTGTGGCTCCTCCGTTCCGTCAGAAGAGCTGCAGCCAACGGCTAATAGCCAACAGCTAATAGCCAACAGCCAACCATTCATATGTAATCTCCGTCTCACCATTTACACCTTATTATATATATTATAGCTTCACCGTCGTCGGTGTCGACTCTTCCCACTTCATCGTTACCTGCACACCAATTTCCAAACGGGGCTGCAGCAAGTCGGGCATACAGGAATAAGCCAGTGCCAGAGAAGTAACCGTCATCGTGACCTCCGTCGTATAATCCTGCGTGAAGACCCTGTTAGCATAGGCACCTGTCCCTTTATCAGCAGGATTCAGCATACCAATCAGATAGAACTTCGTATTAGGATAGATTTTACCGTCCTTGCCCGTAAACTCTTGTCCCGTCTTGTTCTCAAACTCCAGGATGACCGGTACTTTCTCTTCGTCATACGACTGAAGCACCAGTGTGTTCACAGTCCATTTACCTGTTGTTCCATCCGCAGTACCCACTACTGGGTCGTAGATGAAGCGTCCGTCCACATCACTCTGCACGCCCTTGGGCTGGAAGTCAAAACCTACGGTATGCTGACCACCGATAATCACTCCCTTCATGGGCAACTTAGTGGCATCATTGTTGTAGTCCACCGTTATATCCTTCGCATCTTTCAGCGGTCCCGTGATAGGATTCAGTATCATTTTCAGACGACCGACTCCATACTGCAACGGGTCTTCGACAGCCACCGCCTTCGTCCCGGAAATCACAGAGCGACTTCCCTGATAGTGGTCTGCAAGCAACTCGCTCCAAGTATCCTCATCCTCGTACGTGCTCTTAGCCACTTCCTCACTCGAGGTCCGGATGGCACTGTTGACATAGTACCAGAGTTCGGCAGGATAGGTATAGCGGTTGATGCCGTTGATGTTATCGAGTGTCGTGGCTTCAGTACTTACCGAGAAACTGCTGCCTGTCCACCGGATCACGGCGGCACCGTCGGGCAGTCCGATAGAACCGGGATATGTGATGTTATCAATATTGTAGTCCGTTTCGCCAATGGTAACTGTCTTGTTATTGATATTGGCTTTAATCGCTGTACTCAGTGCATCTTCGCCCGTCAGTTGATCACTCAATACCTTAACATACGCCCTGACGTTGTCCGCCGCACCTGCCATCAGTCCTCCCCCGTCTCCATCGGCATGGATAAAGTCGAGGTAGAGTCCCTTCAATGCCATATCAGCAGCTGTACTCCAACCCGTCGTATTGGCAATTCTCGTCAGATAGTTTGCCAAAGCCTGGGCCTGAGGGTGTACAGCCGTCGTCTCACGGATCGGTTGCAGGCTGAACGCGATATCCTGCGTCAGCATACGGTCTTTCCAACCAGTCTGGTTGATTAACGTTGTCACCAGTTTTCCGTTCTGGTCCAGAGCCTCCTTGCCGCTGACAGGTTTTGCCTGTCCGTAAACCAGCATCCGGTTGGTGCCTTGCATCAGAGAGCAGTCCGTGATATAGTAATAGTCGCGCTCATTCACTTTGTCGGCTTCTCCACCCGTGGCATTCGATATCAACGGGACATCAGTAGCTGTTACGGCATCGGCATTGGAAGTCTTGTAGGGAATAGCCAACAATCCCTCAAAACCCCTGAACGTCTGACCTTCCACCTGCACCACCTCACTTGCCATACGCATAGCACCAGATCGTCCGATACAGAACAGAATATCATAGTGTTGAAGGTCCGTCTCATTCGTCAAACCATCCCCTTCCGAGCATGACACCATCATCATGCCCAGCAGGTAAAATAATAACAATGTGATACGGTTACCCTTCATTTACACCTTCATTATATAGTATATATTACAGGTCGATATTATGTTGACCACCGTCATTCCAGTAGGCACTATTTCACCATCGGCACCCATATAGGCTCCGATAATTCTAAGCTGTCCTGCCTTGTTCGGTCTCCTGATATTCAGCACAGACTCCGTAATAGAATCATCCTCGTTGGTGACATAGACAAAGAACTGCCATATCGTCTCATCCAAATCCTCCTCGTCAAAGTCTACCTCGACGACCGTCCTCATTTCCCCTCCATCCGACGAGGGGAAGTTCACGGAACAGTAACACAGGTTATTGTCTCCCGTCTCGACTTTCGTCGCACGGACGAAAGGTGACTTCTCTGCGAAGGTATAGGTGCTGTCATTGATATGGAACTGCGAGGCGAAGCCTGTGGCATAGACCTTGACATCTTTGTAGGAATGTCCACGAGGGTCAATGACCAGTGTCTCCGCACAGTTTGCCATATAGAGTTTCACGTGGAAGGTCTGGCTGACTCCCTCCATGACCTTCATCGGATATCTTGCCGTGAAGAGTCCTGTGGTATGGGAGTCGATGGTCTCGCTGCCTTCAGGAACATCGGCAAGCCGCGAAGTCGGACAATAGTCGTCACCCGACAACTCCACCACTTGGTTGTCCTTGATATTGGCTGCGGCAAGGTGCATATACTCCCGCATCGGCAGGTGAATCGTATAGCTCTCCTCGCTGGCATCCATCACATGCTGGTCGTGGCTCAGCCGTTCCTGTTTGTTTTCCGTATCATAGAACGAGAGGTCCACGTCATGGGCAAAGTCCGTGAAGATATCTTTCAGATGGGCACGCAGTGCATTGGCGACCTGGACATCCGCCTTGGTATTGAGTTGAGTCGTGATTTCGGTGTTGATGTTCGTCACCAACCGCAGCTCATACTCCGCCTTAAAGGTCTGCTCCTCCGGAACGCAGTCGCTCAAGTCATCATCGATATACGTAGAGCATCCTAATAGCGACAGTGCCATGGGCACTGCCACTATCAGTCTTACTGCTGTTCTGTCCAAATACTTCATGCACAGAATATAAAATAATTAATTACCACCAAGATCTACTTCGTATTCCAAACCTGGTCTCCAGTCAAGGTCAACAGAAAGTCCGAAGGACAACTGGCTGGAACGCAGATCAGGCAGTGTGACGAATGCATTCTGCAAAGAACTGGTGGTAATATTAAAGTGAGCAGTTGTCATGTAGTCCTGAACGAAGATACGGGTAGTCTTTGTTGACTTGCCAGAAGCATCAAGGGGAGGAACCTGATAATAGGTATCCCAGTTAGCGGCAGGAATTTCCTTACCCGCGGGATCAAGTTCACCTACCAGATAGAAGGTCTGACCCTTGCGAATCAGATTGTCACGTCCCCAGAAGTCGTCACCGTTGTTAACCAACTGAACAGCTACGCGCACTTTATTTTGAGTACCTGTGGAGTTATAGTTGTCAAAAAGGATGGTATAGTTAGCAGCAGAGCTGCCACCAGCGCTCTTGGGCACTGCTGTACCATCGTTAAGACCCGTTATACGGTTGTCATAAACCAGCTTAGCAAAAGAAGCATCTGTAGGCAGGTACTGCCAGTCCACAGCGGCAGGCTGTCCACCTACGATGAGACCTGTCAAGGTGAAATCAATGTTGGCGGGGGCAAACGTTTTGTTTGTTTCACCTGGGTTAAGAGTTGCTCTGTTATCCTCAAGTTCTGTCAAACCTTCTTTGATACCTACTGTTGTCTTCAGCATGGCGACACCATAGTTCACATTCTGCGTCATAGCAGTAGCACGAGTCGACGATGAAACTGACGTACCAGTCCAGTCACTGTCCCATTTGCTATTGTTATCCCAGTTTGCAACACCATTGGGGAAACCATCAGAAGTTTTCTCCTTGTCCGAAGTACGAACACTGCTGTTACAATAGTACAACAACTCAGCAGGGAACTGATATACTTTGGGATCTGCTGTCGTGGCTTTGTCGAGAATGCTGGTTCCTGGAGTTTTATGGGAGAACTTATTATCGTCAGAGTCGTACTCTAACATTGCAGCACCCTCAGGCAAATGGAAATTAACAACAGGGAAATCTGCAAGCTCGGTATCAACTATTGTATTCCAATTGGGATCCCAACCTGTTCCATAGGCTGTTTGCATGTTTTCCTTTGACTTTAAGCTTGCAGCATTGGCAGTAAAGTAATTGTTAATTTGTGTGTTGATGGCAGATGCAATTTGAACAGCCAACTCCTCATAAGGTGAGGTAGGTGTGGCATTCGCCACAGAAAGGATGACTGAACGAAGATCCCTTACGGTAATAAGAATTGCTCTTGACGAACCACCACGTAACTCATTATCTCCAATAGTCGTCAATTTTGTAAAAGCTTTGTATAGAATATCCTCCAATGGTGAGAGAGTACGCCCCTGAGTTGTTGGATTCAAGCCTTTCCATGTAGATGACAGTACATCGTCACCTGTCCAATCAGGATAGATTCGACCTTCTCCGGATTTCACAACGGTATAGGAACCTTGGGCATTGATGATCTTCGTCATGACTGCAGCAAGGAGCTCTGCTGTATAAGTGTATCTGTTTTCATCCGCTGTTGAAACAATACGAGAGTTCAATGCAAAATTGAAACCCGTTGCTGTCAAATTCGGAATCGTAACGGTCACCTTACCTGCCTCATAGTTATCCAGTGTACCTTTTATGGCCTTGCCGTAGAACAACATGGCATCAGTACCCGTAGGAATAGAGAGTTCCAGAATACGATGAGAATTGCTACCATCGTTGTCAAGTGAACCAGAAGCAACCAGTGATCCCAGATCATAGCGTTTGGCTGCATCGGCTCCAGCGGAAGTAGCATTAACGAAACGTGTTCCGTTTGTCCGATAGGCAAAGAGCACAGCATTATCAATACCCCGGAAGTTCTCGCCACCAGCCTGTACAGTAGTACCAGCAGAACGGAGACTGTTCTGTTTGGTATCACTGGCTATATTCAGCACGAATTGTGCTGTCACAGTACCTTTCTCCTCATTATAAGTCGGATTAGGATCCATTGCCGCGTCGTCACTGGACGAGCAAGCAGTAAAACTAACTGCGCTTATCAGTGCTATCGCACCTGCATAAGCAAAATTCATCAATTTCTTCATAATCGATTCTTGTGATGTTTGTTATTAATTGTATTTATTTGTAATCAAAATAGATTCTCAGATAGCCGGCATTACGCTGTCCGTCCAGATGATGCTCCTTGATATACTGGTAGGTACGGCCACCGTCCAGTTTGCGGATCTGCTGCTCACGGCGTACCACATCAGACTCGGTATCAATGATCTGGACAACTTGCTGGAGTTGGGAGACGATGCCGGAATTGCCGGATCCTCCGGACAACTTCCCGATCTCCTCTTCCATTTGGTCGCGGAAGTCAGCCCAGTCCTCTCCGCCACAGGAGATGTCAAACTGGTCGTCACTGACTGTGACGCGATCCTGGATATATTTCTTCAAGGCATATGCACGATCGGCGGCAATACGCTCATTCACCTCATTATTACCATCGAAGGAGGCAAGACCCACAATCTGGATCTTACGGATCTCACTCTCCTGATCGGCCAGCATCTTCCGTGTTACGTCGATAATACGGTCAAGGGTCTGCCGGTTGTCACGGAAGGCAGGCTGGATGTCTGTCTGCGACAGGGGGAAGTAGACAAACAGGGCACGGCTGTCACGACGCAACACCTGACTGCGGTCATAGGGCTTGTACTCGGAGATATGGGCAAGTACAGGCTCGCTGCGACGCAGGATATCCACGGCACGCTCCTTGACAGGCTCCGGCTCCTTCACGACGGGTGTCACGGGAACGACAGGCTGTGGCTCAACGACAGGCTGGACTGGTTCTATGGGTTGCACGGGCTCCACGACCTTCTTCGGACGACCCGGAATATTGAACACGATGTTGATGGCTGCCTGAGGCATCAAGAACCATTTCTTCTCATCACCGATCTTCGAACCGCAATGA
>CACZCT010000096.1 GCA_902779745.1 uncultured Prevotellaceae bacterium
AATAATGAAATAATGTAAAAAGGCATACGGTATGAGACGCTATATTTTCTTAATTCTTAAATTCTATAGTTTTTACATTGCAGCCCTGCTGCTGACGGGTTGTACCGAGACCGTCAGCGATGCCAAACAGGAGAACGCATTGCCGCAGATCTATCCCGACTACGCTGGTGTTACCGTACCCGTGAACATCGCGCCCCTCGACTTCTGCATGAAGGATGAGAAGGCGCTGTGCATCGATGCCGTCGTTACAGACCGTCACGGGAACAGCCTGCACGCCCAGGGGGAGGAATCGGTGGACTTCGACAAGGACGACTGGCATACGCTACTCAGTCAGAACACCGGGGACTCGCTCATTGTCACTGTCTCCGCCAAGTATGACGACGGCTGGCACACCTACCGTCCCTTTTCTATATATGTCAGTCCCGACAGCATCGACTACGGCATCTGCTACCGCCTGGTCGAGCCCGGCTATGAGGTGTGGAGCAGGATGGGTATCTATGAGCGCGACCTCTCATCCTTCGACGAGCGTCCGCTGATCGAGAACACGCAGTTCGAGGGATGCGTCAACTGCCACAGCTTCAATCGCGGGAACCCTGACGACATGAGTCTGCACATACGCGGTCCGCACGGTGCCACGCTGTTGCGTCACAGCGGTGCTCCTTTCACTGCCTATAACACCAAGACAGACAAGACGCTCGGTCTCTGCGTCTATCCCTACTGGCATCCCTCGGGACGCTACATAGCCTATTCCACCAACACCACGAGACAGTTGTTCCACGCTGCCGGTCACAACCGCGTCGAGGTCTTCGACGAGGCCTCCGACCTCCAGGTCTATGATGTCGAGACTAACGAGTTGTTGCTGTCGCCCCTGCTCAAGCAGGACTCCGTCTATGAGACCTATCCCGTATTCTCCGCCGACGGCCGCTCGCTCTATTTCTGTGCAGCACAGGCGCTTCCAGAGGACAGCCATCGGATCGACTCCATCCGCTACAGTCTCTGCCGCATCGGCTTCAATCCCGCCACGGGTACCTTCGGCGACCAGATAGACGTCATCGTCGATGCAGCGTCACAGCATAAGTCGGTATCCTTCCCGCGTCCCTCCTACGACGGGCGCTTCCTCTGCTACACGCTATCGGACTACGGACAGTTCAGCATCTGGCACCATGAGGCGGACCTCTGGCTGCTGGACCTCGCGACAGGCGAGAGCCGTCCCATGACGGGAGCCAACTCCGACGACACGGAGTCGTTCCATAACTGGAGTACCAACTCACGATGGATCGTATTCAGTTCACGGCGCGACGACGGGCTCTTCACGCGACCCTATTTCTGCCACGTTGACGACAGGGGGAATGTCACCAAGGCCTTCATGCTGCCCCAGCGGAACCCGAGACACTTCTACCGGGACAGATTCTTTTCCTTCAACGTACCTGAGTTCATCGTCCGTCCGACACGTTTCGACGGTCGTAAGGCAAGTCATATCATCAACGATGAATCACGGAAAAACTTTGACGTACGCAAATAGATAAACAAAAAGAGGAGAATGATGAGTATACTTAGGAAAATCATGTTGAGTATTGTCCTTACAGTAAGTACTGTTGCATATGCTCAACTGCCAGATGCTGCTACAATAGCCCCTAAGATGTATCCGGGCTGGAATCTTGGTAATACGATGGAGGCGACAGGTTCTGGACTGGGAAGTGAGACTTCTTGGCAGCCTACGATGACCACACAGGCCGTGATTGACTGTGTGAAAGAACAGGGCTTCAAGGCTGTGCGTATTCCATGTTCATGGGACATCCACTCTGATGTCGACGGGACAATAGATGCAGCATGGATGGCGCGGGTGAAAGAGCTTGTCGACTACTGTATCAACGACGGTCTCTATGTGGTGCTGAACGACCACTGGGATAACGGATGGATAGAGGTGGAAGGCTTTTCCATGTCCAAAACGACCTATCAGGCGGTTGATGAGGTTACCATCACGAAGAAGATTGCCCGTCTGAAGGACCTATGGAATCAGATTGCCACAGTATTCAAGGACTATGACGAACATCTGCTGTTTGCTGGGTTGAATGAGCCTTTTCAGGAATATCATCTGTTTCATGACGTGCATCAGACGCTGACACCAATCCTCATCCGTTATAACAAGGCTTTCGTGGAAGCCGTCCGGGCTACTGGCGGTAATAATGCGGAGCGGTCACTCGTTATCCAGGGTCCTAGTGTGAATATCGCCTCGTCATGTACCTATATGCATGCCGATAAACTGCCAGAGGCGGCAGGTCGGCTGATGGTGGAGGTCCATTTCTATGATCCGGGACAGTTCTGTGGTACTTTTGACAGTTCCGGTCCTAAGGCTTACTATTACTGGGGCTGTTCCAATCATGGTTCAAACCATAATCCTACATGGGGTGAAGAGAGTTATATGAGCAGTGAGTTTGCCAAACTGAAGGACACCTATGCCTCAAAGGGCTTTCCTGTTATCATAGGAGAGTATGGAGCCCAACAGCGTAAGATGCCGGCAGAACAGGACCAGGCAAAGCATGATGCTTCTGTCAAGTACTTCTACCAGTGTGTAAACGAATATGCTGTCAATAACGGTGCCATAGCTTTTGCCTGGGACACCAACTATGTGGGTGGCCTGAATACGGAAGTAGGCTCTTTCACCATCATTGACCGTGCCAGTTGTAAACTGGTCGGAACGAATGCGATGGAGGGCATCAAGGCTGGTGTGGCTATTGGAATATGGGGCGGCCAATAGCCTACAGTACATCGTATAGGATATTCTCCAATTTGTTCAGTTCTTCTTTTGTCGTTGCCCAACTGGTGACGAAACGGCAGATGGTGCGATGACCGGGAGCCTGTCCCCAGTGAGTGAACTCCATTTCCCGGGAGAGCCGTTCCACCAAGGCATCGGGCAGGATGACAAACTGTTGGTTTGTGGGAGAGTCAATCCAGAATTCAAAACCTTTCTCCTGAAAGATGCCCTTCATTCTCATCGCCATCTCAATGGCATGACGGGCAAGGTCGAAATAGAGATTGTCGGTAAAAAGTGCCTCAAATTGTAATCCGATTAATGCGCCTTTTGCAATCACGGCACCATGCTGTTTCTGAATAGAGAAGAAATGCTTGTGCGCCTGACGATTCGTAAAAACGACCGCCTCGCCGCACCATGCTCCGAGTTTCGTGCCGCCGATATAGAAGACATCACAATGGTGGGCAAGGTAGGGTAGTGTGATGTCATTGCCTTCTGCCATCAGTCCGTAGCCTAAGCGTGCCCCGTCGATGTAGAGCGGTATGTCATACCGCTTACAAACCTGATAAATATCGTTCAGTTCATTGGCGGTATAGAGTGTTCCTAATTCAGTAGGGAAGGTGATATACACCAGTCCTGGATAGACAGCATGGGCGTTGTTGCCGTCGTGCATAAAGTCGTCGAGATACTTGTCAAGCACTTTTGCGTCCATCTTACCCAGATTGCCCGGCAGTGTGATGATCTTATGTTCCGTAAACTCTACGGCACCAGCCTCATGGACATTGATATGTCCTGTCTCTACGCAGATGACACCTTCATACTGATAGAGCATCGAGTCAATGGTGGTAGCATTGGTCTGTGTACCGCCTGTCAAGAAGAATATCTGGGCATCGGGCATACCGCAAGCCTCGCGGATGCGATTCTTGGCACGTTCACTGAACTCGTCGAAGCCATAAGGGGTGGTTCTCGCCTCATTATACTTAATCAGGTTCTCCAGCACCTTCGGGTGTGCCCCGTTGTTATAGTCGCATTCAAAGGAAATCATAATGCTTCCAGCATGCGCTTGATAACTACAGAGCAACTGATCTCCCGGTTGGCAGCCTCAGGAATCACAATACTGTTAGGACTCTCAATGACATCATCGGTGACGATCAATCCACGGCGAACGGGCAGGCAATGCATGAACTTACCGTTGTTAGTCCATGACATATGCTCGGTATCCACGGTCCATGACATATCCTTGGAGGTGATCTTACCGTAGTCGGCAGGATTTGTCACACCAGGATTGCTCCAGTTCTTGGCATAGATGAAGTCGGCACCCTCGAAGGCTTTCTTCTGGTCATACTCCACATGTGCCTTGCCTATGAATTTCGGATCCAGCTCATAGCCTTCAGGATGTGTGATGACAAAATCGACATCAGCAGCGTTCATCCACTGGGCAAAGGAGTTGGGGACAGCCTGTGGCAGGGCACGGCA
>CACZCT010000097.1 GCA_902779745.1 uncultured Prevotellaceae bacterium
CCTATCAGGATCGGTGTCTCCACCTCTATGAAGTTCCTGTTGTCGAGAAAGTTACGAATCAGTATCGTCATACGGTGGCGCAGTTCCAGATTCTTACGCACACAATTGCGGCGCAAGTCCAGATAACGGTACTTCATACGGATATCATCACCACCGTCGGTATTGTCCTCGATGGTGAAAGGAGGTGTCAGACTCTCGCTCAGCACATTCAATTCCTGAGCGATAATCTCGATTTCTCCCGTCGGGATATTCTTGTTCTTACTCTCACGTTCATTGACGGTACCCTTTACCTGAATACACCACTCACGACCCAAGCGATTTGCCTTTTCGCAAAGAGCAGCATCCTTCGACTCGTCGAAGACTAACTGTGTGATACCATAACGGTCGCGCAGGTCGACGAAGGTCATACCACCCATCTTACGGGTTTTCTGTACCCATCCGGCAAGTGTCACTACACTGCCGGCATCGGTGAGTCTCAACTCACCACATGTTTTTGTTCTATACATTATCTATTTATTATACTGTTCTTTATCTTGCTGCCACATACTTGTGCAAGGTGGCACGAACGGCACCTTTACCGGCATACAGTTCTTTCACCATACCCTCAATCTGCTCACCCAGTCCAGCCTCATAAAGGTCGAGTCCGAAGACATCCTTACGAGCATAGAGCTGACGCAGCGGACTCCAGTCCTGGTTTTCCTTACCAATCTCCAGAGGAGCCACTATCGCCTGCAACTCTGCCAGCATGGGATCGGGAGAAGGTTCAAAGACCGTACCATCGTCCTTGATACCTTTCAAATAACGGGCATAGCCTGCCAGTGTCAGCGGAATGAGTACGAGATTCGACATATCCAGTCCACGTGCCACATACTTCTTGATGGTCTCACCGAAACGAATAGGCAGTTTCTGCGAGGTGTCCATGGCGATACGCTGCGGAGCATCCGGCATGAAGGGGTTCGGCAGACGACGATTGATAACAGCACCGATGAACTCGTATGGATTGAGCACACCCGGGTCTGTCACGACAGGCATCGCCTCCATATAACCGATTTTCTGGATAAACGGACGCAGGTCCTCATCCGCCATCTCTGCAGAAATAAGCGTATAACCTAACATACAACCATAGATAGACATTGCAGTATGCAGGGGGTTCAGACAGGTTGTCACCTTCATCGTCTCCACCTGGTCCACTGTCTCACGGGTGGTATAGAGTGCACCACCCAGATGCAAAGGTGGACGACCGTTGGTATAATGGTCTTCAATGACAAGATACTGCACTTCCTCTGCATTCACAAACGGAGCGGTAAAGGTATGCTTCTCTGTCTCGATATAGTTATTGTCCTCGAAGCCGTCGGCAGCCAACAACTCCTTCACTTTCTCGTGGGGACGAGGCGTAATCTTGTCAATCATCGACCATGGGAAGGTAATCTTCGTTTCATCCTTCAAATAATCGAGGAAAGCCTTGTCAACCAAGCTATCATTCACCCAACGTTCTGCGTATGCGAAAACACCAGCCTTCACCTTATCACCGTTATGCGAACAGTTATCCATCGACTGGATGGTGAGCGGAAATTGACCAGCCTTGAAACGCTCCAATAGCAACGCACAAACTTTACCCATTGCAAACACAGGCTTCAGTCCACGAGCCAGGTCAGCCTCGTTGAAGGTATAGCCCTTCTCCGTAATGGTGAACGAAATCATCTGCAACGACGGATTCTTGAATATCTCCACCAGACGCTGCCAGTCAGCAAACTGATAGTCAGCCTTCAGGGCCTCGGTTACGCTGGCAATAACCTTCTTCTCTATGGTACCCGTTGACTGCAACGAAACCAACAGCGACAGGTTGTTATAAGGCGCATAAGCCTTGTCGACGACTTCAAAGTCAAAAGTTTCGGCAACAATGACACCACGGTCGTACTGTCCAGTGTTCAGTGCATCGTTCAGGATGGCTGCAGGGAAAGCGCGGAAGATGTTTCCACCACCAAAGTGTACCCATGTGGGTTCTTTGGCAGTCTTCTCACGTACTGCCTTGATGTCAAACTTCGGAAGCTGGTAACCTTTCGCTTCCCATTCTGAGGCATTGAAATTGCCACTTAAAATATCGTTTAGTTTCATATTAATTTTCAACTTTCAATTTTCATTTAATCAAAGAACCCCGGTTGTTTATACTCAATTCCCAACTCACGATCAACAGTAGCAAGGATACCCTGCACTTGTCCGAGGGCGAACATACGACCCAAAAGAGTATAGCCAGCATTATGTCCGTGACTGCTCTCATCGAAGACACCACCCTGCTGATCCGTAAACGTCATACCGTGGTCGACACGCATAGGCAGTTCAGGATTTTCCTTCTCAAAGATACGGCATAGTTCTATCAAATCTGCACGACCGCCCAGGTGACTTGCCTCCGTGAAGTCGCCATTGGGGAAGATATGACAAGAGCGCAGGTGTACGAAATGCGTACGGGGGGCAAACTTCATGGCAAGTTCGACTACGTTATTATAGGAACCGGCACTCAGCGAACCTGCACAGAACGTCAGACCGTTGTGTTTGTTGGGCACGGCATCAAGGAACCATTGGATATCCTCTTCCGTACGGACAATGCGAGGCAGACCGAGAATCTCGATAGGAGGATCATCGGGATGCACACACATATTCATATTACACTCCTCACAGACAGGCATGATTGCCTCGAGGAAGTATTTCATATTGGCACGGAGCTGTGCCTTGTCGATACCTTTGTAAAGATCAAGGAACTCACGGAACTTCTGGACGGGAGCCTCATCATTCTCGCTGAAATTGCCAGAAACGAAACCCTGTGTCTTGATGACGATATTCTCCACCAGTTTATGGTCTTTCTCAGGAGTCATCGTCTTTGCCAGTTCATCGCACTCGGCGAGTACGTTCCTATCTATCTTTTCTCCTTTATCATTTTTCATTTCGAAGGCAGCCCATTCCTCACGGGCACCCGGACGCTTCAGAATATAGATGTCAAAGTAGGCAAACTCCGCATAATTGAAATACAAGTTTGTGGCACCGTTGGGGTTGTCATGGAACAAATCCGTACGCGCCCAGTCCAGCACCGGCATGAAGTTATAGCAGATGCAGTGGATACCCTCTGCCGAGAGGTTGCGCAAGCTCTGCTTGTACACTTCTATCTGCTCATCTCGGTCAGGACCGCCATACTTGATGGTCTCCACCACGGGAAGACTCTCCACCACACTCCAACGCATACCATAACTCTCGATATACTCACGCAGGTCACGGATCTTCTCACGGGTCCAAACCTGACCTAAAGGCACATCGTGCAAGGCAGTTACAATACCTTCCACGCCAATTTGTCTCAACTGGGCAAGGGTGATCTTATCCTTCTTGCCAAACCATCTCCATGTTCTTTCCATAATACCTTATTTATTATTGTGCTGCAAAGGTACAAAAATTTCGAATAAGAGAAAACAAAAGTAATTTATTTCTTTTGTCGAACGTGAGAAATTTATTCAACAAATGAGCGAAATGTCAAATTTTAAATGCAAAATAAACGTCTAAAACTATCAATTTATCTCTTGATAAACACCACGCGACGATTCTGGGCGCGGCCTGCTTCTGTGCTGTTGTCAGCAACGGGTTCATGAGAACCTTTGCCCACAGCCTTCAGGTTGAAGCCGTCAACGCCTAAGCCTTCGAGGGCTTTCACGATAGCCTCGGCACGTTGTTGTGACAATGGATCGTTAATCTTGTCAGAGCCTTGGTTGTCCGTATGACCTTGAACTTCGAAGCGAACACTTGGATTCTTTTTCATATAGTCAGCCACTTTCATAATCTCAATCATCGACTCCTGCTTCAGGGTTGCCTTACCAGTATCAAACAAAATGTTGTTGGTCACAAACTTACCTGTCTCCTGAATGGCTTTCTCTACAGCAGAAACATCCTGTGCATCGCGATCATAGAGCGCAACGGCACCCTTGGCAATAACCACATTGCGGATGAATGTGAGATTAATATATTCAAAGGGAACTTGAAAGCACAACCATGTAGGTTGGTTGACACGTGGCAGATTCACCACACGCTTGTCGTTGAAATAAACCTTCAGGGCTCGTTTGTTAAACGACAGTGCCACATGGTTCCA
>CACZCT010000098.1 GCA_902779745.1 uncultured Prevotellaceae bacterium
TATCCTAACACATTTAAAACTTTCTTAATTACCAATAACTAAAAACCTAAAACTATAAATATTACTACTAACCTAAAACAATCTATTAACCGAATGTCAATTTAGACCTCTTGTCTTTTGACATTGCAAAGGTACGACGATTTTCGAATTCTGCAATGCTTTTTTTGCTTTTCATGCTAAAAAACGACTTATTCTTGACCTAAATCAACGAATTGTGTGCGCAAACACCGAAAAATATACAGAAAAAGCCTCCTTTTATGAGTATTTATTCGTACCTTTGACCTTGTCGAAGAAACTTTCGTTCGAAATGGCTTATGAAAGTACTGATTGTCAATACAAGTGAGCGAACAGGCGGTGCTGCCGTGGCGGCAAGCCGTCTGATGGAGGCACTGAACAATTATGGCGTAAAGGCGAAGATGCTGGTACGCGACAAGGAATCGGAGAGGATCACTGTGGCAGCACTGCCTCAGTCTTGGCGGTTACAGGGACATTTCCTTTGGGAACGGTTCTGTATCTGGCTGCGCTTGCATCTATGCCGACAGCACCTCTTCGATATCGATATTGCCAATTGTGGAACAGATATCACCAAATTAAGGGAATTTCAGGAGGCAGACATCATCCACCTTCACTGGATCAACCAGGGGATGCTGTCGCTGAAAGACATCCGTAGAATTCTGGCGAGCGGCAAACGAATCGTCTGGACCATGCACGATATCTGGTCAGCTACCGCCATCTGTCACCTGACCCTGGATTGTCGCCGTTTCGAAACACAATGTCAAGAATGTCGTCTGTTACCCAGAGGAGGATCTGTCAATGACCTCGCAGCTAAGGTATGGAAACAGAAACAGCGGATGTTGGAGGGACAACGGATTACCTTCGTCGCCTGCAGCGAATGGCTTGCCGGTGAGGCACGGAAGAGTGCACTGCTGAAAGGACAGACTATTACAAGTATTCCCAACCCCATCGACACCCACATCTACCGTCCCCTTGACCGGCAACAGGTCCGTCAGGAGTTAGAATTGCCTGTAGAAGGACGTATCATTCTCTTCGTGTCCCAGCGTGCCACCAATCCCTACAAAGGGATGCAGTATCTGACAGAGGCCTGCCAGCAACTTGTCAAGATATATCCGGAGATGGTCGAGAACACGACCGTTGCTATTTTAGGAGGTCACGCCGAGGAAGTCACGGACCAATTGCCGTTTCGCAGTTATCCCTTAGGTTATGTGAATGACGAGCAACGAATTGTAAAAGTCTACAATGCAGCCGATGTGTTTGTGCTCCCATCCCTCTCTGAGAATCTTCCCAACACCATCATGGAAGCGATGGCATGCGGCATTCCCAGCATAGGGTTTCGCATTGGTGGCATCCCCGAAGAAATCAACCATCAGGAGAATGGGTATGTAGCAAATTACATGGATGCCGTTGATCTTGCCAAAGGTATCCGTTGGGCTCTTGATGAGGCGAATACAGAGGAAGTGAGGAAGGCATGTCTGAGGAAGGTGGCACAGCATTATTCCCAGCAGAGCGTAGCGAAAAGATACACGGACGTGTATGAGTGTAGAATGTTGAACAGAGAGTTATGACTACGATTATAACGGTGACATATAACGCAGAAAGCGTTTTACAGAGGACCCTTGACAGTATCCGTAGGCAAACCTATTCAGATATCGAGCACCTGATCATCGACGGTGCCTCAAAAGACGGGACGGTAGCGATGGCAGAAGCCTACCAACAGGAAGTTTCCTATAAAGTCGTCATCCAGTCGGAGCCAGACAAAGGACTCTACGATGCCATGAACAAGGGACTGCACAAGGCGACCGGAGACTACCTCGTATTCCTCAATGCTGGGGACACCCTTCATGCCGACAACACGCTGGAGACCATTGTCAACTGCCAAAGGCTGACAGCCGGCAGCCCCCAACCTGCCGTCCTCTACGGCGACACTGCCATTGTCGATGTAAACGGCAAATTTCTCCACTTGCGTCGCCTGCGTCCTCCCAAACAACTCACATGGAAATCGTTCCGCCAGGGAATGCTTGTCTGTCATCAGGCTTTCTATGTCCACAGGGATATCGCTCAGCAATATGACTACGACCTGCAATACCGCCATTCGGCTGATGTCGACTGGTGTATCAAGGTCATGAAAAAGGCTGCCGAATTACAGCAACCCTTAGTCAACACCCATGAAATCCTAGCCGACTTCATGGAAGGTGGTAACACCACCCAGCATCATCGCGCCTCATTGAAAGAACGCTACCGTGTGATGTGTCATCACTACGGCAGCGTCCAGACTTTCTTCCTTCATTGTTGGTTTTTCGTGCGTACCTTATTTAAATAGGTATTTCTTACCACCTTTGACATAGACACCCTTGGTCGACGGTTCACCATCAAGTCTGCGACCGTTTAGGTCATACCAGTTGGCATCCTTGTTCTGAGTGGCATCTCCCTTCACTGACTGGATATCCGTTGTTGACAGCACGCTATCCCACAGACCATCCTCTTGGTAATAGCCACTATTCAAGAACACCATATCGCCCGTCTGTTTGCCGCCAGCACTAAAAATGATACCTTTGTTTGGACTGGACTGAGACTTCTTGTCTGCCTCCTTAAAGGTCCATTTCCACACGCTCCTGCCATTATCGGTGGTACCCACCTTCGTACAAGCAGTACCAGGCCATGAGTTGGTCGTGTAGTTATAGTTATTATCCCAACACCAACAATAGACAGTTGAGGAGCCCCAAGAAATAGGAACCTCAAAGAAGGCACAGGTCTCTCCTTCGTTCACCGTACAGAAAGAAGGGATGGCAGTGGTCGCCTCCGTCTTCGCATCAGTGTCAGTAATGGCAGTAACAGCAGAGACATCAACACCCTCGCTGACATACAGCTTGTATTTCCTGCCTTCAGTCACCAACTGGAAGCCTGACGTACTCACACCCGTTGAGCCACCCAGGATCAGCATGGCAGTACCTTTCGTACCCTGCACTTTCAAGACATAACCGGCACCCTTGACTGCCGATTCCAATATCTCACTCTGGTTATTGATACCCACAGCCTTACGGGTTGCTATCAGTCTTTTCAATGTACCCTTGTAATCTTTCCAATGCGGCAGGAACAAACAAGGTGTTCCTGGCATGGTCAGGATAAAGGCATTGGCGGCACAGATGTTATTCTTCAACGCATTATTATCACGATAAGTATCATGATTATCCACGAAGGTCACTGCATAGCGGGCATAGGAAACGTCATTGGCAAGGGCTTCCCCATTGAGAAGTTCCCAGTTGCTGTTGTTGAAAGCATTGTTAATGTTCCACTTCATGGTGAAGTCGAAGGCAGCACTCTGGATGACACCATTCACCTTCGTTCCATTAATCCAGTTCACAAGACCCGTTTTACCATCGCTCATCCAATACTCACCGACAGAGTAGGTGGGGTTTGCAGAGGTATTATAGATACCTGTATACGTAGGGGAATAGCCTCCAACCATGTCATAACGGAAACCTGCATAGCCAAGGTCATTCAACAGGAAGTCAAGATAGGTCTTAATGTTCTGCTGTACGGTGGCGTTAGTATGATCCAAGTCACGGGCTCCGTCAAAGTTTGTACCCGTATCCTTGGCACCCGTCGCCCTCTTACCACTATAGGCACCCGTCGCCCACTTGGGGAGATTAGCGGAACTGTTGCACTCGTCATCCTGACAGATACCCGAAAAGTCCGCATTATCCCATGTCAATGTATAACCGTTCTTCGACTCATTGGGGAAGTCACACCAACTCGTATTACCGTTCTTATGGTTAATCACCACATCCTCAATGATACCTACGTTCTTCTCCTTGAACTTTGTTATCATGGAGCGTAACTCCGCCTCCGTGCCAAAAGCACTCTTGTGGTCGAGCCACCAGATATCGGAATAACCCATCTGGTTGGACAAGGTGTTACAATAACCGCTCTGCGGTACCCATATCAAATGAAAGAACTGAGAGAGTTCATCCGCCTGAGCCTCCAGGTTCGTCCACTTGGTATCATTATACGAGTCCCAGTAGAAGCCCTGAAGCATAACACCATCATAGTTGGCGAGGCAACAAACAATAAAAGGGTTGTGTAAATCTTTCTCATATGCTTTGATTTTTAGTTTCTGTTGCAAAGATAGTATTAATTCCGTAACGTGCTATCATTCAATTCCTAATTAACATTACCGCTATAATGCAAACGGTTGCACATTACCACCTAAATTCATAGAAGGCAGGCTTGGCACGACCTGTATGGTTATCGAACAAGCCACGGTTCAGCCAGTAATTAGTAACCTGCCGACCACTCTCATTCTCCTCCGGGAACCACCAGAAGACACCCGTCACCTGCTTATGCTTACGCAGCTCTGCCATTAGCTCCATAGTAAAATGACACTGTCCCTCTGTGGTAATCGGATAGAACTCGCTATACTGATCCGGTCCCTTCGACCAGATATCACGCTCATGAGAGTAATAGGCAGCTGTCTCTACGATCATCACCTCCTTGTCGGGAAACAGGACAGCAAGGGAATCGAGGGTGTTGTGTAGCACAGGCAGACGGTCGTGCCACATCGGATAATACGACAGTCCGATGATGTCGTAGTCCACCTGATAGCGACGTATCTGCTCATAGAAATTCTTGGTGACAGCCCAGTCACCTGCCTTCTCCGTATGGATAATCAGTTTTGCCTTCGGACAGAGTTCACGACAGGCACGGACACCACTCCTCAACAAACGGGAGAGCACGTCGAAGCCCTCACTACCTGCGGCATTGACACGTCCTACCTCCCACATCATCCCATTGGTAATCTCATTGCCCACCTGTATCATATCAGGAGTACAGCCTGCAGCAATCATCTGTTGCAGACAATGACGAGTATATGCATATACCGAATCAGACAAAGTCTCAGGAGCCGCATCCTTCCAGCGTTTCGGCATAAACTGCTTGGCAGGGTCAGCCCAGGTGTCACTATAGTGGAAGTCAAGCATCAGCGCAAGGTCAGCCTTCTTCACCTGTCTCGACAGACGGATGACATAGTCCAGGTCCTGGCACACGCCCTCCCCCTGGTGTTCCTTCTTGGCAAATTGCGGGTCGACAAACAACCGGACACGTACCGCATTCCATCCCTGCTGTCTTAGGAACGTCAGAGGATCCACCTTCTTTCCTGCCGAGTCACGATAGACCGTCCCAGCTTCCTCATAGGATGGCAGCATGGACAGGTCACCACCCAGATACCGTTGTTGGGCAGAGGCAGACAAAGCCATACACGTACCTATTAATAATATAAAGACCTTTCTCATCTCTTTTAAATTAAAATCAGGCGG
>CACZCT010000099.1 GCA_902779745.1 uncultured Prevotellaceae bacterium
TCCAGTTCCCGTCTGACAGCCCTGTCCCAGCCCCAAGGCAAGACCGTGTCGGTTTCCCCACAGGAAACAGACGGTTTGCCGGTCACAAACGCTTCGTCTCCCGACAAGAAACGGTCAGTCCCCAGACGAGACACCAACCGTCTCCGCAGCCGTTCCCATGTCCTGGCGGCATATTCCACGTTCTCCACCAGGATGGTGTCACCCTCCTCCGCCCACAAGGCAGGGAGGTATCCCAGGTCGGCACGCAGCTGTCTGCCGGCATGCGGAGCCGTGAAGTTCGCCAAGTTGCTTGCCAGGGCGATGTCGTGTTCCGGATTAAAGAGGTGTATCGTCATACGTGGGGACAAAATTACGAAAATATTTGCATTTTACAAAAAATGTTTGTAATTTTGCAGAATATAACACAAAATTAATAAGTAAGATGAACCCCATCAAGATTCTCAGTGTCGACGACGAGGCAGACCTCGAGTTGCTGTTGACACAATATTTCAGAAGGAAGATACGTAAGGGAGAGTATGAGTTTTTCTTTGCCCACAACGGACTGGAGGCGCTGACCGTCCTCCTGAAAGAAAGGGACATAGACATCATCCTCTCCGATATCAACATGCCCGAAATGGACGGACTGACCCTGTTGACGAAGGTCAACGAGATGCAGAATCCCGCCCTGAAGTGTATCATGGTATCCGCCTATGGCGACATGGGCAATATCCGTTCGGCGATGAACAACGGAGCCTTCGACTTTGCCACGAAGCCCATCGACCTGGATGATTTGAGCATCACCATCGAGAAGGCCATCGAGCAGATCGAATACATCAAGAAGGCCCAGTCGGAGCATACCCAACTGGAGTCCCTGAAGACCGACCTTGCCGTTGCCAGGGAGATCCAGCAGGCCATCCTGCCCCGTATCTTCCCGCCCTTCCCCGAGAACGAGAAAGAGATAGACCTCGCCGCCCTGATGATTCCTGCCAAGGACGTGGGAGGCGACTTCTACGACTTCTTCCGCATCGACGAGAACCGTATCGGCATCGTCATGGCGGATGTCAGCGGAAAAGGTGTCCCTGCCGCCATCTTCATGGCTGTCAGCCGGACCCTCATCCGTACCATAGGCCTACAGGACTATACCCCTGCGAAATGTCTGACGAAATCCAACGAGCTGTTACGTGCCGAGTCCGTTGACTGTATGTTTGTCACCGTGTTCTACGGCATCTACCATATCGACAGCGGTATGCTGGAATACTGCAACGGCGGTCATAACTCCCCCTATATCCTCTATGCCGACGGCAATATAGAGATGCTGCCCATCAGTCCCAACCCCATGGTGGGTGTCGTGAAGGGCATCCCCTACAAGGGAGAGCAAACCATGCTAGGGGTCGGCGACACCCTCGTGATGTACACTGACGGTGTCAATGAGGCCAACAATGCCGCCTTTGAGGAATACGGGGACGACCGTATGGAACAAACACTGAAGAAACTGAACGGAAAGACCTGCAAGGAGATCATCGACGGACAGTTGGAGTCTGTCAAGGAGTTTACCGCCGATACCGAACAAAGTGACGACATCACCATCATGGCTTTGAAGCGCATGGCATGAGGACCATCACCAAAATACTAACTGCCGCCCTTGGCTGTGTTGCCCTGTCCCTTGTCGGAGGCATCGCCTGGTCGATGCATGAGAAATACGAGGAGGAACAGATCAGGGTCCGGGAACTGGAGGAGCAGCTTGCCATCCTCTCCAAGAAGGAGAAGCAGGCTGTCGTCATGCAGAGTGTCAACGCCCAGATGGAGGAGATAGCCACCCAGCAGCGTATCATCAGTGACGATCAGCGTGAGGAAGCAGAACAACAGGCCCGTATCGCCAATGACATGCGACTGCATGCCGAGCAAGAGCGGCTCAATGCCCAAGAGGCAGAGAAACGCGCCCTGGACGCCTCAGAGGTCGCCAAGGGACAGCGTGTCATTGCGGAGAACCAGCGGGTCCAGGCAGAATATGCCAAACGGGTGGCAGACACGCTGAGTATCCTCGCCATGGCCCGTAACGTGGGAAATGCCGCCATTACCCAACAACGGACAGGAAACAGGGAAATCGCCAATCTCCTGGCTTACGCCTCCTATACCTTCACCCAACGCTATCACGGTGACACCTATCACCCCTCCATCTATGAGGCCCTGACACTGACGAGTGGCGGACAGCGGAAATGGGCAGTGGCGCACGGTTCCATCATGAAACTTTATGGCATCCCCGGTTCAGACAGTTTCATGACCATCAGCAAATACGGAGAGATCCTGAAACACACCAAGACGGGGAACGACCTCCAGACCAAGACCATCTTCAGCGACAAGAACTACGACATCCGGGACATCTATATCAATAATGAAAGGACGTTCTATGCCGTCAGTCATACCGGTCATCTGATTGTCAGCAAGGAGAACGGAAAGATCCACATCGTACCCATCGAGGGGGCTTACCGTCCTTTCAGAATCTATTCGTATGGCCATGAACTGGTGATTACGGCGGAACAGAGCATACACGTCATCGATGCCACGACCCTGCGTCCTGTCAAGACGCTCCCGTTGTCTTTCAAGACTTCCGTGGCAGGAAAGAAGAACGACCAGATCGTCCTTTTCGACCAGACCGGCGATATGTATCTGCTCAGCAAGGACATCTCGAAAGTCACCCGTCAGAACCTTCCCTTCAAAGGACGCGTCATGTCCTACAACCATAACCTGCATACCAACCAGCAGGCTTTCGGCATGTATGACGGAACCATCTACTATATCGACCCCGCAGGGAACTTGCACAAACTGGTCGGTCATAATTCCCGCGTGACGAGAATCGTCTATGACAAGAGCCGGATCTATTCCTGCAGCTATGACGGAACAGTCAGATACTGGAACACCACCAGTGAGAAGATAGAACCCATCACCATCCTCAATTCCAAGCAATGGATCATCTGTCTCAGTTTTGACAAGTCCAGCCGTAATATCTGGACAGGGGACCAGCACGGCAACCTGACAGAGACCCTGGTGGACATCCCCGAGATGGCAAAAAGGCTGAAAGCCAGTCTGAAGCGCGACCTCACCCGGGAGGAATGGAACTACTACATCGGCAGGAGCATCCCCTATGAGACCTTTAAAGGAAAGGAGGCCCGACCATGAGACGACTGCTGCTTATCCTCTTCCTGTCCCTGTTTGTCCTGACTGGTGCAACGGCCCAGGGCCTGCCTTTCTTCCAGAACTTCAGCGCGAAGCAATATGGAGGACACAAATACAATTTTGACATTACCATTGACAAGAACGGTATTGTCTATTTCGCCAACTTTGAAGGACTGCTCTATTACGACAATGCCGAGTGGCGCATCATCCATACGAAAGGCATCTCCCGTATCACGTCTGTCTTCCAGGACTCCAAAGGCAAGATCTGGACGGGCGGCTATAACTATTTCGGTTTCGTCAAGGTCAGCAACAACGGAGCACTGGTACTGCAGGAATATGATGAGCATCATGAGTTCAAGGGAGACGTACAGCATATCTGGGAGTCGAAGGGGGAAATCTATTTCTCCTTAAGTAATGAGAAAGCCTATATTGCCAAGAAGAACACCATCTATCAGGCAACAGAAGCCCAAGAGCCCGAAACAGACCTGTCATCTCCCATCGCAGGACTGTCTGTCAGTCAGAAACTGACCATCGACAACGGACTCTCGGCGATTGCCACCAACGGAGAGGGACTATATATCGTCAACCAAGGCGGACAGATCATCTACCACCTCTCAGAGAGTAACGGGCTGTGTTCTGACAACATCTACCAGATCGCCTATAACGGACACGGTCTGCTATGGGGAGCGACAGACAACGGTATCTTCGTGACAGCCATACCGACCGCCTATACCCATTATTCCCAAGAAAGCGGACTGCACAACGGTGTGCAATCCCTCGCCATGTTGAACGGCGTCGTCTATGCAGGTACCCTGGGCGGTGTCTACCGGCAGACCACCCATGCCTTTGAACAGGTCAACAAGATGACCCATGCCTGTTGGCAACTGGTCAATGTCTGCTTGCCGCCACCTCGAACGGTGTCTACCGGATCAGTCCCAACGGGACAGCCACCGCCTTGTCGACAGCCAATGCGATGGCCATCCTGCCTAGCGGCAACGGTTTCTATTGCGGTGAGATGGACGGTGTCTATTACTATGAGCCGGGCAAGAAACCCGCGAAGGTCAGCGATGCCGAGAAAGTCACCAAGATCATCAAGGACAAGAACGGTATCATCTGGCTCCAGAATCTCTATGGAAGAATCTGGAACAATGAAAAAGGGTCATTCGGTATCCAGACGAAAAACGGAGAGAGGGAGGAGATGGCGACACTCGTCATTTACAACGACCAGCCCACCATGATCACTGCCAACACGACCGATCCATTCCCCTACCCCCTGTTCTCCTATACCGACCAAGACGGAGTCCTCTGGTTGACGAACAGTCAAGGAAAAGGACTCTACGCCCTTCAGAACGGTTCTAAGGACAATCTACTGGACAAGTTAGTCTATCCTTTGATGGACCATACCTTCCGTGCCCTGTTGCGTGACGGGAATAAGATATGGCTGGGCGGTTCCAATGGCATCTATGTCGTGGATGCTGCCGTGAAAGACCCGACAAGTGACATCAAGCAGAAGGTGTCCTTCCGCTCTGTCATCATCAACGACGACAGCCTTGCCTGGGGCGGGTTCAGCGAGTTGCCCGACAACCTGTTGTTCCAAAGTGACGAGCGACAGATCAAGATCAGTTACTCAGCAGACTATCCCTCCCTGTTGCTGCCTACCCAGTACCGCTACCGCATCAATGGCGGCAGATGGAGCGGATGGGACTTCGACACCTTCACGAAGTATAACAACCAGCCCTATGGCAAATACGAATTTGAGGTACAGGCACGGGATGCCTTCGGCAATATCTCGGAAACCATCCGTATCAACTTCGAGATAGAAGTACCCATCTATCTCAGGTGGTACATGCAGGTCCTCTACCTCCTGTTGTTTGCCTTACTCATCTATGCCACCGTCCTCTGGCGCATGCGCCGCCTCCGGAAGGAGAAGCTACGACTGGAGAGTATCGTCCAGGAACGTACCGCAGAGGTCGTCAAACAGAAAGACGAGATCGAGGAGAAGTCCAAGAGTCTGGAGAATGCCCTGACAGAACTGGGCGAGACCCAGAATGAGCTGGTAAGACAGGAGAAGATGGCCACCATGGGTAAACTGACACAGGGACTCATCGACCGTATCCTGAATCCGCTGAACTACATCAACAACTTCTCCAAGCTGTCGGAAGGACTGGTGCATGACGTCACGGTCAATATCGAAGAGGAGAAGGAACACATGAACCCGGAGAACTACGAGGATACCGTCGACATGCTCGGGATGCTGCAAGGCAACCTACAGAAAGTCTGTGAGCACGGTGCCAATACCACCCGTACCCTGAAAGCGATGGAGGAGATGCTGAAAGACCGTTCCGGCGGTATCGTGAACATGGACCTTACCGCATTGATCAAACAGAACGAGGAGATGCTGGGAAAATACTACGAGAAGGATATCACGGCCTGTCATATCAAGACCGTCTTCCATTATCCCGGCACACCAGTCCGCATCAACGGTAATCCGGAACAACTGAGCAGGACCTTCATGAGTCTGCTGGGCAATGCCATCTATGCCGTTGCCAAGAAGACCCAACGGACGACAACGCCCTATGTCCCGGAGGTCGACCTCACCATCACCCCCGGAGACCACCATGTGGAGATCCTTATCAGGGACAACGGCATCGGTATCGAGGAGACCATCATGCACAAGATCTTCGACCCCTTCTTCACCACCAAGACCACTGGAGAGGCTTCCGGTGTGGGACTCTACCTCGCCCGTGAGATCGTCCAGAACTACGGGGGTGACATCACTGCGAAGTCCACAAAGAATGAATATACAGAATTTTCCATCATATTACCAATAGACAACGGCTATGGAGAAACAAATTGAGACATTAAAGCAACAACTGAAGCAACAGGAGAAACTGGCTTCCCTGGGTTTGCTGAGCGCCGGTATCGCCCATGAGATACAGAACCCGCTGAACTTCGTCATCAATTTCAGCAAGATGTCTGACAAACTGCTGAAAGACCTGACGGAGATTGTGGAGGAGAACGAGGAGAACTTCCCTGCGGAAGACCGCGAGGAAGTGGAGGATATTGTTGCAGACCTGCAGGAGAACATGGCGAAGATCGTGGAACATGGGGAACGCGCCATCAGTATCATCCAGGGCATCCTGCTCGCCACCAGGGGCAAGGAGGACGAGTTCATCCCCTCTGACATCGTCCATATCGTCAAGGAATATGTATGGCTGTCCTATCATGCCATGCGTGCCAACTACAAGAACTTCAATATCAGCATCCATGAGGAGTACCAGGAAGGACTGCCCCATATCATGGTCATCCCCCAGGACATCAGCCGTGCCGTGCTGAACCTGATGAACAATGCCTGCTATACGGTATGGAAGAAGGCACAGCATTTGGGAGAAGACTATACCCCTACCATCCATGTCAAGGTGACTGCCGCAGACGGTCTGCTGACCATCTCCATCGCCGACAACGGAGAAGGAATGACGGACGAGGTGGTACAACGGCTCTATGAGAATTTCTTCACCACCAAGCCCATCGGACAAGGTACCGGGCTGGGAATGGCCATTGCCAGGGAGATCGTGGAGAACAAGCACAAGGGCACGCTGACCTTTGAGACACAGGCAGGCCAGGGTACTACCTTCTATATTACCATCCCTATCCGTAAAGCATGAGAAAGATCTTCTTCATCCTATTATTACTGGGGTGCGTCTACGGCTCCTATGCCCAGGGGAACGATGACCAATACCGCACTATCTATGATAATGCGGAGGAGAACTACAATATCGGAAGACTGGATGAGGCTGAAAAGGAACTGACTGACAACATCAAGAAATTCCCCAGTAACCTCCGACAGAGTGCCTACAGGTTGCTGGCCCTCTGCAGTCTGGGAAACGACGAGGAGAAAGAGGCAGAGGAACGGGTACGTCTCCTGTTACAGGAGAACCCCTATTTCAGTCCGGGTGCCAATGACCCCCAGCGCTTCATCGATATGGTGGAGAACATCAAGTCGGGACTGAGCGCCACCATCACCACGGCATCCAGCCAGGTGGAGAACCTCAACGAGGTCCCCGTGCCCACTACGCTCATCACGGAGGAGATGATCCGCAACTCCAGTGCCCGTAACCTACAGGAGGTACTTGCCGCCTATGTCCCTGGCATGACAATTGTCGACTGTAACGACGACATCAACATCGCCATGCGCGGTATCTACAGTAACGGACAGGAGAAGATTCTCATCATGCTCAACGGTCACCGCCTGAACAGTTATGCCACCAATATCGCCGCCCCCGACTTCAGTATTTCACTCGACAAGGTGAAGCAGATAGAGGTGCTGCGTGGACCCGCCTCATCACTCTACGGTGGTGTGTCGCTTACAGCCGTAGTTAACGTCATCACATGGCAGGGTGCGGATATTGATGGTGTCGAGGTACATGCAGGTGCGGGCAGCTACGGACAGTTGAAAGCATCCATGATGCTGGGTAAACGCTATTTCGATCTCGACCTGCTCATCTGGGGAGGCC
>CACZCT010000100.1 GCA_902779745.1 uncultured Prevotellaceae bacterium
CACCAAGGCACGTATCTCTGCGGTCAGCCCGCCAGGGATACCTTCCTGTCCTACGTTCTGGACCGTAGCCACTAACTCTCCGTCTTTCACAGAACTGCTGTTTTTCAGTTCCGTATTACACCAATGACTCAGCGAGAAGTCCAACGTCCCTTTCTTATCCGCTTTCAGGCGCATCACGATGACGTTGTCGGCTTGTGAGGCAAAGACCTCACGGGTATAAGTGACACCATTCAGCTTGTTTTTGAATGTCGTGGTGCAAACGGCATCTTCCAGATTCAGTTCACGACGGAAATGGGTGGTCTGTTCGAAGTCAATGCCCCCAAATAGTTTCAGACTGCCCAACGGCAGGAAACGCATGCCGTGAGGACCCTTGAAGAAGTATTTGTCAATGATGGCATGCGCCGCCTCTTCCTTGCCTTCGAAAATCAGGTCACGTACCTCTTGCAGATGTGCCTTCCCATTGCACCCAGATGGGAGTTTCCGATGGGCAATGCCTCCAACCAGTCTGTAGCAGGTTTGTCATACCATAGTTTTTCCTGTGCCTGTGCCGTCCAGAGCGTTGTTGATAACAATAGGGTCAGTGCAATCTTCTTCATATCCGTAGGTTTTTAACTTCAATTTTTCAATCCTTTATCAGTTCAAGGGCACGTAATACGATATCGTTCGCCTCGTTCATGATGGCAAAATACTGACTGGTCTCCCAGATGTCGCGGGCCACCAACGCCTTGAGTTGCAGCCGCAGGTAGGGCAGTGTCCGTTGCAGTTCTTCCTCATCCTTGGGTTTGATATCCTTCTTCGCAGCCTCCGCAAGAATGTCGTCCGTCACCTTTTGTGGAATCTCAAACTGCTGTTTGAAAAGCGCAAAAGTAGGATATTGCTTCTTCAACTGTTTACGATACTGATCGACATACCGCAGACTGGCATTGATAATATAGGAACGGGCGGAGAGTTCACGATGGAAACGGGTATATTTCGTGGTATCCAACGGTACGTAATAGTCGGGCATGATACCGCCGCCGCCATAGACCACCCGATGTTCTTTCAGCGTATAATATTTCAAGGAATCGGCGAAATGGATGCTGTCGGCATGCATCAACTCACCGCTCTTCAGACGGTTTAGTACATCCATTGCATAGTCTTTCGCCTTGCCTTTCTCATAAGGTTTCTGGATGCAACGTCCTGAGGGAGTATAGTAATGTGCTACCGTCAGACGGATCATCGAACCGTCAGGCATATCGATAGGACGCTGTACCAGTCCCTTTCCATAGGTGCGCCGCCCCACCACGACACCACGGTCATGGTCTTGTATGGCACCTGTTACTATCTCTGCGGCAGAGGCGGAATAGCTGTCTACCAGGACGATGACCTTTCCTTCCTTAAAGAGTCCGTTGCCCTGAGCACGATAGTCATTACGGGGAACACGGCGACCCTTTGTATAGACGATAAGATCATCCTTGTTCAGGAACTCATTGGCTATGGCAACGGCTGATTGCAGGTAACCACCTCCGTTTTCCTGAAGGTCAAGGATCAGCGACTGCATTCCCTCACCTGTCAGTTTCATCATACTCTGACATAACTCCTCATGTGTCTGGGCACCAAAACTGCCGATACGGATATAGCCCACACCGGGACGGATCATATAGGTGGCGTCTATCGACTTCACAGGAATCTTATCACGGGTGATGACGAAACGAAGGGTATCAGCAATACCACGACGAACGATGCCCAAGCGCACCTTTGTACCCTTCGGACCACGTAAGCGGCGCATGATCTCCTCTTTCGACATCGACACACCAGCTATCGTAGTATCATTTACATAGACGATACGGTCTCCTGCTAGGATGCCTCGCTTTTCTGAAGGACCACCCACTACAGGTTGGACAACCAGCAAGGTGTCCTCCACCATATTAAACTGAACTCCGATACCCTCAAAATTACCTTGCAAGGGTTCGTTGGCTGCTTTCACCTCCTTGGCCGTCAAATAACTGCTGTGTGGATCCAATTTCTCTATCATCCCACGAATACCATCCTCTACGAGCTTCTGTTCATCCACACTGTCCACATAAAAGTTGGTTATCGCCATCTCAGCAATCTGCAATTTACGGATAGGGCTATCCTCACCCATATTGATGCGAATCTGGGCGGTTAAAGGCAAAAGGGTAAAAAGGCAAAAAAGTAAAAAGGCAATTTTCTTAATCATACTCTTCCTCCTCCGGACGGTCTTCCTCGATGACGAGGTTGTCAATGATAAAGTTCTGACGCTCCATGGTATTCTTACCCATGTAGTAATCCAGCAGTTTCTGTACCTGGTCGTTCTTTTGAAGCGTTACCTGCTCCAGACGGATGTCAGGACCGATAAAGCCGGCAAACTCCTCAGGGGATATCTCACCAAGACCTTTGAAACGGGTAATCTCCGGATCAGGTCCCAATTCCTGTATCGCTTTCATACGCTCCTCCTCACTATAGCAATAGCGCGTGATGAAATCTGAAGGCTTGCTTTTGGCTGTGGGCTGTTTGCTATTGGCTGTCTTCTCGTCTTCCTGTGCCAAGACCTTCTTGTTCCTGATCTTCGTCCGACGGTTACGGACACGAAACAAAGGAGTCTGTAACACATATACATGTCCTTTCTTCACCAGTTCTGGGAAGAACTGCAAGAAAAAAGTGATAATCAGCAGACGGATATGCATGCCGTCATCATCGGCATCAGTAGCCACGATGACTTTATTATAGCGTAGGGTATCAAGTCCTTCTTCGATATCCAAAGCCGCCTGCAGTAAATTAAACTCCTCATTCTCATAAACCACCTTTTTCGTCAGTCCGTAGCAATTCAGGGGTTTTCCACGCAAAGAGAATACTGCCTGTGTGTTCACGTCACGGCTTTTAGTGATGCTTCCGCTGGCAGAGTCACCCTCCGTAATGAAGATACTGGACTCTTCCTTTCGGTCATTCTTCACGTCGGAGAAATGGATGCGACAGTCACGCAGTTTACGGTTATGCAGGTTCGCCTTCTTGGCACGCTCACGAGCGAGTTTCGTCACGCCGGCCATTGCTTTGCGCTCACGCTCACTTTCCTTGATTTTCTGCTCCAGCACCTCCACGACATCCGTATGGATATGCAGGTAGTTGTCCACCTCTTGTTTGACAAAGTCGCCGATATATTTATTGATACTGACACCGTCGGGCGACATCGTCGTAGAGCCGAGTTTGATCTTCGTCTGACTCTCGAAGATAGGCTCTTCCACATTGATGGAGATGGCAGCAACAATACCTGTACGGATATCCCCGTATTCATACTTGTTAAAAAAGTCCTTGATGGTACGGGCAATATGTTCCTTAAAGGCACTCTGGTGTGTGCCGCCCTGAGTGGTGTGCTGTCCGTTGACAAAAGAGTAATACTCCTCACCGTATTGGTTGGCATGGGTAAAAGCAATCTCTATGTCCTCCCCCTGGAGATGCACGATGGGATAGAGGGCATCATTCGTCATTCGGTCTTTCAGCAAATCCTCCAGTCCATGACGGGAGAGGATGCGACGACCGTTATACATAATCGTCAGGCCGATATTCAGATAGGTATAGTTACGGAGCATGTTCTCCACGATCTCGTCATGGAACTGGTAGTTCTGAAACTTCGTGTTGTCTGGCTCGAAATAGATATAGGTACCGTTCTCGTCCTGTGTCGGCTCTGTCACGTCACTGACAAGTTCACCACACTCAAAGACCGCCTTGCGTACCTTTCCTTCACGATAGCTATGAACCTCAAAATGACTGCTCAGCGCATTAACCGCCTTCACACCGACACCATTCAGTCCAATGGACTTCTTGAAGGCTTTCGAGTCGAACTTACCACTGGTATTCAGGATACTTACCGACTCGATGAGTTTTCCCTGTGGGATGCCTCGTCCATAGTCACGGACAGCAATACGGAGGTTGTCCTCTACCGTTACTTCAATGCGGTCGCCCGCCTTCATCTTGAACTCGTCTATCGAATTATCAAATACCTCCTTCAGCAACACATAGATGCCGTCCTCTGCAGAGGAGCCGTCACCCAGTCGACCGATATACATACCAGGACGCAGTCGGATATGCTGTAGTCCCGTGAGGGTTTGTATATTACCTTCGTCATAGTTGACGACGTTCTCTTCCATGATATTCTTATCTTCTGCCATATCTCTTTTTAAATACTTTTCTTGAAACAACGGCGACG
>CACZCT010000101.1:0-1435 GCA_902779745.1 uncultured Prevotellaceae bacterium
GCCGGTATAGTCCACCACCTCGGTCTTGCCTGCCTCGACATAGGCTTCGGCTCCCGTCTTGTCGCCTACATAGATGTACTTGCCGTCCTTCACGGCAAATGCTTCCACCACCTGATTGTTCTCAGAAGTGAAAATCTTGCCATAGACCACAAGGTCGGCAGTGGTCTTTTCGTCCTTACCCGGGTTGTCGTTATTCGCCGAACACCCAATGAATACGCTTACGCCGCAAATCAGGATGGCGGCAAGCATCCACATTTTAAGTTTTCTCATAATTACAATATTTATTTGTTACACTATAATTTGTTTTAGGATAACTCATGATAGTGCAAAGATAGTCATTGCCCTTTGAAATCACAACAATCAAAGGGCAATGACCAGTAAGTTTTTACGATTCGGTGACGATTTTTTACGATTCAGTAAGTCGCTATGTAGAAATTGGTCTGCGCGTCCACTCCGTCACAGTCATTCCCTTCATCTTCTTGAAGGCAACGCTGAATGTATTGTAACTACGAAAGCCACTTTGGTAGGCCAGTTGCTGTGCTCTTACCGGCTGATGGGTTGCGGCTGCCTCATGGTAAAGACGGATGAAGTGCTGGATGCGCAGACCGTTGATGTAGGCATTGTAAGTCATTCCCTGACTGGAGAAATGCTGGCTCAGATAGAGACGGTTGGTGCCAATCAGGTTGGCAAGCTGGGAAAGAGTGAGGTCGTACTGTAAGTAAAGTTGCGGCTCCTCGCAATACTGCTTCAGCAAGGGTCCGATGTTATTGCGCATGGTGAGCGGCAGGGCATTATCCTCCACTTTCTCCGTGGTGTCCGTTTCTTCTGCACCAACAACGGGTATGGCTTCATCCGTTTGGATTGGTATGCTCAGGTCGCTTATCGTTTCTACACGCCACAGGAGATAACAGATAAACACAGCGCTGATCACCAGCATGACATATATGAATATCTGGTTTTCGTTGGTTAACGCATAGACAACGAACACCAGCAGTATGATTGCTAGCACCACAAAACTCTGCCACACCTCCTTGTGCTCCAGGTCGGCAAAGTTGTCGCGCAACCAGCGACCATATCGTCTCAATGCGCGTACCATATATATAATTAAGCCCATGCACATCAATAGGGCATAGATATATACTATCGGCAGAAAGTCATAACTTCGAGTGGTAAAGTTGAATACGTTTCCTACAACGATTGGTGCAAACATCACGGCAATAGGCCACATCGGTCGTCTGCGGTCTTGCAGCATCGTGAACAATACGACTATCATCAAAGGAAAAACCGTCATGCTGTCAAGCAATCCGCCTATCAGGTCGCACAGCATGATGTCCTCGCTTGAAGAGAGAAAGAAGATCGGCATATACACCACATGATTCAGGACTAAGGCAGCAAAGAAGGCTGCAGTCCAGCGACGCAGACGTACTGGCGGCGT
>CACZCT010000101.1:1463-5377 GCA_902779745.1 uncultured Prevotellaceae bacterium
CAACAGATAACAACTTGCCATCATGGCCATAGCCGTCACGACGGAATAAAGTATAATAAAAAGAATATCTTCCCGAATCTGATCGTACATGATTGATAAATCTTTGCCTGCAAAAGTACAAAAACTTTGGAGATTATCAGTTCTTTCGTCACACCTTTTTTATAATTTAATGGCTAAATGATAGCGAAAAACCTAAACCCTAAACAAAAGAAAGAGGCTCGCATTAAAAAATGCAAGCCTAATTTGTGTGATTTATTATTGTTTGACCTGTCAAGGCATATAATAGTTCGTCAAGAAATAGGTCCTTTCCCAATCCACTATCTTTAGCTCAGACTCCTTTGCCGGATGGATGTCGTGTTCGTCGAGTACCATCACCTGCTTGTCTTTCAGGTCGTAGAGCGGCCACTCCTTGGCCTTGCCGTCAGGCGATTCGGTTGCGCTGAGTGACGGATTACCAGTCTTGGCGAACTGTACCCACATCTTGCGCACGGTCTTGCAGAAGGTTTCGTCGTATGCTCTTCCCGTGAACTCGTTGAGTTCCGGATGGGCAAATACAACCGACAGTTCTGACGCATGTCCGGCTTTTATCAATGGCTGGGAGGATTCAACCCTGTAGTAGTAGGTGTACGATTTGCCGCCGGCCTTGGTTTGTTCCTCCGACAGTCTAATTTGCGGAGCGATAAACATGATCTGGCTGAAGAGGCGGACGGTAGCATCGTAGCTCATTCCCTGAATATCGTTGCAATAGCTTTCAACAAGTGCTTTCTCCTTGTCTGTCAGCTGGGTGAGTTTCCCTGCCTTGCGCTCACTGGCCCACGCATTCCAAGCATCCACTCCGAGGGCACCCAGAAAGGTGTTCATCTCATCCTTGTTACAGCCCTGAAGGAACTCAATGTCCTTCGCTGCTCCGTTGGCGTATGCCTCCCATGGATTCAGCGGCAGGTAGATACCGTCTCTCTCCGGCATCGTACGTATGCCGAGTACTTGATAAAGCCCGTACATCTGTGCCCACGTGTCCGCAAACTTCTCTGCGCTGACTTTCAGCAGGTCGGCGACGGTCTTGCAGCCAAGCGCCTCCATTACTTTGTTGGTAACCTCGATAGCCTGCTCAGGACTCCTCATCTGGGCGGGAGCACCGCTCTGGGCAATGACGCGCTTGAAATACTGATGAGAGCCTTTGATCAGCGAAAGCAAGGTACAGCTTGCGGCACCAGCGGATTCACCCCAGATGGTCACGTTGTCGGGGTCGCCGCCAAAGCCTGCAATGTTCTCATGAACCCACTTCAGCGCCTTGATCTGATCCAAGAGTCCCAAGTTCTGGGCGTCAGGATAGTCCTTGCCGTCCGGCAGGTGGGACAGGTGGAAGAAACCGAAGAAGCTGACCCTATAAGTGATGGTCACAACAATGACATCCGGGTTCTCCTGAATGAAGTTGTGACAATCGTACTGTGGGTCTGTCGTTCCGCCTACATCGAAGGCACCACCATAAATCCACACTATGACAGGCTTTTTCTTTGCCGCATCATCAACATGCCAGATGTTCAGATACAGGCAGTTCTCGCTCATGCCGATTTCAACAGCGGGATCTCCCAGTGCTTGAACAGGGGCTTTGCCATAGTTATAAGCTTCATATATGCCATCGTCCGGTGTAACATCTACTGGAGCTTTCCAACGCAGGTTGCCCACGGGCTGCTGGCCTACAAATGGTATGCCTTTATAGGAAATGATGTTCTCCTCCTTCTTGCCTACGAAGGTTCCATTAACACATTTGACGGCCAACGACTTGACGTAATTACCATCGGTAATCTTTTGATTCTCTACATATTGTCCCATATTCGCTTTCAAAATTTCATCATTTAAAGCATATAATATTTGGTGAGGAAATAGGTCCTCTCCCAATCCACAATCTTTACTTCTGATTCCTTTGCCGGATGGATGTCGAACTCGTCGAGCACCATCACCCGCTTATTCTCCAAATCGTAGAGTGGCCATTCTTTTGCCTTGCCGTCGGGAGAAAGGTCAGCACTTAGCGACGGATTGCCGGTCTTGGCAAACTGCACCCACATCTTGCGCATGGTCTTGCAGAAGGTTTCGTCGAAAGCTCGTCCCGTATCGGTAGTCATCTCTGGATGATTGAATACGACCGAAAGCTCGATGGCATGTCCGCATTTCATGATGGGGTCGGGCGACTCGGGTGTGAAGTAATAGGTATATGCCTTGCCACCGCCCTTGGTCTGTTCCTCCGAAATCCTAATGGTCGGCGCAATAAACCAGCTCTGGCTGAACACGCAGCTGTCGGGCTGGTAATAGTCGCCCTTGACATCCTTCATATAGCTCTCGACCAGTGCTTTCTCGTCAGCTGGCAACTTGTCAAACTTCTCCTGCTTACGCGCAGCAATAAAGTTATCCCAGCCTTCCTTGCCGAAGCTGGACACGAAGAAGTCCATTTCATCTTTGTTACAACCCACCAGAATCTGTAAATCCTTTGCAGCACCGTTGGCGTATGCCTCAAATGTATCTGTGGGCAGAATCTTTCCGTCGCGTTCGGGCACTTGGTGTACAAAGAGTACAGAAGAGGCTTCCAAGAGCTTGTCGCCACTGACCTTCAAGAGGTCGGCAACGGTCTTACAGCCAAGCACTTCCATCAGTTTATTGGTGCAGGCGATACCCTCTTCCGGAGACCTCGTCTGGTTCACGGAACCGCTTTCGGCAATAAGGCGCTTAAAATACTGATGAGAACCAGGAACAAGCGGCAGCAAGGTACAGCTGGCAGCACCTGCGGATTCACCCCAGATGGTCACGTTGTCAGGGTCGCCGCCGAAGCCTGCGATGTTCTCATGTACCCACTTCAGCGCCTTGAGTTGATCCAGAAGTCCCAGGTTCTGCGAGTCGGTGTAATCCTTGCCGTCCGACAGGTGAGACAGATGCAGGAAGCCCATAAAGGCGAGTCTGTAAGCAATGGTAACAACGACGACATCGGGATTCTCCTTCACGAAATTTATGCAGTCAAACATCGGGTCGATGGTACCGCCAGACTCAAAGGCACCGCCGTGAATCCATACCATGACAGGCTTCTTCGCAGATGGCTCGTCCGACTTAAATACATTCAGATACAGGCAGTCTTCATCCTGATAGTATATTGAACCTACTTCAAACGACGGATTACCGAAGGCGCTCTTCGCATTGTAATAGGCTTCGTACACACCATCGTTCGGAACAACATCCACCGGAGCCTTCCAGCGCAGCTCCCCGACGGGTTGCTTGCCCACATAGGGAATACCCCTGAACACCGTGATATTCTCCGTCTTTCTGCCGACGAAGGTTCCGTTGATACACTTCACGGCCAGCGACTGGTCATAATTACCATCGGTAATCGGCTTATTCTCGCCGCCGTACATCTCTTTCAGTTTCTCTCTAATTTCATGTAACTCCATAATAAGTTATTAGTTATTAATTATCAGTTAATGCTTCTTCTTCTACTTCCGTTACGAAGCAGGCCACCATACCATAAGTGATGGTAGGTCGTATCCAAATTTCTATCAACAGATAATCGGTGTATGCATAGGTAGGCTCAATATATAAGTCATAGTTGTAGAGTGCGGCAATAATCACATCCACAATAAATATCATCCACAGGTCGCCCTTAGTGTAGGTCTTCCATTTCTTGCGGGCATAGAAGAATGTCAGCATCAGAAGCAGCATGACCGAGAGGAAAAGACAGATTACATGCAGGGCGTAAATGGCCAGTGGCGGTGGAAAGAGAATGTCGCGCAGCAGGATTGTCATGCCCACACATAACGTACACCTGTAGTTGAACTGATCGGGAGTCATACGGTTGAAGAAGTACAACCCAATCATTGTCAGACAGGCCACGTAGAACGCGTTAAGAATCAGTTCTTCCCCTGCCTCATACA
>CACZCT010000102.1 GCA_902779745.1 uncultured Prevotellaceae bacterium
ATTGAAGGCGGTAATACCGTCGGCTGTTCCGAAGTAAACCATATTGTCTGATGTGTGCAGACCGGCTCCTGCCGTATATTCACGGTTTGACAATCCGTTGCCTTTGATGTATCCTATCCATGTTGCTTGCTTCTTCTTGTATTGCCATATCCCCATGGATGTGCTGCACCATATATCGCCGTCATTGTTGGTCACGATATAACAGATTACTTTATTATTTAATACCTGTGAGTCTGGGAACCTCACTGTCTTACCCTCCTGCCGCTGATAGACGTACAGCCCCTGATCTGTACCTATCAGGATATCGCCATTTGGTTGTTCACAAAGCGAGTAGCACATGATGCCATCCAACTGACTCTCCCACCCAAGAGAGTTGAATCGCTCGCTCTGCGGATCAAAACATGCCACGCCGGTTGCGGTGGCAATCCACAACAGTCCGTGACGGTCGGGCATCAGGGCATGAACCCAATTGTTGCATAATGCGCCTTTCTCTTGACCCGGCATTAAAGAATTGTAGTTCTGCCAATGCTTTGTCTGCGTATTATACCTGCAGAAACCGCGTGAAAAGGTTGAGATGTATATGTTACCATGGCCGTCGTCAGTCAGATCGTTGAACTTATCGCACTCGAATTCAGATATCAGCTGATACTTGCCTGTCAAGGGGTTATACTGATAGAGCCCGTCGTCAGTTCCCACCCAGTAGCTGCCTACCTTGTCTCTGTAGATAAATTCCACGGCTGCCGGAGCTGCAGGGTGGGCTATGATTTTGCCATGGGCATCGAAGCCATAGATGCCGTTACCCTGCACGGAGCACCAGATGGTACCGTTGTCACCTTGGCAGATTGCTGTCACGGGGGTGCCCAAGCTTACTTTCTGAGCAGAAAAGCTCCAGCTGCTGAAAGCTGATGGGATGCCCTGCAACATTAAGAGACCTTTCTGCTGGCAACCTATCCACAGGTTCGACTGGTTGTCATCAAATATGCCCCATACCTTCGTGCTGTTCAGATTGATTTCCGGGTTCTGGCAGTCCACCCTCTTCGCATGGTTCGAATGGGTAGGCAATACGAAGAGTCCGTGGCCACGTGTGCCAATATAGATATTTCCCTTCCTATCCTTGTGCATGGTCCGAAACACGATGCCATGCTGGTCCTGTGCCTCCATCACCAACGGGTAAGGCTTTATCTCGCCTTGATGACATACGAGCATGCCATGCAGGCACAAGATCAGCACATCGCCATCCCTTTCGGCAAAAGCCATTGGCGTTCCTATTTCCGACTTAAATCTTCGGGGACTATCTCCTGAGTTCAGTCGATTAACGGTCATGCCGTTCACCGCATCGCATTTCCACAGATTCCCCTGGCTGTCTTCAAACAGCGAAGAATAGAATTCATCATCATCAGCCGACGTAAAATCCTGGACTCTGATCAATTCCTTCTTCTCTTCGTCTGCCTGATAAAGGCCATAACCAGCCGTTCCTACCAGCAGATGGCCATCTCTGAGTCTGATGATCTTAGACACACGAGGGCACAGGCCGTCAGGGAACTTGTAGTGAACAAAGCCACCGGTGGACGGTTCGTGTAAGTCAAGCCCTTTAGCCGTTCCCACCCAAATCTGTCCTGAGTCCTCACATAGCAATGTTGATACGAGATTATAGCCGAGGCTCGTCGGATTCTTCTCTTCATGGAAGTATGAGGTGAAGTGATAGCCGTCATATCTGTTAAGCCCATTTTCTGTTCCCACCCATATAAAGCCTTCAGCATCTTGTGCTATACAAGCAGATGATATCATACTGCTTGAGAGCTGGTCGGAAGAGAAGAACCGACCTGTCTGGCCATATAGACAGATGGAGAACTGGATGCATAGCAGCAGGATGCTTATCGAACAAAGTCGCTTCATATCTTCACAATTTGGGTGCAAATATACAACAAAAAAGTGAAAGTCATTTTTCTTTTTGAACCATTTCTTTTTCTTATTGCATCAATTCTGACATAATAATCCCTTTTTTAAAGACATAGTAACAGATTAACAGAAATCCCCACGACTATACTCAAAACCGGCACCAGTGAGTTCATGTACAATTGACACTAGGGACACATGTGACACCATATTCTGATATTCTCTCGCGTACCGCGCGTATATATACGTATATATGTGCGTATTATATTATAACCTACGCGGTACGCGTGAAAAATTTATATTTTAATGTGTCATAGTGTCACCGGCCACATGCAAACTCATAGGAGTCCCTGTGATGGGAAAATGCAACTTGGGGCCTGGCCCCAGAGGCAAGTTTCTAGTATTAATAGTAGAACTTTCTGGAATTAATAGGAAAAAGTTCTGGAATTAAATCCCGTAAACGCTCCTTCCGACAATGCAAAAGTACGACATTCTGGAGACACGTTTTCGCATGAGGGTAGGCTCAGGGTCTGACCCCAGCGAGAGGTTGGCGGTGCGGCGATTAAAAAATATTTTTCGGATATTTCTTTTTTATTATCGGTAAAATATGTATATTTGCAACCATAAAGAATAAAATGGAACGTTCACACAAAAGATGATGACGTGGTAGAGGAACCTAACTTCGAATATCATTACGACCTGGCCTATCGGAAGTCGTTTGCCGCAAGACTCAGTTTCAGAATCATGGGTGTTGCAGCAGCTGTCTTTTTGGTGGCGGTTATACTGTTCTTCCGCTTTACGGGTGACAGCATGACACTGCCGCTGACCCATCAGATCGTGAAATACGGTTCCATCGTGTTTGTCGTCGGACTTGCGTCACTATTTATATTCTGTACGTGGGCCATCTACCAGATGGTCAGACCACTGAGACAGTTTACCGAGTCGGTCATGTCGATAGCCAACGGCAATCTTGACACTCCCTTGCCGACCATCCATTCTGAAGACGAACTGCTGCAACTGAGGAACTCGTTCGAATACATGCAGCGTTCCCTGAAACAGCATATCAACGACCTGCAGGCCACCACTGCCAGCAAGGAACGGTTGCAGAGCGAGCTGAAGATTGCCCATGACATCCAAATGGGCATGATCCCGACGACATTTCCACAACGGCAGGACCTTGAGCTCTATGCCTCGATGACTCCTGCCAAGGAGGTGGGCGGCGACCTCTACGACTTCATCATCGAGGACGATGAGCTCTTCTTCATTATCGGCGACGTGGCAGGAAAAGGAGTGCCTGCATCGCTGTATATGGCTGTCACACGAACGCTGTTCCGCAATCTGGCCGGCAACTACCAAAGTGCCGCCAACATCGTTCGGGAGATGAACCATGCTATCGCCTCAACCAACGACTCGTATATCTTTGTCACCGTCTTCGTGGGCGTGCTTGACTTGAAGACGCACCACCTTACTTATTGTAATGCGGCCCACAATGCACCTGTGATGATTACGGCTGAAGGTGAATGTAGTCTGCTGGAGGTGGAGAACAATCTGCCCGTTGGTGTGGAGGATCGTTATAAATATGGTGAACAGCAGGTGGATTTCCCACCAGGCAGCGCACTACTGCTCTATACGGACGGACTGCCGGAAGCGATATACTTGTCGAAAGACGGTAGCCGGAAACTCTTCGGCGACCATCGCGTGCTTCACGATGTGGAAAAGAACTGCCGGGCTTCGGGCATCGAGATCATCGACTATCTGAAACAGCATGTCAGTGTGTTTGCCGACGGAACGGAACAGGGCGACGACCTGACGATGCTGTTCTTGCGCCACGGCACAACCATGGAGGACGGCTCGACACCTTCGCGCCGACTGATCATGAAGAACGAGATGTCGGAGGTAGGACGC
>CACZCT010000103.1 GCA_902779745.1 uncultured Prevotellaceae bacterium
CTCCTCGGAGAACTTGACGGACTGGACAGATCATGGAATGATTCTCTCACAGGAAATGGTACCCTGGGGCAATCCGACCGCCTATTCCATGTGGGCTCCTGACTGTGTCTATAAGAACGGGAAATACTTTTTTTATTTCCCTAACGCTCCTAGGGAAGGAAGGGGCTTTACCGTAGGAGTCGCTATCGCTGATTCTCCCACAGGACCTTTTGTCTGTGAGGCTGAGCCTATCAAGGGAGTTTCGGGTATCGATCCTTGTGTCCTCATCGACGATGACGGCAGTGCCTATCTCTACTGGAGCGGCATGGGTATCCGCGGTGGCAAGCTGAAAAGCAATATGTTGGAACTGGACGGTGAACTGCAGGAGGTAAAGTTGCCCAAACGGGATGGTATGCCCGAAATGCCCCCGATGAGAATGGGTGGGCAGGTGATGGAGGGACTGCCTGACGGTTTCAAGGAAGGTCCTTTTGCCTTCAAGCGTAACGGCTGGTATTACCTTACCTTTCCTTGGGTACGCGGTGATACGAGCAATGGTGCTAATCCCACAGAAACTCTTGCCTATGCCATGTCTAAGTCGCCTCTAGGACCCTGGGACTTCAAAGGCATCATCATGGCAGAACACGACAACCACTGCTGGACTAACCATCACAGTATCTTGGAATACAAAGGGCAATGGTATATTTTCTACCATCGGAATGACTTTTCACCGAGTATGGACAAACGCCGTTCTGCCCGTATTGAAAAAATTGACTTCAATGCCGATGGTACCATCCGGGAAGTGAAGCAGACCATACGTGGCGTTGGTATCAACAATGCCACGGAGAAGATAGAGATCGACCGTTATAGCAGTGCCAGTAGTGATGTGACCACTCAACTGATTGATACGGTGAACACTTTCCGCAGGGAGAAGAGAGCCAAAGGTAAAATTATTGCTAAGGTTCCGATGATAGTAAAGAGCGAAACGAGGTTCCCGGGTATGCCAACTCCCTTCCGTCGCGACCAGAGCAATCAATGGCTCACGATGACTGTTCCTTTGGAATACACCCCGAAAGGAGTGACAGACATCGTCATTACTAACGAAGGCGGTGCAGCATTCAGCATCAACTGGGTGCAGTTCAAGAACCGCCTTAAGTACTTCTCACCAGTTCCGTCTATTGAGTCTTCGTCGCAGCCTGACAACAACGGTTTTATCCGCCGTTGGCGACTGATGGAGCCTATCGCTGTCGATGTACGCTCCAACGTCATCTTTACCTATTCCTGGTTGCGCAACAAGTTCGATGAAGAACTGAAAAAATTAACGGCTAACAGCCAAAAGTCAAAAGCCAAATGGTACGCCCTTGACAGCGAGACCTACAACATGAAACTGTTCCGTTTCGCTGAGAAATACGGCAAACAGACCTATGGGAGCTTCTATTGGTGTGAGACTGTTATCGACAATCCGGAAGAGATACAGAACGTCCGGTTGGCCTGCGGCTCCAATGGTGCTTCTTTGTGGTGGCTCAATGGGGAAGAGGTGCTGATGCTGGAAGGAGACCGCCGCATGGTGGAGGATGATGGCATGTCACCCCGCCTGACACTCCGGAAAGGGCGCAACACCCTGCGCTGTGCCGTCATCAACGGTCCCGGTCTTGCTGACATGTGTGTCCGTTTTATCGATGAGAAAGGAACTCCGATTACCAACTACAATGTAAAAATTCAATAATTTAATTAAAATGTAACAATTAAGATATAACGCTATATGAAACGTATATTTCTCTTTATTTCATTGTTAAATTTTTACATTGCCATGACACCTGTTATGGCACAGATTGGTGCACCCTATATCCACGACCCCTCGACCATTGCCGAGTGTGAAGGGAAGTACTATACCTTTGGTACAGGTGGCGGAGGACTCATCAGTGAGGACGGGTGGTCATGGCACAGTGGTGCTGATCGTCCAGGCGGTGGTGCGGCTCCCGATGTATTGAAGATCGGTGACCGTTACCTTTGTATTTATGGTGCCACGGGTGGTGGCCTGGGTGGCGGACATAACGGTCGTATCCTGACGATGTGGAATAAGACCCTTGACCCCAAGAGTCCCGATTTCAAATGGACGGAGGCCGTTGAGGTATGTTCTTCGGACGGTATGGAGGACCAGGATGCCATCGACCCTGGATTGTTGCTCGACCCCACGACAGGTCGGCTGTGGGCAAGTTACGGCACCTATTTTGGCACCATCCGCCTCATAGAACTGGATCCCAAGACGGGTTTCCGCATGAAGGGCAACAAGGAAAAGGATATTGCTATCGATTGTGAAGCGACCGACCTGCTCTATCGTGACGGCTGGTATTACCTACTGGGCACCCATGGCACTTGCTGTGACGGCGTGAACTCCACCTATAATATTGTGGTAGGTCGCTCCAAGAGCGTGGAGGGACCGTATATTGATAACGTCGGTCGTGACATGTTCCATGGTGGTGGCAGAATGGTGATTGCCGCTGGTGAACGCAAAACGGGGCCTGGACATTTCGGACGTACCGTTATCGACGACGGTGTGGAAATTATGTCATGTCATTTCGAGGCAGACTTCGACCGTAGCGGCCGTTCTGTGCTGGGTATTCTTCCGCTGGTTTGGAAGAACGGCTGGCCAGTGGCAGGAGAGCAACTCAAGGAGGGGAAATATGCTATCTTTTCCGAGCGTCGCGGCTATAGCCTGGAACTGGCGGTCGATTTTATCCGCATGGAACAGGAGCGTCAGCGTTTCTGGCAGATGGATCCCAACGAGCCAGTCAAGGTCATCCCCGACCAGAAGCTGGAGGAGGTTATCGGTAGCTGGCCACAAGGCGATATTGCAGTCCGTTGTAGTGATTATATGTTCCGTCCTTGGCAACACTGGGTAATCACTCCGCATCCTGAAGCTGGCGGACGACTGACAGGTCCGCTTTATGAGATTAAGATAGATGGTACCAACAGGGCACTGACAGCTACTGCCAGTCTGGAACTGACCACTAAGGAATATCAGGGAGAGGATGCCCAGCTCTGGTGGATTGAGCAGTTGACCGACGGTACCTACCGTATCATGCCTTTCGCTATTCCCGGACAGGAAGGTTCTAATAAGAAATATTGTCTTTACTCTGCAGGTGATAGTACACCTACGCTTGCAGTATACGATTTCAATACAGACAACTCCAAATGGAATTTCCGTCAACAATAACTTTTAATATAAACTAAAACCATCACAGGCTATGAAGAAAGGAATATTTTATGTATCATGCCTTGCCTGTCTTCTGGCAGGATGTAATACTTCTACAGACATGGAACAACAGATTAATGATCTTTATGACAGAATGTCACAAGAGGAGCAGATTGCACAGTTGAGGTGTATGTATATGGATGAGCTCTTCGACGAACAGGGAAGATTAGACACCACCAAATGTATTCAACTGATACCCAATGGTATCGGGCATTTCGCACAGTTCGCTTTACAGAAACCGACGGAGCCCAATGTCCTTCGCGACCGTGTGGCTGCCGTACAGGACTGGTTGATGAATCACACCCCGAACGGAATTCCCGCCCTTTTCCACGAGGAGGTGCTGTCAGGTATTGATACACAGGGTGCCACCATCTATCCCCAACAAATTGGACAGGCTTGTTCGTTCAATCCTGAGCTGGCAGAGGTGAAGACACGGCAAATCAGTACCACTATGCGTAAGATGGGTGGTATCCTTTCTTTGTCGCCCATGGTGGATGTCTGTCGTACACCTAGTTTCAACCGCTTGGAGGAATCCTATGGAGAGGATGGCTACTTATCGGCAGTGATGGGTACCGCCTTCGTCAAGGGATTGCAACAGGGTGACCTCAGGAAAGGAGTGGGAACCTGCTCGAAGCACTACCTCGGCTATGGCGGAGGCGGTGATGCGGAAGAGAAAGAACTGATGGAGGAAATCCTGCTGCCTCATGAGACGATGATCCGTCTGACAGGCAGTAAGGCGGTCATGCCCGGCTATCATGCCGTACATGGCACGAACTGTGTCGCCAATAGCGAGATATTGCAGGATATCCTGCGCGGTTATGTCGGTTTTGACGGCATGGTAGTCAGCGACTATACCGCCATTGACCAGATACCCGACCAGAAGGATGCTGTGAGCAAAGCGGCTGCCGCCATCAATGCGGGTAATGATGTGGACTTCCCCTTTGGAGCGAACTATCAGTATCTGCAACAAGCCATTGAAAAAGGACTGGTGAAGCCGGAAGTTCTGGAGCGTGCTGTGAAGAACGTGCTCCGCTATAAGTTCCGTGCTGGTCTCTTCGACAAGAATCCGTATCTGTACAGTACCGAGAAGATTGTTCTGGACACACAGGAAGAGCGTCAGACAGCGTATGAGATGGCGACTCAGTCAGTGGTGCTATTGGAAAACAAAGGCATCTTACCCATCTCGGCAAATAACCAACAGCCAAATGCCAAAACCTTAAATATCCTC
>CACZCT010000104.1 GCA_902779745.1 uncultured Prevotellaceae bacterium
AATGTCATTATTGGTTCTTCCACGTCTGATGAAGAAGATAAGGGTCCCACTATCATGGGTTCTGTCTTTGGCGGTGGTGAGAACGGTCATAACTTCGAGAATGGTGAAGTGACCGTCAACAAGGGAACCGTCGGCTACGATAAAGGCACGTGGGACTGTGGTAATATCTATGGTGCCGGCTGTGGTACGGATACTTTCTGGCGTGATGACAATGGTAATGGTGAGGAAGATGCAGGAGAAGAGCACCACAACCCCATGGCTGGTCTCGTACGTGGTACTACAACTATTACCGTTAATGGCGGACATGTGATACGCAACATCTATGGGGGAGGCTCCATGGGTTCTGTAGGTACATATACCTACGATGAAAACGGTATGCCAACTACCTGCGCAGCAGAAACTGGTAATACGACCATCAACATCAACGGTGGCACAATTGGTGAGACGACCACTGATTACGGCTATGTATTTGGCGGTCCTAAGGGCAACCTCAGCGAAACAGATTTCTTTGCCAGTGTAAGGAAAACTACTGTTAATATTAATACCGGTGCCGATGTCAAGGGCAGTGTCTTTGGCGGTGGCGAGGCAGGTATCGTCAAAGGAGGCGTTGTGGTCAACATAAACGGTGGCGAGGTAACGCAGGATGTCTATGGCGGCGGTGCGTTGGCGAATACCAATACGGACAACTGGGGCACTGATACATGGGCTGAAGGTAAGTCTCCTGCAGTTAATACGACAACAGTCAACCTGAAAGGCGGCAAGATAAACCGTAATGTCTATGGCAGTGGTCTGGGACAGACGGCTGATGCTGATAGCGGACTGGAAGACGTTGAGGCGAAGGTGTATGGCAATGTGTTGGTGGAACTGAACAATGGTGTTGAAGACGATGCCAAGGGCTGTGTCGTATTGGGCAGCATCTTCGGATGCAATAACCTGAACGGTACGCCGATGGGTGATGTGATGGTACATGTCTATAAGACGCAGAATGATGCTGCGACACGTATCACCAACGCTCCTGCAAGCGGTGAGACACCGGCTGTTGAGGACGCGAAGGTGGCGGGCAGGTACGATGTGGCAGCCGTCTATGGTGGAGGCAACCAGTCGGCTTACGAGCCTGCTGACGAGGAGAATAACAAGACGGAAGTGGTTATTGACGGTTGCGGAAGTACCAGCATCGAACGGGTGTATGGCGGCGGTAATGCTGCCTGTACGCCTGCTACCAACATAACAGTGAACGGTACGTTTGAGATTCTGGAACTCTTCGGCGGCGGAAACGGTCTGGATAATATCCTGATTAACGGTGTCGAGATGCCTAACCCGGGTGCCAACGTAGGATATAAGAATTATTCTGAATATTATTACGAAGACAACACATGGAAGGTTCGGGATAAAGAAGATGCCGACACGAAGGAGGAACGACTGATCTCACCGTATGTCTATGGTACGGGAATAGCTTCCGTGAATATCTTCGGTGGTACGATTCACCGCGTGTTCGGCGGCTCGAATACGAAGGGTAACGTACGCCAGACTGCCGTGACCTTGTTGGACGAGAATAGCGGTTGTCCATTCTGTGTGGATGAGGCATACGGTGGTGGCAAGGAAGCGGAGATGGATGCAGAAGGTAAGTTGCTGATGGCTTGTATACCAGGACTTGAGGCCGTCTATGGTGGTGCCGAGGCTGCTGATGTGAAAGGCGGTGTGACGCTGAACATCACCAATGGTACCTTCGGACGCGTCTTTGGAGGTAACAATCTAAGCGGAACTATCAGCGGACCGATTAAAGTCAATATCGAAGAGGTGGGCTGTAAACCTATTATCATCGGTGAACTCTACGGTGGCGGCAACCAGGCTGCTTACTCCGTCTATGGCTACGACGACGATGACAATCCAAGAGAATCAGGTTCCAATCCTTGGGCTGATCCGGAGGTGAATGTAACTTCCTTCACGAGTATCGGTGAGATCTATGGTGGTGGCTTTGGTGCAGGTGCCGTGATGGTGGGTAACCCGAAAGTAAGCATCAACGAGGCTGTCGGTACACCTGACACTTATCCGACTACGGGTGATTTCGATGAAAATGGATTTAAAGGCAAGACGTTTACCATTGACAAGGGTAAGCCGACAGAACATACGGTGACTTGTCCTGCTCATGTGAGAGGTAAGATAGGAGCCATCAACAAAGTTTTCGGTGGTGGTAATGCTGCCCAGGTCAAAGGTGGTACCCAGGTGAATATCGGTACTACGTTCGGAGATATAACCTATGAGGAAGTGGGTGTAAAGGTAGGCGTTACTGATGTGACAGACTACTACATTCGCTCTGGTGCAGGTACTACAGAGAGTCCCTATACCTATGCTGCACCTAGTGAAGCAGCTGGAACATGTGATGCCGATGGTAAAGCCGTTGACGATGTGACTTACTATAGAAAAGTGGAAATCATCGGTGCCGACATCCGTGGCAATGTCTATGGTGGTGGTAACAATGCGGTGGTGACAGGTTCGACGAATGTGACGATCGGAAAGAAGGACTTGTGATGAAAGTTTGACAGACTCATAAGCCCTGAATACGCTTAAGGAGTTAAAAAATGTTATAAAACATGGACTAGTCATCCCGTTTCTTGCCAAAACGGGATGAATTTTATACTTTTGTCGATTGTCTGAAGTTATTAATAACGCCTAAAAGAGATCTTTAACCTTAGAAAAAGATGAACATAAGTGTGAAAGCACTGGTGGTTGCCGTCTGTTGTTGTGTGACCATCGGTATTGAGAAAGCATCCGCCCAGCAAGTGGCAGTAAAGACCAACCTTCTGTATGATGCGACGACGACTCCGAACCTCGGTGTGGAGGTGGGTGTCGGCAAGAAGCATACCATGCAGTTGTATTACGGTCTGAATCCCTGGAAGTTTAACACCGACAATGGTCAGAAGTATTTCAAGCATTGGTTGTTGATGCCGGAGTACCGTTATTGGTTCTGTCATCGTTTCCAAGGCTCGTTTGTGGGTGTCCATGCCTTGGGTGGTGAGTTTGACGCGGCTAATGTCAAACTGCCGTTCGGGATGTTCAAGGAACTCCGTGACCATCGTTATGAGGGCTGGTATGTCGGCGGCGGTGTGTCCTATGGTTATCAGTGGGTGCTTTCCCGTCACTGGAACTTCGAGGCATCTGTCGGTGTCGGTGTCATCTATGCCAAATACAAGGGCTATGAGTGCGGTGACTGCGGCAGGATGACCGATGACGGTGACAAGTTCTACGTAGGACCGACGAAGGCAGTGCTTTCGATATTATATATGTTCTAGAAGATCTAGAGAATCTAGAATATCTAGAGAGATAATAATTAAAAACCCAATCAAGATGAAACGCAATATCTTACTTAGCATATCCCTGTTTGCCTTCGTTGCTGCGATGGCACAGGCTCCCATTAAGTTGACGGGTGTGAAGCAGAAGCAGAACACACAGATTGCCGTTGACAACTACCAGGTGACACAGACCGGTCAGAAGACGGCGGTCACCATGGACTTTATCCTTGACTCGCTGAAGGTGAGGTCAGCGCGTTACCGTGCCTTCACACCCATCCTCCGTACGAAGGACGGCAGTAAGAAGCAGCGTCTGAAGACGTTGCTGGTGACGGGACGTGTCCAGGATATCATCTTTGAGCGCGACGGCATTGACCCGCTCTATGCCGACAACTGTCAGACGGTGCGTCGTGAGAAGGACGCGCCACAGCGTGTAAGCTACAGTGATATGGAGCAGGCTTATCTGGGTTATATCAAGAGCGACCCTGTATTCCATTATGTGGATGCCGTTCCTGCTCCGACGAAGAAGATCCGCAACCTGCATGGTACCGCTTTCATCACCTTCGTCGTCGACCGCTGGGAGATGAAGCCCGACTATATGGACAACCGTCGTGAGTTGCGTAAGATTACCGATACTCTCGATGTGATGACTGCTGATAGGAATATTTCCGTGAAGCAGATCAAGATTCACGGATGGGCATCCCCGGAGAGTCCGTACGAGCATAATAAGATGCTTGCCACCAACCGTGCGAAGTCGCTCACCGACTATGTGCGCCTGCGTGAGGCTGTCGAGCAGATGTCAACTGCCACGCTGCCCCATCGTGCCGAGATTCTGGCGATGATTGACGACAAGAGCATCGCTCCTGACCCCAAGGAGAAGCAGATCAAGCAGAAATACCCTCAGGAATACCAGTATCTGTTGAAGAATGTCTATCCGGGTCTCCGTCGTTCCGACTATGAGATCACGTTTGAGTTCCGGGAGTTCACCCTCGACGAGGCGAAGGAAATCTATAAGACGAGGGATGTCGCCAATACCTTTGAGCCGGGTAGCGATGACTACAACCGTGCGCTCCAGACTGCCGTCAACCTCTATCCGGAGAACAAGGAGGCAGCCATCAACCTGGCGAATATAGCCCTCCGTCAGAATGACACGCTGAAGGCAGAGACCCTGCTGGAGCATGCCGGCGACAGTGCCGAGGCGGAGAATGCCCGTGCCATCC
>CACZCT010000105.1 GCA_902779745.1 uncultured Prevotellaceae bacterium
GAGAACTTGTCGCGGTTCTCGGCACGGTCGATATTCACAGGACTGGTACCTAATACAGGAACGCCCTGACGATACAACTTCATGGCGAGGTTGTTAGGAATCTGTCCACCCACGCTGACGACGACACCGCGAGGCTCCTCCAGTTCGATGACGTCAAGGACACGCTCCAGTGACAACTCGTCGAAATACAGGCGGTCGCACATGTCATAGTCGGTAGAAACGGTCTCTGGGTTGTAGTTGATCATAATAGACTTATACCCCAGCTTACGTGCCGTATTGATGGCATTCACTGAACACCAGTCGAACTCTACGGACGAACCGATGCGATAGGCACCAGAACCGAGTACAATCACCGATTTCTCGTTCTTATAGTAGTTGATGTCGTGCTTGGCAGCATAAGTATCGATATCCGATTTCTCAGAGAAAGCGGGCTCGTGGGTGTAGGTGAAATACAGATAGTTGGTCAGTTCAGGATGCTCGGAAGCCACTGTCGGGATACGCTTCACAGAAGGCAGGATACCCTTTGACTTACGATACTGGCGGACGGCAAGATTCTCCTTCTCCATATTGCCGCTCTGGGGTTTCAGGACGAAACGGGCAATCTGGAAGTCAGAGAAACCGCACTGCTTCACCTCTAATAATAAAGAGGTGGGCAGGTCTTCTATTTTGTTGTACTCCATCAACTGGTGCTTCAGGTCTACGATATGCTTCAGTCGCTCCAGGAACCACTTGTCAATCTTCGTCAGTTCCTCGATGTGGTCGATGGTATAGCCTTCCTCCAGAGCCTGTGCGATGGCGAAGATACGGAGGTCGGTAGGATTGGAAAGTGCATCCTCCAGGTTATCGAACTTCGTATGGTCGTTGCCTACGAAACCGTGCATGCCCTGTCCGATCATGCGCAGTCCCTTCTGGATCATCTCCTCGAACGAGCGTCCGATAGACATAATCTCACCCACGGACTTCATACTGGAACCGATCAGACGACTGACACCTGCAAACTTCGTGAGGTCCCAACGGGGAATCTTACAGATCATATAGTCGAGGCTCGGAGCCACATAGGCGGATGCAGTCGTACCCATCTCACCAATCTGGTCGAGGGTATAGCCGAGGGCGATCTTCGCTGCCACGAAGGCGAGGGGATAACCCGTTGCCTTGGAGGCGAGGGCAGAGGAACGACTCAGACGGGCGTTGATCTCGATGATACGGTAGTCGTTGGTTTCTGCATTGAAGGCAAACTGGATGTTACACTCTCCGACGATGCCCAGGTGCTTCACACACTTGATGGTGATTTCCTGTAACATCTTCACCTGATCCTCTGTTAATGAACAGGTCGGAGCGACAACGATAGATTCACCGGTATGGATGCCCAGGGGGTCGAAGTTCTCCATCGAAGCCACTGTGAAGCAACGGTCGTTGGCATCACGGATGCACTCGAACTCAATCTCCTTCCAGCCCTTCAGCGACTCCTCTACGAGAATCTGGGGAGCGAAGGTGAAGGCACTCTCAGCCAGTTCGACGAAAGCCTTCTCGTCAGGACAGATACCTGAACCCAGACCGCCCAGCGCATAAGCAGAACGGATCATGATGGGGAAGCCGATCTCACGGGCAGCCTTCAGGGCATCTTCCATGTTCTCTACGGCATGAGAAACAGGCACTTTCAGGTCAACCTCACCGAGTTTCTTCACGAAGAGGTCACGGTCCTCCGTGTTCATGATAGCCTCTACGGAAGTTCCCAGCACTTCCACACCATACTCCTTCAGGATACCTTTCTGATACAGTTCCGTACCACAGTTCAAGGCGGTCTGACCACCAAAGGCAAGGAGGATGCCGTCAGGACGCTCCTTCTTGATGATCTCTGTGACAAAATGAGTGGTTACTGGCTGGAAATACACCTTGTCGGCGATACCTTCTGATGTCTGGATCGTGGCGATGTTAGGGTTTACCAACACGGAAGAGATTCCTTCCTCACGTAATGCTTTCAGCGCCTGTGAGCCTGAGTAGTCAAACTCACCTGCCTGTCCGATTTTAAGGGCACCCGAACCTAGCACGAGTACTTTCTTTAATTGTTTCTTCATATCGTAGATTAAAATTTGTGCTAATTTCGGATTGCAAAATTACGCATATTTTTTGGAACCCCCAAGTCTTTTATATTTTTTTAGAATATCATCATCCATCCACCTGGTACGTGACACATTTACACAAATATTGGTAATAACATCGAAGTTGACCCAACTTCGATGTTATTACCTTACATTATATCATTTTTACATTATTACATTGGACGATTTCCGCCCTCATCCCTCATCCCTCTTTTAGACAAATTAATTAAAAAAAGTCGGAACTTCGTGTAGTTTTTCCTAACTTTGTTGCGTCTAATGGGCAAAATGATTTGAAAACAGACAAGACAATGAATCAATTAGAACGACAGTTTGCGCAAGCCGTTGCAGAACAAAAGAGCACCATCTACACCGTGTGCTACATGTTCTCACAAGATGCCGACGAGGTCAACGACCTGTTCCAGGAGGTACTAGTCAATCTTTGGAAAGGTTTCAAGAGCTTCGAGCATCGCAGTGACATCAAGACGTGGGTTTATCGCGTCGCCCTCAATACCTGTATCTCTCTCGACAGGAAAAAGCGACGCAGTGCCACAGTCCGACTGACAATGGACATCAACCTCTTTGAAGACCGCGACGAGGATACGCGCCAGGTGGACATGCTCCACAAACGTATCTCCAAGTTACAACCCTTCGACCGTGCGATCGTCCTGCTTTGGCTAGAGAACCTCAGTTATGACGAAATCGGACAAATCGTCGGTATCACGGCAAAGAACGTCAGCGTCCGTCTGTTTAGAATCCGTGAACAGTTAAAACAAATGTCTAACGATTAAAAATCACCCATTATGAACGTTTCGAATAAGCGAGAGCAAAATGAGTTTACTCATTATGCCGAGAGTGAGAAAGGTGCAACAAAGTTGAACAACGAGAATTTTGATTTAGAGAATATGCGCCTTCAGATGGATACCCTGAAGAAGAAGTTGAACCAGCAGGAAATTGTCAGCGACCGTATGATCCGTCACTCGATGAAAAAGACTGCAAACACCATCAGTCGTAGGTATTACTTTATCATGGCCCTCTGCCTGCTGATGATTCCATACAGCTATTGGGCATTCGTGATGATAAACGGTTTCTCCATTCCTTTCTGGATCTTCACCTGCTTCACCATGCTAGTTTGCTGCGGAGGAACCTATTATAACAGCAGGAACCTGAGTGATTCGAACATGATGACCAATAATCTTGTGGATGTCCGTCGTCGTATGGCACGTGCCAAGAAGTTCGATGCCAACTGGCTTCTCATCGGCATCCCCCTCGCTATCGTCTTCCTTGGCTGGTTTATGTACGAGTCTTATCAGCTTCATCCAGATGCATTTTTCAACGGTCTCTTCTGGGCTGGATGTATCGGCGGCGCTATTGGAGCCATCTGGGGATTCTCTCTCCACTTCAGAACCCAGCGCCAGTATCAGGATATCCTCGACCAGATAGAGGATATCACACAAGAAAACTGATATTGGTCCTGAGCCATAAACCCCTCATTTTAGGAAGCCCACGGGCTTCCTTTTTTTTTCGTCCTTCGCCCTTAACCTTTTTACATTTTCTCATTTTATAATTATTACATTGGACGA
>CACZCT010000106.1 GCA_902779745.1 uncultured Prevotellaceae bacterium
AGTCGCGAACAGCTTGATGCCATTCGCGACCGTGTGATTGCCGCCGGTATTCCCTGTACGGCGAGCTATTAGTCTTTTTCTGGTTATTTCTTCATAAACCATGGTTTTCAATATAAACCCCGCTCTCAGGCAGTGCTCCATTCTTGGGAAGCGGTTCGAAATTTTCTATTACCACAAGGTCGTCGCTGTCGTCTATCCGCAACGCGCCCTCTCCTCTCCGTGGCTCCAGTGATTTAATCTCCATACTGTTCTCTTTTTCTTTTCGATGTGCAAAATTCGCCAAATATCTCCAAAATCAACTGTCCGATATTTCCTGAAAAATTGTCTATAACTTTCTATCTGTCTTAGAAAACAGAAATAAGACATCTTCCGTGAAATATCGGACAGTGCGAATGGTTATTTTTTCTGTTGGTATTTTCCTTATATCTTGGTGATGATACCTGTCTTGGAGGCACGGATGAACTCGATGACATGACGGATATGGGGACCGTCGGGTACCTGTTCCTCTATCTGGTTCACGGCATCAAAGACGGAGGTCTTGCCATGGAACAACAGACGGTAGGCATTGGCGATATGGGCAAGGGTCTTCTCATCCACACCGTTCCGACGACCGACAGCTATATTCACACCGCCATACTCTCCCTGCTTGGTCGTAATAATATAAGGGGGAATATCCTTCGAGAAGGTTGTTCCTGCCTGTATCATAGAACCAATACCCACACGGGTCTTGGCATTCTCGATGACACTTGACGAGAAGATAACACCATCCTCTATCTCACAGTCACCGGCTATCTTGGTACCATAGCCGAACACACAGCGGTTGCCCACCTTCGTATCGTGTGAGATATGGGCGCCCTCCATCAGGAAGTTGTCATTGCCGATAACCGTTTTTCCACCCGTATGGGTAGCACGGTTGATAACTACATTCTCACGGATGATATTATTATCCCCGATGACACATTCCGACTTCTCGCCACGGAAGTCGAAATCCTGTGGCAGGGCACCGATAACGGCACCCTGGTGTATCTTGTTCTTATTACCCATTCGAGTACCGTTTAAGATAGACACGAAGGGGAAGATGATACAACCGTCACCGATTTCCACATCACCCTCGATATAGACAAAAGGGAATATCTTACAATTGTCGCCGATTTTCGCTCTGGGGTCAATCTCGGCCTTTGGACTTATTTCGTTCATTACATTCACAATTTAAAAATTAAACAATTTAAAAATGTAATAATCCGGCAATTTACATTTTCTAACTTTTACATTTTATTACTTCCCTCCGCCTCCAAGTGCCGTATACAGCGATACCACGGCCTGCATCTTGCTGAAGTCGTCGTTCACCTTGTTAAGCTTGGCACTGAGCAACTGGGTCTCGGCAGTAAGTACCTCCAAGTAAGTGGAGCCACTGTTCCTATAGAGTGCCTTGGTATCCTCCACAGTCTTCGTCAGTATCTCCACACGCTGCGCCTCCAGTTTCGAATTGGCATCAAAACTGTTGTAGTTGACAAGGGCATTTGACACCTCGTTACCTGCGGAAAGGATGCTGTTCTGCCAGTTGTTGAAAGCCTGCTCATATTGCAGCTGGCTTACCTTGAGATTGGCTGTCAAGGCACCACGCATAAAGATCGGCTGTGTCAGACTGCCAAATAAGTTGATCAGCCACTTACCAGGATTGAAGCTACCGTTACTGTTCGTAAAGGCACCAGTAGCGCCAATGGTGATATTCGGATAGAACTGCGAACGGGCTGTCTGTACATCATGGAAGCAGGCGGCGAGATTCATCTCGGCATTATGCACGTCTGGACGGTTCGTCAACAAGGCAACACCCACCCCCGTACTGAACTCACTGGGCAAATACTGCTCGGCAAGTGTGGAGCGTGGAATCTGCTGACCAGCCTGACCGATTAACAGTGAGAGGGCATTCTCCGTGGCACGGATCTGACGCTTGAACTCGTTGATCTGTGTCTGCCTAGACAGATAGGCTGCCTCGGCACTCTGCACACTAATAGAACGAACACGTCCCAGTTTATACTGTAACTTCATCATCTCCCAGGTCTCCTTCGACATTGTGGCCATCGAGGTAGAGATACGGAGTTGTTCGTCCAGCATCAACAGGGTATAGTACGCATTGGCAATACCGCTGACCACCTGAGCACGGACAGCCATCTGGTAGTCTTTTGCTCCCAGCAGTTTCATCTGCGTGGAACGTTTCTGCGACAGGATATTGCCAAAGAGGTCTAACGTCCAACTGGCCGTAACAGGAAGTGTATACGACTTCGTTGTCCTCGACGGGTCGGTATAGATGGTTGAGATAGATGCCATATTAGACTGTTGTCCAAACTGGATGGCAGGCAGGAAAGCGAGTTTTGCAGCCTTCAGCATCGTCTCATACATCTGTACGGTGAGTACCGCATTCTGCAGGTTGGCATTCTTCTCCAGACCCTGCTCAATCAGTACACGCAGTTGCGGATCAGTAAACACACTCCGCCAGGGCAGGTTGCCAAACGAAGCAGTATCCTGTACGACCAGCGTATCCACATCCGACACAGCATCACGGACCAGTCCCTTGGTATCCACGTCGGGACGTTCATACTTATTATATAAACCGCAACTGCTCATCAGCAGCATGACGGCTGAGTATATCATTAATTTCTTCATATTTACTCCTCCACTTTATAATCTACAGGACGGTGGGCATACTGGGCAATCTCGGCAGCCACGTCAAGATTCTCCTCTTCACCCTCGAACTTCATCGGACTGATCTTCTCCTGCAAGGACTGGAAAATGACGAACAGTCCGGGGACGACGATAATCTGGAACAGCGTACCCAGCAGCATACCGCCTACGGCGGCAGCACCAAGCGTCTGGTTACCATTCTTTCCTACACCCGAGGCGAACATCATCGGCAACAGTCCGATAATCATGGCTAATGATGTCATCAGGATAGGACGCAGACGGGCAGCGGCACCAAGCGTGGCAGCCCAGGCGATACCCATACCCGTACGACGGCGTTCCAGTGCGAACTGCACAATCAGGATGGCGTTCTTCGCCAACAAACCAATCAACATAATCAATGAAATCTGCATGTAGATGTCGTTGGCATGACCGAACATCATCGTGAACAGGAAACAGCCAGCCAGTCCGAAAGGTACTGAGAGCACTACCGACAAGGGCAGGATGTACGACTCATACTGTGCCGACAGGATGAGGTAGATGAAGACGAAGCACAGCAGGAAGATGATCGCTGTGGTGTTCGAAGCCTTCGCCTCCTCACGTGTCAGACCCTGGAAGTCGTACGAGTAACCAGCGGGCAGCATGTCTGCAGCCACTTCCTCGATAGCCTTCAGCGCCTCACCAGTAGAGTAGCCGTTAGCCACTGTTGCCGTCACGTTGATGGACGTAAACAGGTTGAAGCGGTTAATGTTCATAGGACCATAGACACGCTCCAGACGACAGAACTCCTGAACGGGCGACATACCTCCGGGTGTACGGACATAGATGCCGTTCAACGACTCCGGTGTCATGCGTGACTCGGGCGTACCCTGAATCATCACACGATACAGTTTACCATAGCTGTTGAAGTTCGACGCATACAGACCGCCGAAATATCCCTGCAGCGTAGTCAGCACGACAGTCGGTGAGATACCAGACTGCTTACACTTGGC
>CACZCT010000107.1 GCA_902779745.1 uncultured Prevotellaceae bacterium
TCCACCTTGCCGTCGGTATCTCTCCATATCTCCTCGCCTGTCGTGCGACGATGCACCTCCGGGTTGGCAGGATTTTCAAACTGCTGGGGGATATAGGCATTGCCAATCTCTTCTTTCAGTTCCTGTGCCTTGCGGATGGCACCTGCCATACCCTCATAGGCTGGTGTCAGTACCAACTCCGCACCCAACGACTTCAGCAGTGTACGGCGCTCTACGGACATCGCGTCAGGCATCGTCAGGATGAGGCGGTAGCCTCGGATGGCAGCGATGAAGGCAAGTCCGATACCTGTATTACCACTCGTCGGCTCAATGATGGTACTGCCGGGACCTATCAGTCCCTTGCGCTCTGCCCTCTCGATGAGTGCCAGTGCCGTGCGGTCTTTCACACTCCGTGCCGGATTCAAGTATTCCAACTTGGCAATCACCCGTGCCTTGAGTTTCAGTTCCTTTTCCGTTCCCGTCAACTCCACCAGCGGTGTATTACCGATTAATTCTATCAGACTATGTGCTATTTTTGTCATATCCGTATTTATTTTAATTGTTCGACTGCAAAGGTAAGGGGTTTCCGGCTATCGTACAATAACCTTCTTGTGGCATACTCCATACCAAACGTTAGGTATTTTTGAGAGCTTGTTGAATGTCTATGAACAAATCCTGAGGGTCTTCGAGTCCGACAGAGAGGCGGATGGTGGTTTGACGTACGTCTATCTGTTCCAGTTGTCTTTCCGGGAAGAGTCCGAAAATTGTAGAGGCAGGATGGATGGCGAGGGTGCGGTTGTCAAAGAGGTTCGTAGCACGATGAATCAGTTTCAGACGGTTGAGGAACTCGAAACATGCTTCCTTCGATGCGAGATCGATGGTGAGCATGGCACCTGCCGTCGGACCGAACTGCTTTTGTGCCAGTTCGTGATAGGGATTGTCTTTCAGTCCCACGTAGTTCACGCTTTTGATGTCCTTTACCTCTCTCAGTGCCTTTGCCAACCACTGCGCATTGGCTGCCTGTCGTTGATAGCGCACGTCGAGTGTTTCCAGTCCGAGGGTCTGTATATAGGCAACCTGTGGTGTCATATATGCTCCCAGGTTTACCAGCAGTTCGTACTTCACACGCTGGTTGATCTGCGGATAGGTTCCGTAGTCTATGATGAGTCCGCCTAACGAGGTACCGCCGCCAGAGATATACTTCGTGCTCGACACCACTTCAATGTCCACGCCCAAGTCCTTTAGCGAGGTTTCTGTAAAGGGGATGACGGTAGAGTCGGCTATCACGGGAACACCTTTCTTGTGGGCAATCTCCGCAATACCTTGGATATCGGCAACCTCCAATTGGGGATTGGTGATAATTTCCAGGAACACACAACAGGTCTGTTCATCGACGGCAGCCTCCACAGCCTCCAGATCAGTCAGGTCTCTTAAACGCGGCTTCACACCGAAACGCAACAGGGTGTTGCTGATGAGTGCCAGCGTGTTACCGAAGAGATGGCGCGACGTCACGATGTTTTTACCTTGTGCACTGGCTGCTAACAAGGCATTGCTGATGGCTGCCATACCCGAATTGAAGGCCGTCACATGTGCTGCACCCGTCAGTGCCTTCACCCGCTGTTCGAAATTGGTGACTGTAGGATTCCCCATTCTTGCATAGTCGGGAACCTTGATGCGGTTGCAGAAGGCATCACTCATCGTCTGGGCATCCTTAAACTCAAAGGACACGTTATGATATACGGGGACGGCAAGGGAACCATAGGCATCCTCCCGTACATAGGGGGTGTGTATTGCTATTGTCTGTTTCTTCATCACTTTACCTTTCTTTTTTACCTTATTATTATATATAGAATTCCGAGGGGTCTACCAGTCCTGCCCTGAAAGCAAATTTGATGGCTTCATGAGCAGTATTCACCTGTAGCTTCCGGAAGATATTCTTCTTATGGGTATTGATGGTATGGATACTGGAGTATCGCTCACTGGCAATCTCCTTGGTGGTCTTTCCTTGTGCCACTCCTCGCAAGATTTCTGTCTCCGTCTGTGTCAATACTTTTGACTGTTTCACCTCCTCCGACTGTTGACAGAGCAGTTCCTCCGTGGCGCGCTGACAGAGATAGCGCTCGTCACGCATCACATAACTGAGGGCATGGCGGTATAAGTTCAAGGGGGAGTCCTTGAAGATAATGCTGACATTCCGGGTGGAATAGACCAGTTTACGCATAACCTGTGGAGTCAGGTCGTCGCTGACCATCAACCAATGGGCTTGTGGAAAACGACTGATGATAATCATCAACTGTTCCTCATCCTGTATGTCGAATAAGGTGTAGTCGATGACGACGACACTCTCCTCTTTTTGCTGCAGTTGATTCATCAACTGCTCTTTGTTCTCCGCCTGGTGGAGTGTCACACCCTCTTGTTCACGAATCAAGGTCGTCAGTGCAAAAGCGGTTAGTTCCTGCTGGTCTGCCAATATAAAGTTCTGCATGTCCGTTAAGTTTTACGGATGCAAAGGTAAGGCGATTCCTGCAGGTCCACAATACCGCTTTTCGGTTATTCAGCCTACCATACGTTTGGTATTTTGCTTTTTTGTGAGATTTTTCAAAAACATCTCCCCTTCTCCCGTTTTCTCGTGAAATGCCGATGTACAGGGCATTTCAAGACGGGAGTAGTTGTGCAACTACTCCCGTACTACTCCCTTATGCACTTTTCAATGGCACTGCCTTGTAATAGGCTACATGGCTGTGCTCGACATGCTCATACCCTAAGTCTTTCATGGCGAAGCCTAAGTGAATCCTGTTACTCCTGTCCATCTTGACGGAGGGATATTCCTGCTGGATGATTTTGAGCATCTCTGTACTGTTGATGGTCTTGACACGCTCACCGTCTTGGGGCTTTCTGAAACATACCTGAACGATCTCGGCAAGGTCTTTCTGTTCCATGTAGTTGAGGTTCAGCTCTTGGATTCGGGTCACCTCAGCGTTATTGAACCAGTAGGGAATCTTTAATTCCCTGATTTCATGGAGCACCTGTGCATAAAGTTGCTCATAGTCGATTTCTCCCGTGTTGTCAATCTGTAGTCCCTTGGGGATGGTCAGACAGATATACCTTCTACTGCCTGTGGCATCCGTTAGCGGATGCGGATTGTTGGTGGTTGCCACGAAAGAGGCAAATCTCGGCTTGTCTTCCTGACTGCATCCGAAGATGGGGCGCCCATTGACCTTACTCTTCGAGAGTGTCTGCTTCAGATGGGCATGCTGGCTGGGACGTATCGCATCCAACTCGTCGAGGTTGACCAGCAGGTTGTTCGTCAGCGCCATCTCCTTGTCAAACTTGTTCGAGAGGTTCAGGTGGTCGAGGAAATACTGCCTCAGATGAGGAGGCAGTAATCTCGTCATGAAAGTGGTCTTGCCGCATCCTTGCAGACCGATCAGCGTAGGTACACACTCATTGCCATGGATGGTGTCCAATTGAAGCCAATGGGCGACTGTTGAACGAAGCCATGTGGCAAGGAATCCGTGTTGTTCTGTACTGATACCAGGCAATCTACTAAACAACTGCGCCACATGGTTTTGTCCGTCCCATTCAGGCAGGCTGTTTAGAAAATCCTGGATAGGATTGTGCAGA
>CACZCT010000108.1 GCA_902779745.1 uncultured Prevotellaceae bacterium
GTAAACTGACGAACCGAACGGAAGGCCAGGAACGGACGGAACCGCAAAGTAGTGGCAGAGTGTGCATCGACCAACGTGTAACGGATGAGGATACGATCCTCATAATGCTGGAAGATCACTTCTTTCTTTAGGATTACACCACCAACCCTATATGTCGTGGTAGGCACGAGGCTGGCGTCAAACTCACGGATGTACTTGTGTCCATTAGGACTGAAATTGTTGCCCTGATACTTGTGGAGACCGAGGTTGAATTCGGCACCATGCTGAATGACCGTACAATCGAGCGATGACAGCAGAACATGATTCTCGTCATCAAGCTCAGGAACGGGAACAACCAGCAGACCGTGGTACTTACGTGTGTTACAATCTACAAGCGTAGAACTGCTGTAGGCACCTGAACGGTTGGTACGGAGTAATTCACGACGGAGACTCTCCTGCAGGTTAGTCATCACGGCTTTTTCTAATCGTAAATAGCTCATAGTTCCTATAAAAAGGTATTTAATTATTGAACATATTAGTCTTTAACTCCCCAAAGGTAGACATTTTTGGGGAGTCTTACAAATATATCAGAGTGATTTAACAAACTTTTTGATAATTACTGAGGTATTAGAAAGTTGATGACTTCCTGATTGACACTGACAACAAATGGTCCCACGGGAGTCTTCATCAGTCGTCCGTCAATGCCAACCATTGCATGTTTAGCATACTCTACCCTCACCTCCTTAGTGCGATAAGGATGTACACTGCGATGATTCAGGAAGCGACCAGTGATCAAAAGCCATAGTCCCTCAATGAGTTGTACGACCTCGGGATGATAGACCACCGACACATCAAGCATACCATTATATGGTACGGCGTTGGGGGTTTGTCCGTAACCGGGTCCTGAGCCTATACATACGGTCATCACCTTGCGGTCTATCACATCTGAATTGATGAATAATTTCATCTTATACTCCATACGATGAAAGAGCATAACGAATAATGAACATAAGAATGAGAGGGTTTGAGAACCAAGAAGCCGACGAGTCTGGCGACGCAGGTTCATAATATCAGCCGTCATTCCGATGTTAACACAATTGAGGAAGTAACGGTGACATTTCTCCCCCTTGGCATTTGTATAACGAATACAGCCAAGGTCGACCTTTCGGATGCGATGACGAATCAGCGAATCGACGGTTTCTTCTATCTGACTCTCATCAATATCCCAAAAACGGGCAAAGTCGTTCATCAAACCGTTAGGAATAACGCCGAGAGCGATACTGTCGCGGACTTCTTTCTCTTCCATCATGAGACAATTGACAGCATCGTTGAGGGCAGAGTCGCCACCTACTATGACAATGGTTTTATAACCATTAGATATCATCATCCTCATCAGGCGCTCCACACTGTCTGCCGTCTCGCTCTGAACAAAGTCATAAGCCACTTGGCGCTCATCAAGCACCTTCTGAATCTTCTCCCAACGCTTGCGCTTGTTGGAGATACCAGCCTTGGGACAGTAAAGAATGCCCCACTTCGAAGTCTCTATTGCCATAACTGTTTTATCTTTTCTATCTTTTCTTCCATCGGAAGCATCGCATCTATCCAATGTATTTTGAAACCTCTACGCTCCATGCCTCTGAACCAAGTCATCTGGCGTTTGGCAAACTGGTGGATGGCGATCTCAAGGCGATTGGTCATCTCGCTGTAGGAGGTCACGCCCGTCAGATACTCCGTCAGAAATTTATACTCCAATCCATAATATATAAGGTCATCGGCAGGGATACCCTCGTCGAGGAGCGCTTTCACCTCCTCGACCATACCTTCTTCCAGCCGGGCTTTCAGACGGCGGGTAATCTTCGCGCGACGCTCTTCACGATCGATGTCTATGCCGATAATAAGGCTCTCAACGGGCGGCAGTTCCCTGCGTGGCGTAGGGTGCTCCAGATTGTAGGTCTCAATCTCGATTGCCCTGATAGCGCGCTGACAGGAATCCACGTCGGTAGTATTGTGCATATTCGAACCGTTCTTTTCCTTCAGTCCTTTCAGCATCTCGGTCAACTCGTTGAGCGGCTTGCCTTCCAAGCTGTCACGCAACTCCTGGTTCTGCGGCACAGGCGAGAGTTTATAGCCTTTCAACACTGCCTCTATATAAAGGCCAGTTCCTCCACATAGGATAGGCACAGCCCCCCTACGTCTGATATCCTGATAGACGTCATAGAAATCCTGTTGGTACTCAAAGAGGTTGTATTTCGTGCCTGGCTCACGGATATCTATCAGATGATAGGGAACGTTTGTTACTTCTCCATTTTCGTTCTTCACTTCATAGTCATCGAGATCTTTACCTGTCCCAATATCCATCCGGCGGTAAACCTGACGGGAATCTGCAGAAACAATCTCACCTCCAATCTCTGCCGCCAGGCGAGCCGCAACGGAGGTCTTCCCCGATGCCGTCGGTCCCAATATAGTAATCATCTTCTTCATTCTGCGATGGTTTCGGTCTGAGAATAAGGATACGACACATCGTCAATCTGCTTGAAGAGACGGAGGTTGATACCAACTTTCCCTATTAGCATATCTGTAGTTTCAGTATATGCATCAGGAATAGCAGAGCCATTGTATACCTCACGGTAGTTCTTCTCATCCCATTTACGCTGTTTGACAATGCATTTCAGCAGTCGCTGTCCATCGTAATAAAGGCGGAACTCAAATATCTCGCCAAAAATGACATCAGGGTTCGTGGCATAGATGAACATAATCTGCCCTTTTCTGTCGTAGAGATATTCCTCATAATACTCCCGTACAGCATAGTTGTATTTACGCGTGGCAAACCATAGATAGTGAGGCGGATAAATGGGGGACCCTTCTAGTTCGCTATAATACATCCACAGATGCTCATGGTGGGGCCCTGTGCCAGGCAGATTCTGCTCAATGTTCAAATGGTAGTATTCATCAGGTATACCATCAGTGGGGAACTCACCACTCATTTGGGCGATGTATTCCTTCACACTCGCATACGACTTGCGGATATCCTCGATCGTATATTGTGCCTTTGCAACCTGTACCCCTAATGCCAGACAAGCTATGATGACAAACATTTTTCTCATCGTTTTACCATTTTGCTGGCAAAGATACGAAATAATACTGATATAGCAAAGTTTTTTGATACTGAATCATATAATTATGTAACAAAAAAGGTCGCCCGAATCATTTCGGACGACCAATTATTACCCTTCAACTACTTGCTTATTTCAGCTCAGCGAGGTACTTAATGGTGCGAACCATCTGAGAAGTGTAAGAGTTCTCATTGTCGTACCAAGAAACAACCTGTACCAGAGAGTTGCCATCACCCATCTTGCTGACCATAGTCTGGTTAGCATCGAAGAGTGAACCGAACTTCATACCGATGATGTCGCTAGAAACGAGCTTCTCCTCAGTGTAACCGAAGCTCTCGTTGGTAGCAGCCTTCATGGCAGCGTTGATA
>CACZCT010000109.1 GCA_902779745.1 uncultured Prevotellaceae bacterium
CCTTTGTTGTAGAATGCTGCCCATAAGTTATGATCTTTGTCCTCTATGACATCCACCACATTGGCAGAAGCCATGTCGATCCTGGCGGTGACGTTCTCAATGCGCTGCATACGGCGCTCCCCTTTGGGGATGACCATCAGTCCGCAACCGGCAGTGGCAAAGTAGATATTCCCCTGGCTGTCCTTCGTCACCCCCTCGATACTCACATTACGATCCAGCAGTGTGAGGTCAAAGTCTGCCCTCTGTAGCTCCCCCGTCTCATAGTTATAACTCATTATCCCATACATACACACGATCAGCATCTCCTTAGGGGAGTATTCGATATAGCCCACAGGATGTCCGCATTCCGACTGATAGTCACGCAGGGATGCCGTCTTCTTGTTCTTAAGGGTATAGCGGGTGATGGTGGGGATATGACTGCTACGCCAGAGATTGCCGTTTCGGTCGATATGGATACGGCTGCAGAAATCGTCTATATGCCGTTGACAGAACAGTTCCTCATAGTGGATATCCTCACTCCCCTTTTTCAAGGAGAAGAGACCATAGCCTGCTGTTCCTATCAACAAGTCTCCCGTGGCAGACTCTATCAGTGAGTTGACACGAGGGAATCTGTTGTCCGGGAATTGATAACGCTTGAAACAGTCATGCTCATAATCATAGCGTGCCAGTCCCTTGGAGCCACCGACCCATAGGTTGCCACTCTTATCGACGAACAAAGACGCGACCTCATTGTCGGAGATGGTCGTAGAGTCTTTCCTGTTATGATGATAAGCGGTATAGCGGTAACCGTCAAATTTATTCAGGCCATACTCCGTACCGATCCAGAGATAGCCGTAGCGATCCTGACAGATACAGGTTATCAAGCCACTCGACAGTTTGTCTGGCGTATAGAGATGACCAATGTCTGCCATACCTCTCATACAGAAGAGAAGCATGGCAGACAGCAATAGTTGATGATATAAGTTCCTCATGTAATGATGCTAGTATGGTTTCTAAAATTACCTTTTCAACAGGTTCAGTTTCTCCTTCGGAGCCAGCACATTGCTCACCTGCTCAGTATATGCTGTCAGGCTCGTTGTGACATTTGTCCTGATGTCACGGCTGGACGCACCGATCTCGAAGACATATTGTCCTGCCTCGACGAGCCAGCGGCTGTTAGCCTCGTCAAAAGAGGCAAGGTCGCGCTTCGCCATCTGTATCGTCAGTGTCTGACTCTCTCCCGGTTTCAGCTCACGGGTCTTGGCGAATCCCTTCAGCTCGTGACAAGGTTTCTCTATCGTTCCCTTGGGGGCAGCGACATACACCTGTGCGATCTCCTTGCCAGCCACCTTTCCTGTATTCTTGACCGTCACACTGACTGTGATATTGTCACCACTGACCTTCACGGCAGGCTTGCTGTACTCAAAGGTGGTATAGCTCAGACCATAACCGAAAGGATAGGCAACGTTCTTGTCGAAACTGTCGAAATAGCGGTAGCCCACATAAATATCCTCCTCGTGGTTGGTATAGTCGTGACCGGGAATCTGGGCACCCCATCCCAATGCCTCACGGAAAGTGTAGTTGTCCATCTCCTGTGGGAAATTCTTCGTGGACGGATGGTCAGTAGCAGAGATTGGCCATGTCATCGTCAGTTTGCCGGAAGGATTGACCTTACCCGTCAGGATGTCAGCCACGGAGTTACCACCCTCCTCACCGGGCTGCCAGGCACAGAGGATAGCATCCACACGGTCACGCCATGACGCGGTCTCCATCACAGAGCCACTATTGATAATGACGATGACGGGTTTGCCAAGCGGACGGAACTGGTCGCTGACACGTGCTATCATGTCCTTTTCCGTGGTAGTGAGGTTGAACTCTCCCTCTATCTCACGGTCCAGTCCCTCACCAGCCTGTCGCCCGATAGTGATAATAGCGGCATCCGCCTCTTTCACCTCATGGGCTATGCAGCGGTTAGAGATCTCTATCTCCTCAACTTTCGGCGTACCGGTATCCAGGAACCACATGATGGGGTTCTTGTCGGCTCTCAGTTTCAGACGGGCATATTTCACATAACTCTGATAGATATCCGTCAACTGCGGGGTCGTCTGAACACCCACATTCCTCAAACCTTCCACCATATCGACCACATAGGGAACATTCACGGCACCGGATCCCAAACCACCGGACATGAAGTCGTAACTGTTGACACCAAACAATGCCACCGTCTTGAGGTTGCGGATGGGAAGCACCCCGTCGTTCTTCAAAAGTACCATACCTTCTGTCGAACTTTGACGGGTAATCTGGGCATGCGCTTTTAGGTCAGGACGATTAGAGAACTTATAGCCACGGAAACGAGGAGTCTTGACAATATACTCCAGCATACGGCGCACGTTACGGTCGACATCCTCTATCTTCACGGTACCGTCCTTCACGCCTTTGACAATATCCTCTGCCTGTTCCGCATACCCCGGCATCATCAGGTCATTGCCTGCCGTCACCTCAGTTGTGGTGAGCAGTCCCTTACGCTTGCCAATCCAGTCAGTCATGACAATTCCCTTGAATCCCCAGTCTTTCCTGAGGATATCCGTCAGCAGGTCCTTATTGCCTTGTGCGAACTCCCCGTTTACCTTATTATAAGCGGACATCAGTGTCCATGGGTTACTCTTGCGCACCATGATCTCAAAACCACGAAGGTAAAGTTCACGTGCCGCACGCTGACTGACACGCTCATCGACCAAGGTACGGTCTGACTCCTGTGAGTTGACAGCGAAGTGCTTGGCAGAGACACCAACACCCTGACTCTGGATGCCAAGGGTCATCGCCGTACCGATCAGTCCTGTCAAGATCGGGTCCTCAGAATAATACTCAAAATTACGACCGCATAAGGGAGAGCGATGCAGGTTCATACCTGGACCAAGGATAACATCACATCCATACTCCAACGTCTCATTACCAATCGCCTCACCCACCTGTTGCACCAGATCGGTGTTCCATGTGGAAGCAAGGCAGGTACCGATAGGAAATCCTGTTGCGGCATAGGAGTGAGGGTCGTTCTCACGCTTGGCGTCAATATGTACGCCGGCAGGTCCGTCACTCAACACGGTGGCAGGAATACCCAGCCGCTCAATAGCCACGGTGATACCTGCTGCGCCGGCAACCAGTCTTTTCTGGTGTCCCAGCATGGCTCCTGACCCTGTGAAAGAGTCATTACCTCCACCTACCAATAGTTGTGCTTTCTCTTCAAGGGTCATTGCCTTCAGTACCTCGTCGATATTGTCGGCTCTCAATTTGGGTTGTGCATTTACTGTTGTCATAGTCATAGTGGCGATCATGCCAATGAGGATAAATCGTTTTGTTTTCATATCGTGAATTGTTTTCGGTTAGTCATAAGCTTTTTTGTTATGTTGATGTTACAAAGATAGTATTTTTTATCATAATTCTCTGTATCTCTGTATCTTTGTGTTCAAAAGATTTCGTACCTTTGCACCCGAAAATAGAGTAACATTTAAATAGGTAAAAGACAATGGCAAAGAAAGCATTATTGATGATTCTCGACGGATGGGGAATCGGTAAGCATGGTAAGGGTGACGTTATCTTCAACACACCGACACCTTACCTCGATTTGTTAACAGCAACTTCTGCTCACTCACAGTTACAGGCCTCCGGCGAGGATGTCGGTCTGCCCGACGGACAGATGGGTAACTCTGAAGTGGGTCACCTCAATATCGGTGCAGGACGCATCGTCTATCAGGACTTGGTGAAGATCAACCGCGCCTGCAAGGACGGCTCTATCATGGAGAATCCGCAGGTGAAGGCCGCCTATACATACGCCAAGGAGAACAACAAGAAACTGCACTTGATGGGTCTGACCTCCGACGGTGGTGTACACTCTTCTCTGGACCATCTGTTCAAGCTCATCGAGATAGGTAAGGCCTATGGTCTGAAGAACCAGGTGTTTGTGCATTGCTATATGGACGGTCGTGACACCGACCCACACTCTGGTATCGGTTTTATCCGTCAGGTTGGCGAAGTCTGTGCTGCCAATGATGCCGCCATCGCCAGTATCGTCGGTCGTTTCTATGCCATGGACCGTGACAAGCGCTGGGAGCGTGTGAAGGAGGGCTATGACCTCATCGTGAACGGTGTTGGTAAGCAGGCTACGGATATGGTGAAGGCCATGGAAGAGAGCTATGAGGAGGGTGTGACGGACGAGTTCATCAAGCCGATTCACAATGCCAGCGTCAACGGTTGTATCGAAGAGGGTGATGTCGTTATCTTCATCAATTTCCGTAACGACCGTGCCAAGGAGATGACGATTGCACTGACTCAGGAGGATATGCCGGAGCAGGGTATGAAGACCATCCCCGGACTGCAGTACTACTGCATGACTCCCTACGATGCCAACTTCAAGGGTGTCCACATCCTCTTCCCCAAGGAGAACGTAGAGGATACCTTAGGCGAATACCTGAGCAAGCAGGGCAAGAAGCAGTTGCATACTGCCGAGACCGAGAAATATGCACATGTGACCTTCTTCTTCAACGGTGGTCGTGAGGCTCCTTACGAGGGTGAGGACCGTATTCTGGTGCCTTCTCCGAAGGTGGCTACCTACGACCTGAAGCCTGAGATGAGTGCCTATGAGGTAAAGGACAAACTCGTCGCTGCCATCAACGAGAACAAATACGACTTCATCGTGGTGAACTTCGCCAATGGTGACATGGTAGGACATACGGGTGTCTATAACGCTATTGCCAAGGCTGTATGGGCTGTCGACAACTGTGTGAAGGCTGTCATCGAGGCTGCCAAGGCCAACGACTACGAGGCTATCATCATTGCCGACCACGGTAATGCCGACAACGCCATCAATCCCGATGGTACACCGAACACGGCTCACTCACTGAATCCCGTTCCGTTCATCTACGTGACGAACAACAACAGTGCTACTGTGAAGGACGGTCGCTTAGCTGACGTGGCTCCCTCTATCCTCCATATCATGGGCTTGGAACAGCCTGCCGACATGACGGGTGAGAACCTTATTACAGACTAATAAGCATTTCCGATATGATTCATAAAAAGGTCGATATTTATCGGCCTTTTTTTATTTCTGCCTTCTAATTTTATCTTCCAATATTCTTAACCAATATTTTATATATTTTTCGCTAGGAAAACTTGTGACTTAAAGAAAGATTCTTTACCTTTGTGACATAATTTTAATGATTAAGATATACAAAGAGATTTCGCCATTGAAACAATAAAACCCTATGGCAGTACAGATAGAAGAGAGTTGGAAACAGCATCTGGAGGGAGAGTTCCAGAAGCCCTATTTCGCCCAGTTGACAGCAACGGTGCGACAGGAGTATACACAGACGACGTGCTATCCTCCTGGTAAGTTGATATTCAACGCCTTTAACCTGTGTCCCTTCGACAAGGTGAAGGTGGTAATTATCGGTCAAGACCCGTATCATGAACCGGGACAGGCACACGGACTGAGTTTCTCGGTACAGGATGGTATTCAGTTTCCACCCTCGTTACAGAACATCTTCAAGGAGATACAGGCAGACCTTGGTACTCCGATTCCCATATCAGGTAATCTGACGCGCTGGGCAGAACAAGGGGTGTTGTTGCTCAATGCCACCCTGACCGTCCGTGCCCATCAGGCGAATAGTCATTCCACACTGGGATGGCAGCAGTTTACCGATGCTGCCATCCGTGCCCTTGCCGCAGGACGTGAGCACCTGGTCTATATGCTATGGGGCGGTTATGCCCGTTCGAAGGCGTATATGATAGACAAGAGCCGTAACCTGGTGTTGGAAAGCGTCCATCCCTCCCCGTTGAGTGCCAATCGTGGCGGTTGGTTCGGACAACACCAGTTCTCCCGTTGTAATGCCTATCTGGAACAAAACGGAATAGCCCCCATCGTATGGTAGATAAGATTCCCCCGATATTAGAAGTGGACGGAGTCCTCATCTCTTCCGACATCCTCACCGAGTACTTCTGTTGTGACTACGAGAAGTGCAAGGGAATCTGTTGTGTCGAGGGTGACGCAGGTGCCCCTGTCACGATGGAAGAGATAGCAGAGATAGAGGAAGCCTTGGATACCGTGTGGGGCGACCTCTCCGCATCGGCACAGAGTGTCATCGACAAACAAGGTGTTGCCTATACCGACAAAGACGGTGACCTGGTGACGAGTATCGTGAGAGGGAAAGAGTGCGTCTTTGCACGGAACAATGATTCTTGTTGGTTGTGTATGTTGGAAAGTGCCTATCGCAATGGGAAGACGCAGTTCTGCAAGCCCATCAGTTGTGCCCTCTATCCCATCCGTGAGAAACGGTTTTCTGGCGGACTTGTCGGCTTGAACTATAACCGCTGGGCAGTCTGCAAGGATGCCGTAGAAAAAGGGAAGGCATTACACCTTCCCGTCTATCAGTTTCTGAAAGAGCCCCTCATCCGCCGTTTCGGCAAGGCGTGGTATGAGGAACTCTGTGAGGTGGCAGACCAGCTCCTTAATGCTTCCTGTACGCCAAAGGACTGACTCCTACATGTTCCTTGAAGTATTTCCCTAAGAACGACTGGTTGGGGAAATTCAATTCTTCTGTAATCTCCTTGATGGACTTCGTGGAGTTCTTCAGCAATACCCGTATTTCCAAGATGACATAATGGTCGATCCAGTCGTTGGGAGTACGTTTGCTGACCTCTTTGACGACCTCAGAGAGGTATAGCAGGCGTATGAACCTCGAGAAGACGATATCGGCACGACTCTGTGCCTTTTTCTCATTCTGGTCCACGCGCCAGATGACGTTGCTCATATCATAGAACATGGCAAGCAACCATGTCTTCACCAGTTCGTCCTGATAATGATGCCGGGTGTCCAGTATTTTCTCCCCGATGACACGGTAGTAGTTGGTATAGACCTCTATCTCCCTCGGAGTCAGTGCAACAACGGGGTTGTTCATGGAGAACAGCAGCAGCGACGAGACGTTCTTGACATTCTGTACGAAACTATGGTAATAGGCGGTACTGACCAGGATACACAGACAGGAGAAGTCGGACGATGCCTGGTAGTTGTTGACGATATGTCCTTCGGAGATGAATAGCAGGTCACCAGGTTTGACGGTCTGTTGACGGGTGTCGATGTCATACGTGGCCGTCCCTTGTTGACAGAGTGCCATCAGGCTGAAGTTCATACGGGCAGGGGTCTGAGGAATAGGTGCATCAGCAATATGGTCTGTCAATACCAGTCCATTGTCCATATACTTAGCCTCTTTCCACGTCTTAGCCTCTTCGAGTGTAATATCTACGATATGATGATGTTTGGTTGTCTTCATATTATTACCATGTTTTCACAGGAAGTGTCTGTCCTGCTTTCAGTTTAAGTTTCTTTTGTTGTCCGTTATAGCATAGGATAACCGTGCCATTCTTCTTCGCCTTGATAGTGGCATCACGCACCTTCCCGTCTTTCCATTCAAAACTGACCTCATAGCCGCCACGGGCACAGAGTCCGCTGACCTTTCCGTCCTTCCATGCCTTCGGACAGGCAGGGAGGAGTTCGATTGTTGAGCGTTTAGTGTCGAGCGTGGAGAGTTGACTCTGCATCAGCATTTCACAGACTCCTGCCGTACCACCGAAGTTACCGTCAATCTGGAAGGGAGGATGCGCATCGAAGAGATTGGGATAGGTGCCTCCGCCATTGATATAATTAGGTGCTTTATGACCTTCCGGGGCGACGGCAGTCAATAGTTTGCGGTATACCTGATAGGCTTTCTCTCCGTTATGCAGACGTGCCCATAGGTTGATGCGCCAGCCCGTGCTCCAGCCAGTCGTCTCGTTGCCTTTCTGGATGAGCGTTTGCTCGCAGGCTTTTCTGAGTTCTCCGAGATCTCCGAGTACTCCGAGTTCTCTGAGTTCTCCGAGTTCTCCGAGAACTCCGAGGTGACTCCCCGGATAAAGTCCAATGAGATGACTCTGGTGGCGGTGCTTAGGGTCCTTGTCCTGCCAGTCGTAATACCACTCGTTGAGGTCACCATCCTTACCGATGGTATAGGGATGCAGCCGCATGATGCGGTTTTTATCCATCTCCAACAGGTATTTGGGTGTGCCGATGACGCGATGCGCCTGGAGGATATTGTATTTCAGTTCACGGATGATGGCCAGGTCGGCAGTTCCGCCATAGCAGGTGACCCCATGATAGCCTTTGTCGGTGATATACTCATTCTCAGGTGACGTACTGGGTGCCGTGATACGAAAACGGGTGTCGTGAGGGTCTTCGACGAGCCAGTTCTCACAGAACTCATTAGCCCCCTCCATCAAGGGCAGGGCGACGGTTTTTAGATAGTTGGTGTCCTGTGTGAACGCATAACGCTCCCAAAGCGTATTGACGAGCCAGGCACCCCCCATGTTCCAACAACTCCACATCGGACTCTCACGGTTTTCTCCCACGGGATTCGTCATTGCCCAGAGATCACTGTTATGACTGGCACACCAGCCGTTATAGATTCCGTAGAAGTTACGGGCGGTATGCCTGCCGTTCACGGAGAGCGCCTTGACGAAGTCGTCCAACGGCTCCGCCATCTCTGCGAGATTGGCAGTGAAGGCAGGCCAGTAGTTCTCCTCTAAGTTGATGTTCATCGTGTAGTTACCACGCCACGGTGACCAGAGTTGTGGAGCCCACAGTCCCTGCAGGTTGGCAGGCACGCCTTTGGTACGTGAACAGCTGATCAGCAGGTAACGACCGTATTGGAAGTAGAGGGTTTCTATGTAACGGTTGTCCGTTTGTTCAAGCAGCAGTTGGTCTGTAGGAACCGAAGTGCCCTTTCCTCCGATATTCAGTTTCACCCGATCGTAATATTGTTGATAGTCTGCGATGTGACGTGTGCGGAACGCATCGTAAGTATAGTTCTGCGTATGCCAGAGGTCATCTGTGGCATTCTCCAAATAAGGTGCTCCTTCCTTCACGGGATGCTTGTCATAACCGTTGAAACTGGTCTCGTTAACCAGGTAGACGACGGCCTCCTTGGCATTCACAATCGTCAACGTGGAGTCTGACGTGCTCACCTCTCCATCGGTCTTCACTTGAAGCATCGTACAGAAATGGATAGTCTCGTTGGCATCGCCAGTGGCATGACCTGTCGTGATGAGTTGAGCGTTTAGCGTTGAGCGTGTAGAGTGGGGTACTTGTGCCGTCATCACAATCTTGCAATTGACATCACCTTTCAGTCGAATGGCGATGAGCTTGTCGGGATTCGAGGCGAAGTATTCACGTGTAATCGTTTGCCCGTCTCTTTGATAGTGGTCTCTGCATAATGCGCTGTCGATATCCAGTTCGCGGTAATAGTCTGTTACCTTACCTTTGTTCAGGTCAACCAGGTACATCGTGGCAAGGGGTTGGTAGAACTCCGAGTTATGTCCTTCGACATGCAATTGCAGGGAGTCAGCACGGGCATAGTCTTCGGCAAACAGAGCCTTACGGATCTCTGGAATCCACTTGGAAGCCCCTTTCCCCTCGTTGGGGTCGACGGGCTTGCCTGTCCAGAATGTGATGTCGTTCAGGTGGATGAGACAACTGTCCGTCCCTCCGTACACCAGTGCTCCGAGTTTTCCGTTACCGATAGGCAGCGATTCCTCGAAATACTGTGCCGGTTTGTCGTACCACAGTCGCATGGGCAACTGCTGCTGCGCCTGTATGGTTGTCCAAATCATTCCTACAAGTCCTATGGTCAGTAGTTTTTTCATTTGTGAGCTTTCTTTGCGTGCAAAGATAGTGCAAAACGAGCGAAAAACAAAATATATATTTTGGTTTTCAAAAAAATTCTTATCTTTGTGCCGTCAAAAAACAAAAAACCGAAAACAGTGAAGAAAACAGCATGTTTTATCCTTCTGACATTCCTGCTTCTGACAACAGGTGCAA
>CACZCT010000110.1 GCA_902779745.1 uncultured Prevotellaceae bacterium
CCCACTACAATCTCCTTATAGTCATGCAGATAACCCTTGGCGATACGCTCTATCTCACGACTCATCGTCGCAGAGAACAACAACGTATTACGCTCAGAAGGAACACCTTCCAATATAGCATCGATGCTCTCTGAGAAGCCCATGTTCAACATTTCGTCGGCCTCATCGAGTACCACATTATACACATCGTCCAACTTGGCAACACCACGATTCATCAAGTCAATCAATCGACCCGGTGTGGCAACAATAACCTGTACGCCTTTACGTAATGCACGAATCTGCTGCTCTATAGAAGCTCCTCCATAGACTGCCTCAATATGAATGCCGTCCATATATTTCGAGAAGTCACGCAGATCATCTGCAATCTGCAAACATAACTCACGGGTCGGTGCCAAGATAAGGGCATGAGGGAGTCCTCTCCCTATCTCTCCCAACTGAGGACGTGGCATCTCTGCAATCCTTTGCAGGACGGGAATACCAAATGCAGCCGTCTTACCCGTTCCCGTTTGGGCAAGGGCAATAACATCATTCTGATTACCAAGCAAATAAGGGATAACTTCCTCCTGTACAGGCATGGGTTGTACAAAACCCATTTCCTCAATAGCGCGGCGAATCTCTTCGCAAACGCCTAACTCTTCAAATGTCTTCAAACCTATTTAATTACTAATTCGGGTGCAAAGGTAGTGCAAATTGAGTGAAATACCAAATATATTTGAGTATTTCCGAAATGCAGCCTACTTTCGAGGCTCTGACTCAAAGTTACAAAGAAGTGAGGAAAGTACAAAATTTCTATCTCATTTAATATTTTTTTAAACTTAATCTCTTGATAGTATTCAGGAAATTTTGTACCTTTGCCAACGATTTCGGTTTTCCAAAACGGAAAACTTTTTAGAATCAAAAAATAAAAAAGTTGTCCAAAACGGTAAACTATCTTGACTAGAGAATAATTAAAAACTTGAAAAAAATAAAGAACAATGGAGATTAAAAACTTTACCATTACGAAACGTGACGGTTCAAAAGACCAGTTTTCGTTAGACAAGATTATGAATGCTATCCTAAAGGCATTCGAGAGCGTTGATCAACCTACTGACCTTGGTGCTATCTCAAAGATTCTCAGTCGTTTAGATATTCATAATGACATTACTGTAGAGGATATCCAGAACCAAGTGGAAGAGGCTTTGATGAGCGAGGGTTACTATAAAGTAGCCAAGTCATTCATGCTGTATCGTCAGGCTCACTCTGAGGATCGTGAGACACTTGCCAAGCTGCAATTCTTATCCGAATATTGTGATTCAGTGAATGCGGCCACTGGTTCAAAATATGATGCGAATGCAAACGTGGAGCACAAAAATATTGCCACCTTGATTGGTGAGTTGCCCAAATCGAACTTCATCCGCCTGAATCGTCGACTCTTGACCGATCGTATCAAAAAAATGTATGGCAAACAACTTGCTGATGAATATATTGACAAGCTGACCCATCATTTTATTTATAAGAATGACGAGACGAGCCTTGCCAACTATTGTGCTTCCATTACCATGTATCCATGGTTGATTGGCGGTACTGTCTCCATTGGCGGCAACTCTACGGCTCCTACCAATCTGAAGAGTTTCTGCGGTGGCTTCGTCAATATGGTATTCATGGTATCCAACAGGACTATTACCAGCATCCAGACCAGCAGGCTGACATGAGTCTGAAAAAGCGTACCATCGACAAGATTATCACAGACTGCTTCGAACAGATTGTGTATACGCTGAATCAGCCAACGGGTGCCCGTAATTATCAGGCAGTGTTTTGGAATATTGCCTACTATGACAAATTCTATTTTGAGAGTATCTTTGGTGAGTTCTACTTCCCAGACGGTTCTAAACCCGACTGGGACGGCCTTTCTTGGTTGCAGAAGCGTTTCATGAAGTGGTTTAACCATGAGCGCACCAAGACTCTGCTGACCTTCCCAGTAGAGACAATGGCACTCCTCGTTGACAAAAATGGTGAATGCCTGGATAAGGAATGGGGTGACTTCACCGCAGAGATGTATGCGGAGGGACATTCATTCTTCACCTATATGAGTGACAATGCCGACTCTCTGAGTTCCTGCTGTCGTCTGCGCAATGAGATTACAGATAACGGTTTCAGTTATACGTTGGGTGCAGGTGGCGTATCTACAGGTTCCAAGAGCGTACTCACCATCAACCTGAACCGTTGTGTGCAATATGCTGTCAACCACAAGATAGACTATTTGGAGTATTTAGGTGGTGTCATCGATCTCTGTCACAAAGTTCAAATGGCTTACAACGAGAACTTGAAGGAGTTGCAGGAGCATGGTATGTTACCCCTCTTCGATGCTGGTTATATCAACATCGGACGCCAGTATCTCACCATTGGTATCAACGGACTCGTAGAGGCTGCTGAGTTCATGGGACTGAAGATTACCCCCAACGACGACTATCTGCATTTCGTCCAGGGCATCCTCGGACTGATTGAGAAATATAATAAGCAGTATCGTACGAAGGATGTAATGTTCAACTGTGAGATGATTCCTGCAGAGAATGTAGGTGTGAAGCATGCCAAGTGGGACCGTGAGGACGGCTATTTCGTACCACGCGACTGCTATAACAGTTACTTCTATGTCGTAGAGGATGACTCGCTGACCATCATCGATAAGTTCAAACTGCATGGTGCACCATATATCGAGCACCTGACAGGTGGTTCTGCCCTCCATATGAACTTAGAGGAGCATCTGAGCAAGCAACAGTATGCACACTTGTTGAAGGTGGCTGCCCAGGAGGGTTGTAACTACTTCACGTTCAACATCCCCAACACGGTATGTAACGACTGTGGACATATCGACAAGCGTTACCTGAAGGAATGTCCTCATTGTCATTCCAAGAACGTGGACTATATGACCCGTATCATCGGCTATCTGAAGCGCGTCAGCAACTTCTCACAGCCGCGTCAGGAAGAGGCAGCACGCCGCTTCTATGCACACGCTAAAAGCGAAGCATAATTAAACCAATATGCTTAAATACGTCAACACTGGCATCGTATTCCAAGAGATTCCCGATGAAGTGACACTGGCAATTAATATCTCTAATTGCCCGTGTCGCTGTCCGGGTTGTCATAGTCATTACCTCTGGGAGGATATTGGACTGCCCTTGGATACGGATGCCATTGATGACTTTGTGAAGAAATACGGCAAGGATATCACATGTATTGCCTTTATGGGTGGGGATGCTGACCCAAAGGGTGTCAACCAACTGGCATTGTATATCCACGAGACCTATCCTGAATTCAAGGTCGCCTGGTACAGCGGACGTATCCGTATCACATCCGCTATCTGCAAGACAGATTTCGACTATATCAAGATTGGACCGTATATCAAGCATCTCGGTCCTTTAAAAGAAAAGACCACCAATCAACGGCTCTATCGTCAGATGGAGAATGGGGAGTTTGAGGATATCACCTCCCGCTTCTGGAAAAAATAAGTCCGCTATGAAAATTGGTATCTTTTGTTCTGCTAATCAAGAAATAGACCCCGACTTCTTTAAATACACAGAAGAATTGGGGCGGTGGGCTGCAAAGAATGATCATTCCATCGTATATGGAGGTGTGAACCAGGGATTGATGGAATGTGTAGCAAAGGCGGTTCATGAGGCTGGTGGACAGACTATCGGTATCATTCCGAGAATTGTGGAAGAGTCAGGACGTATCAGTGATTATGTAGATGTGGAGATCCTCTGTGACGATCTCAATGACCGCAAACAACTGATGCAGGATCAGGCAGATGTCTTTGTCGCCTTGCCTGGCGGTATAGGCACCCTTGATGAGATTTTAAGTACTGCCGCCTCCGCCACCATCGGCTATCACGACAAAAAGGTCATCCTCTATAATATGAAGGGCTTCTGGGATTCGCTTATCACTCTCTTAGACGACCTCCAGACAAAAGGATTTACAAGAAAAGACTGGCGAACCTATATTGCGGTTGCCAATTCCTTAGAGGAACTTCAAGATTTACTTTCCTGACACGATTTTCTTGATGTCGTTGAGTTTGTTCAAAGCCTCAAGAGGAGTAAGATTGTTTACGTCAAGACCAAGAATCTCATCACGAACCTGACAGAGGACGGGGTCATCGAGTTGGAAGAAAGAAAGTTGCATGCCCTCACGACTTTGGGCAATCTCTTTCGTAGGTTTACCTACTGTTCCAACCTGGGCATTGTCTGCCTCTAACTGTTGGAGGATGACATTGGCACGTTTCACGATGGATTTCGGCATACCGGCAATATCTGCTACATGAATACCAAAAGAGTGCTCACTCCCACCCTTCTCCAACTTACGCAGGAAGATAACCTTGCCGTCGACTTCCTTCACACTCACGTTATAGTTGCGGATGCGACTGAAATTCTTCTCCATCTCATTCAGTTCATGATAGTGCGTGGCAAAGAGGGTACGTGCCTGTGCCTTGGGCTGTTCATGAAGATATTCGACGATTGCCCAGGCAATAGAGATACCATCGTAAGTACTGGTACCTCTTCCTAATTCATCAAAGAGTACCAGCGAACGGGGTGTGACATTATTCAGGATATTAGATGCCTCTGTCATCTCCACCATGAAGGTCGACTCACCCAAAGAGATATTATCAGAGGCACCCACACGAGTAAAGATCTTGTCTACCAAGCCGATACGTGCGCTCTCAGCAGGTACAAAACTACCTATCTGTGCCAACAGGGTAATAAGTGCCGTCTGGCGCAGCAATGCCGATTTACCTGCCATATTCGGACCTGTGATGATGATAATCTGCTGGTGCTCGTTGTCCAACAAGACATCATTAGGCACATAACGCTCATCCATCGGCAACTGTGTCTCAAT
>CACZCT010000111.1 GCA_902779745.1 uncultured Prevotellaceae bacterium
GGTGGCGACCTCTGACAGTTCCCCATTGGCCAACTGTGCCTGTACGGAGAGCGTGAACGAGCCGTAGGGCAGGTTCAGGAACTCCACATCCTGCTTGTCCGTCCACTCACTCCACTGACCACTCGCGCCCAGGATGCTCTTATTAACCAGACGGTAGCGATAGAGCGTCTCTCCCGTCAGCGGCGCATAGTCAAGGGCATAGAAGAAATGCAGGTGACGCTCGTCGCTGTCTAACCGATGCAACTTCTGGGGGCAATCCCCGTATCCGCCCCACAGCACGCTGTCGTTACCCATTACCATGGAGCAGAAACGCACATGACGGCTGTCAGTGAGTCTTGTCAGGTCTTTCCGACCCATATCGACAATGGCGAGGATCTCGTCGCCTCCGATCCAGAGATGGTCGTCATGCTGGTACTGAATCCTACTCTTTATATTGTTGAGAGGTGTCAACAGGGAGGAAATACTTTGTGATGTGTCTGCAGGTGCCTTGTAATCCCCGACCGTCGCAGTTTCACCATGGACATTCTTGAACCAGAGATTACCACGTGCATCCTTGCAGATCACCGTCACCAAAGGCAGGTCGTTAAGCTTCGTGTTTCGGCCCGACTGATAGAGATGGACGCCGTCGGGCTCACCGGCATAGACCTTCTCGCCATCGACCAACAGGGCCGTTGTGGCATTCGAGGTGAGTCGGCCTACCCTGCCATCCGCTGCGATTCTGTAAATACCGCTGGAGGTGGCAGCCAGCAGCGCGTCGCGCTCCTGACACAGTGTCCAACAGATATTACTGATGTCGGCCACGCGTTTGTATTGCCAAGCGTCAACCGTAAATAGTCCGTTGGTCTCTCCGACGTAGATTTTCCCATTAAAGGCAGTGATGGCCTGTACCTTACCCGTCAATCCGTCTTTGGGTAAGAAGTAACTATAGACCGACGGCAACTCAACAGCAAAGATACCTTTCGCCGTAGCACCCCACAGCACGCCGTGACCGTCATAAGCCACATACGACACCTGATTGGAGCAGAGGCCGTTGGCTTCGGTGATCGTATAGAGTTGACGTCCCTTGCCATCGCACACAATCAGTCCATAGCCTTTTTTCACTTTTACCTGAAGGTTATCGCTCAGGATCTCCGTTTGGGTGGTATCTCTCAGAACGGCATCTTCAACCGATGCCTGCAGCGCCTCCACCGATACGACGTCGGCCTCAACACTGGAAAGGAGTCTGGCATTGGTATGTTTCTTCAACTTCACGGTGGGGACAGCAGCTTCCTCAATCTCATAGATATTATTATCGTTGACCACAAACTGCAGGGAGCCGTTCTCCTCGAAGATCTCCATCACCTCGCCTTTGAAGGTGTCTTTCCCACCGAAAGGCTGCAAATACAGTTCGCCATTAGCGCGCTTCTGCAGCCGTGAGATGAAGTTGTAGCCACCCACCCAGACGGTGTTCTTACTGTCACGATAGACCACCGTGACACGTCTCAGTTCGGGAGCGTGAATCATACGCCACTGGGCACGGTCGTAATAGAGCAGTCCCTCGAAGTTGGCTACGAACACCGTACCGTCCTCACCGATCTCGATATCGTAGTTCCGATTGTGTCCACCATACTCCGCCGCCGTAAAGTTCCGAATCAGAGGCAAGCCCTGGGCATGTAAAAGTGAATAGTGAATAGTGAATAGTGAACAATTTGCTACCGCACAGAGTTGCAACAGCACAATCAGTACGATACGTTTTGACACTTTTATTTTCATATTCTTAAGTCTCATATCACTTTTACCTTTCTATACGGAATGCCCTTCCCTACATAGTAGTTCCACTCCTCCTGGGTGAAGTTACGTTTCACATTCTGACGGAGACGCTCGGCTATCTTCGGCAGCGAGATCAGACATTGGGTGACAGAGCCGTTATGCTCCCCCACCAGGATATAGTCCTTATTGTCGCTGAAGGTGAAGTCGTTCAACCAATGGGCTGACTGGTACAGTGTGACCGCATTAATCTGGCTGTTACTTTCGATGGGCCAGAACAAGAGTTTACCATCGTAACTGGACGAATAGAGCCGTTTGCCATTAAACATCAGTCTTGTCACGCGGGAGAGGTGTTCGACCAGTTTGTGGGTCTTACCGCTGCCGTCGGTCAACCAGATGGTACCGTCGGCCATACCGTAAGCCGTGAGATGTTCTTTCCGGTTACTGGCATAGGCTGTCACCTTACCCTTCACGGGCACCTTCTCGCTAGTCATCTTGTCCAGACTATTGACGAGGTGCATCTGACCACGATGATCGAAAAGCAAGGGTTTATTATCTCGTCTGCCAGTACAGGTGACCTGGAAGTCGAGACGGCGCGTGGCGATGATTCTTTCGGTGGCGTTATCGAACAGGGCGACGCTGTTCTCACCGACGATCAACAGCGATTTGCCGTCGTTCAGGTTTTGCAGGCTGAAGGGCTTACTGATGTTTTCAACCACCATGACACGCGTCTGCTGACCGTCGGAAATGACCAGTTGACCTGTATAACTGATGGCATAGACCTTCCCGTCGGGGGCTACATATAAATCACTGAACCAAAAGTGCTTATCGCTCATCAGCCGAGTGGTCTGCATCTGCGCCCCATGGATCTGGTGACTGAAGATCTCGCCAAAGGTGCTCACCGTCAGCAGACGACCATCACGAGGTGAGATGGCCAGGCGGGAGATGCTACCGTTGTGGATGTTCCAACTATGACGCCCCCCAGCCGACTGTATCAGGGCCTGGAACACCGCCGGGGCATAGAGGTCGCCACCATAGTCGTGGGTATAGAGATAGGAGGCATATGCCAACATATTACCGACCTCCGTATTGCCTGTCTGATAGATGGAATAAGACTGAGATCCAAGCGTTCGGCCTAAAGAGATAAAGTTCAGCGTGTCGGCCACCGACCTGGCATATTCGGCCTTCTGCCGCTGACGTTCTGCCATCTGATAGGATGCCAATGCTTCTGCTGCCGAGGTCTCTGCCGCCGCCTGGGCCTTCAGCGCATTCCGGCGCTCCGCCTCAGAACGGAGGGTGGCAGCCTGTGCAATCTCCGACTGTCGGATCGCTTCCCGGCTGCGCTCCTCAGAGAGTGCCTGCTGACCGTGGGCGATATCTTCCATCTGTTCGCTCACACTACGGTCTAACTCCGAGGTCTCTCCTTGCTTTTGGAGTACGACGACCTTCGCCTCCAACTCATGGATGCGCGCTTTGTCTTGATGGCGTGAATGCAAATACAGCACGCCCAATGCCAACAACAGGCCACACAGACATCCTATTATCCACTTTTCTCTTTTCACTTTTCTCCTGATGTTTCACATCGAGCCCGCTCACGCTCGACAATGCTCAAATGCGATTTGGCATTG
>CACZCT010000112.1 GCA_902779745.1 uncultured Prevotellaceae bacterium
TCGTGTTGAATATGACTATGCTGTCGATGCTAAAGGCAGAGGTGACTTCATGGATATCACATCAGCTATTCATGCTGTCAATTCCCAGAAAGAGGTTACTATCCAGGTGTTGGGAGGTGAATGGGAAAAGCCTCAGTTACCCAAGAAGAGCCGTATCCGCTTTGTTCTCAGAGAAGGCGCTTCGTGGAAATAACTCTCATCAATTCATTTCTTGATTGTCGTGAAAGACCAATATAAGGATAGTTACGCTCACGTATTAAAATATACAAGTATCTTCGGAAGCATACAAGGCTTGAACATTTTCTTAAGTCTTGTACGCACGAAGGTGTTGGCTGTCCTGTTAGGTCCTCTGGGAATGGGATATGTATCCCTCTTTAATTCTGCTCTGAACTTCATCTCACAGGCCACTGGTTTGGGACTTTCGATGAGCGCTGTCAAGACCTTGTCGGAAGTATATGAACAAGGTGACAAGAATCGTATCAGCCATCATGTCAACGTTATCCGTTACTGGTCGATGCTGACCGCTATCTTTGGTATGCTGGTATGTGTGATGTTAGGTCCGCTACTCAGTCACTATACTTTCAGTTGGGGAAATCACACCTTACACTTTGTACTCTTAGCTCCTGCTGTGGCGATGATGGCCATAACTGGTGGAGAGATTGTGATTCTGAAAAGTGCCCAACAGCTACGGCAGTTAGCTGTTGCTCAAGTCTATGCTGCTGTCTGTGGCGTCGTCATCTCCATCCCTGTCTATTATATCTGGGAACTGAAAGGTATTGTCCCTGTCATCGTGCTGATGGCCTTAGCGCAGATGGTGCTAGTATTGTATTACTCTATCCGCCTGTTTCCGTATCGTATTCAGAAAACCAAGGCGATATTCCGTGAAGGTCTTGGAATGGTGCGCTTAGGACTGGCATTCACCATTGCGGCAGCCATCAGCTCGGGCGGTGAGATGCTGATACGCTCTTATCTGAACGTGAAGGCAGACATGGATGAAGTGGGCTTGTACAATGCCGTCTATATGATTATCTTCACCTATGCAGGTATGGTGTTTACTGCGATGGAAACCGACTACTATCCGCGACTCTCTGGTGTAAATAAGGATGTGGTTGAGTCCAATCGTATCGTCAATATCCAGTTGGAAGTTTCGGTGTTATTGCTTTCACCGATGCTGATGGGCATGATGGTATTCCTGCCCATACTGATTCCATTGTTTTTCAGTTCAAAGTTCCAACCGATTGTTCCAGTAACCCAATTGGCTCTTATGGCGATGTTTCTGAAGGCTATAACTCTTCCCGTTGCCTATCTCTCGCTGGCAAGAGGACGTTCACGTTCATTTCTGTTCCTGGAGACGGCTTACTGGGTGTTCTTCGTCGTTGCTTTCGTCGTTTGTTACCATTTATGGGGACTGTTCGGTACAGGTATCGCCATCGTTACAGCACATATCTTCGATCTCATCATGATTCATGCCTATGCCTATGCCTTCTATAGCTATCGCATCACTTCTCAGGTGGTCAGGTTGTCGACAGTACAAGTAGGGCTGGGACTGATGGCCTATCTCATTACCATCTGGAGTCCCAACCCGGCTGTTTACTGGTCTTGTGGTATCTTGATTCTGCTACTCTGTACTTGTTATTCTGTTCAAGTCATGCGGAAACGACTCTCTGTCCATGCGTCTTAGAACCTGAACGAAAGCTGTGCGTGGATCATATCATAGTTTTCCTTGATCAATGAACGGTTGTTCACGCGAGCATATTCCAGGTTTATCTGCAGGTATTTATTGAACATATAGTCGGCGCCTATTTCATAATAGGTAATACTTCTGTTCCATGTTTTGCTCGGTCGGTAGAGGTCATAACGAGCTTTCACATGTAGTCTGTCCTTGATGATAGGTGCGATACAGAGAGCATAGAAGGCATCAGCCTTGTCGCCCATGGATAAGTCCTGTCCCCATCCCTGACTGTGTATATATTCCGAGCGGAACGTCCAGTCGTTCTTGACATATTCGGCGCTGATGGCATAACGGCGTTTCTTGGCGTTAACAATATTCGACGTCGTCTCATTGACGATGACCACAGTACCGTCGTCGGCTGTTACTTCATGGCTGGTGATATCCGTGTATACGATGTTGCGACTTCCTATCCATCCAAACACTCCGAGGCGTAATCCTTCGACAGGCATCACCCAGAGACCTCCGATGATATCTTTCTTGTTGTCGCCATCCGTCGTGTTGATACCCTCACCATTGAAGATACCCACCTGATAGTGCAACAGGTTACGCCCATTGCTGTTCTTAAGGAAGTCACCCTGCAACTGAATACCGATGTCACGTCCATTACTGGGATGTTCTCCTGTACGGTCGGACATACCTGCCAAGAATCTGATGCCCTGACTATAATTGTAAAAACCCTGGTCAATAGGATTTATCGGGTTCTCAAATGTAAAAGGACGTTTGAACTGTCCTGCCTTGATTCGTAAGAACTCGAATTTCTGCCATTCTCCGTACAAATCAACCAGACGGGGTGATTTTCCTAATGTAGACGTCTGACCATTGGCCTGCATTTGCACTTTCCAAAAGAAATGTTTGGCGATTCTACCCTCGAGGGCTAAACGCAGGTATCTGAGGTTAAACGAATTGCTCTTGGCATATTTTTGATTTTGACCTTTGTATTCCACTATGGCATAACCGCTCAGTTTGATGCCCTTGATCCATTGTGGTATCTTGAAGGAACTCTTCTTCGACTTTTCCTTCGTGGGTTGCGGTTCTTGTATCTTCGGTGCTCTCTGCTCGAACTCAATGACGTCGGAGCTGTCTTGGACGGCAGACTGTGCTTTTACGACAGGCGATTCTTGTGGTGTAACGACCGGAGGCTCCTGTGCACTTGCCAAACCTGTTATTCCCAACAGGCTGATAATGATAGCGGTTTTTCTCATGTTCAATGACGATTGACTATTTCTTGATGAGTAAGACGACGTTTTCCACGTGTGGTGTGTGAGGAAACATATCCACGGGTTGGACCTTCTCCACACGATAGTGGGAATCTAACAACTGTAGGTCGCGTGCCTGTGTGGCAGGATTGCAACTCACATAGACGATGCGTTGCGGTTGTGCGTTGATAATTGTTTTGACCACATCTGGATGCATACCTGCTCGTGGCGGGTCGGTGATGATGGTATCCGGGCGACCATGCTGCTCAATAAACTCGTCGGTGAGAATATCTTTCATGTCGCCAGCGAAGAACAACGTGTTGTCGAGCTGGTTGATGTCAGCATTGATTTTGGCATCCTCAATAGCTTCCTGCACATATTCGATACCGATGACCTTAGCGGCTTTCTTGGCTACG
>CACZCT010000113.1 GCA_902779745.1 uncultured Prevotellaceae bacterium
ACCTTCTGGGCAATCTTCTCAATGTGATTGATAGGATATGATACACGAGTATTCTCTGTAACGCTCTTATCTGCGAAGTCAATCTTACCTGCCTCATCAACGGTAACGTTCTCCAACAGGGCATCACGACGGATAGCATTGTAGATATCAGGCTCGCTCTCCTTGTCGAGGTTGATCACCTTGGCATAGCAGCCACCCTCGAAGTTGAACACACCCTCGTCGTCCCATCCGTGCTCGTCATCACCAATCAGCAGACGCTTAGGATCGGTAGACAGCGTAGTCTTACCTGTACCAGAGAGACCGAAGAAGATAGCGGTATTCTTACCTTCCATATCTGTATTGGCAGAGCAGTGCATAGAAGCGATACCCTGCAGAGGCAGATAGTAGTTCATCATAGAGAACATACCCTTCTTCATTTCACCACCATACCAAGTGTTGATGATGCACTGCTCACGGGTAGTGGTATTAAATGCAACACAAGTCTCTGAGTTAAGACCCAAATCCTTGTAGTTCTCAACCTTTGCCTTAGAAGCATTATAGATGACAAAGTTAGGCTCGAAGTTCTCCAATTCCTCAGCGGTAGGCTGGATGAACATATTCTTGACGAAGTGGGCCTGCCAAGCAACCTCCACGATGAAACGGACGCGCAGACGGGTAGCCTCGTTGGCACCGCAGAAAGCATCCATCACATACAGGTTCTTATTACAGAGCTCCTTAATGGCAATATCCTTAACCTTTGCCCAAACCTCCTCACTCATGGGGTGGTTGTCGTTCTTGTACTCCTCAGAAGTCCACCATACCTTGTCCTGGCTCTGTGCATCCTTCACGATGTACTTGTCCTTAGGTGAACGAGCAATCACGGTAGAACCCGTGATACCATACTGTGTCAAATCTAACTTTGCCATAAACTTAAACTATTTAATTGAGTATTTTCTATTACCTATTCATTTTTGCGTTGCAAAGGTACTAATAAATTAGGAATTAGGGATTAGGAAAAAGGAATTATTTGTGCGAACACAACCTTTTTTAGGTTAAAGTATTTAAAAATCACTTAGTCTTTCAACTTTTTGTAACGCGGAGTTGACAAAACTTTGTATCTTTGCGGAAATCAAATAGAAGAACAAATGGAAGTAATCGATTTTAGTAAAAGTAACTCCATCATCAATCAGTATATGTCGGAGTTACGTGACAAGAACTATCAGAAAAACCGTTTGCTGTTCCGTCACAACATCAAGCGCATCGGAGAAATGATGGCGTATGAGCTATCCAAGACTCTGGAATACAAGTCCAAGACCATCACGACTCCCCTTGGCACCATCGACATCCCCCTGCCGAAGGACGATATAGTGGTTGCCACCGTGCTTCGTGCCGGACTGCCTTTCCATGAGGGGTTCCTGAATGTGTTCGACAGGGCAGACAACGGGTTCGTATCTGCTTTCCGCATGTATATCAACCGTGAGCATACGGAGGTGGGTATCCATACCGAGTATATCGCCACACAAAGTGTGAAACACAAAACATTGCTCATCGTTGATCCGATGCTTGCTACGGGCGGCAGTCTTGCCGCAGCGATAGAGTCTTTGTTACAGACAGGCAAGCCCAAGAAGATCCACCTTTGCTGTGTCATTGCCGCTCCAGAGGGCATAGAAGTCGTAAAAGAAGCACTGCCTGAGGGCTCTACCATCTGGTGTGCTGCCGTCGACCAAGGAATGAATGAGCAGAAATATATCGTGCCAGGCTTCGGTGACTGCGGCGACCTCTGTTATGGTGAGAAATTGCAGAGTTTCCGTAAGATAGCCGAGAAGTATGGAAAGTAAGAAACGAAGAATATATTTACATAAAAACGAAAACAAAGAACAAGAACGAGAAATTTGTCATCACGATTAACCGTGAGTTGGGTAGTGGTGGACGCACCGTAGGCCGCAAACTGGCTGAGAAACTGGACGTGGGATTTTATGACAAGACACTCATCAGGGAATTGACGGAAAAGTTCAATCTCACCGTCGAAGAGGTGGAAAAGATGAAAGGCAACAGCCGTTCATGGTGGATTAACTTTGTAAATAAGATCAGCGTGACACCTACGGGACAGGTTCCAGCAAAACTCGATATTCCCACTACTGAGGAGATGTTCAAGGTGGAGACAGAGATCCTGAAAGGCATTGCTGATACAGCCTCATGTGTCGTTGCAGGACGTAGTGGCTTCTATGTGTTCCGTGACGAGCCCAACTCCATGAGCATCCTTATCCAAGCCTCTATGCCGTTCCGTATTGAACGCGTGATGCGTAAGCAGAACTTGACTGAGGACGAAGCCCGTAAAACTATTGAGAAGGTCGACAAGATGCGCGAGAATTATGTTCAGAAGTACACTAAGACCTCCCGTTACGACACCCGCAACTATGACCTCGTCATCTCTGCCGATGGCAAGACTGAGGACGAAATCGTGGAACTCATCATGGAGTATATCGGATAGGATTATTCCACTAAGAGGAGATAAAGAAAGGCATCCATATGGATGCCTTTTCTTTTGGTCTTTATTTCACCTCCCAGATATCGTTGGTCTCCAACAACTCAGAGAAGTTATGATACTTCTTCTGTCCTGATACCTCAGCCAGTTGGGCATGAACGGCATCATTATAGGTGGGAGCATCTACATCGCGGATGACACCAAGGGCGATGGGGAAGCCATCACCATTACCCATGAGGGCGAGTTTCAACTGGAGGGTGTTATCCTCACAATGGGCATCATGGACGAGGACGTCGTCAAGGGTATAACCATCCTTGCCAATCTCCACAACCTTCAGACCAAAACCCTGTTGGACAAGTCCGAACTCGTTATTCTCGCCAAAGACGAGTTTCTCACCATGACGTACATAGATGGCATTCTTCTTACGTCCTTCGTTATTATAGACTGCCTCATGACAACCATCGTTGAAAATGACACAATTCTGTAATACCTCAGTGACAGAGGCACCTTTGTGCGCATAGGCAGCCTTCAACACCTCTACCGTTCCCTTCGCATCAGTAGCCACACAACGGGCAAAGAAATGTCCGCGGGCTCCGAAACAGAGTTCGGCTGGGCGGAAAGGATCCTCCACAGTACCATAAGGACTTGACTTCGATACGAAGCCGCGTGGAGAGGTAGGACTGTACTGACCTTTCGTCAGACCATAGATACGGTTGTTGAGCAGAATCATGTTCAGGTCGATATTACGACGATTGGCATGGATGAAATGGTTACCACCAATGGCAAGACCATCACCATCACCGCTCACCTGCCATACTGTCAGGTTGGGATTAGCTACCTTCGCACCAGTGGCAATAGCGGCGGCACGACCATGAATGGTGTTCATGCCGTATGTAGCCATATAGTGAGGAAGACGACTGGAACAGCCGATACCAGAAATAACTGCAATATCTTTAGGTGCTACACCTATTTCTGCCATTGCCTTATGGAGGGAGGCAAGGAAGAAATGGTCTCCGCAACCCGGACACCAACGAGGTTGTCCTTTCTTATAATCTTGTGCTGTATATTCCATAACTCTTTACTTCTTTAAAATGTCCTCGAATGCATTGACTAACTCTTCTACCACGAAAGGCTGACCCTTCACCTGGTTGAACTGATAAGGTACGAAATTGTCAACCTTCATACGTAGATAGGCGGCAAGTTGTCCCATATTCTGCTCAGCCACCACAACCTTTTTATATTTAGAGAGGACGGCAGCGGCATTCTTAGGCAGCGGATTCAAATACTTGAACTGTGCCTGAGCCACCTTGTGACCTGC
>CACZCT010000114.1 GCA_902779745.1 uncultured Prevotellaceae bacterium
TATGACTACTTCATCCGCGATGACAAACTGTTCTTCTGCATCGGTGATGTGAGTGGCAAGGGTATACCTGCAGCCCTGCTGATGGCTGCGACGCATTACTTGTTCCGTATTACCTCAGGGCGTGAAAACGACCCGAAGCGGATTGTGGAGAACATGAACGACCTTCTTTCAGAAGATAACGAAGCGCTGATGTTCTGTACCTTCTTCCTTGGTGTGCTCGACCTGAAGACGCATCTGCTTAAATACTGTAATGCTGGTCACGAATGCCCCATACTCATCACCTCAGAGGTCAACATGATTCCTGTAGAGTGTAATCTCGCACTGGGACTGGGAGAAGGTTTCGACTATAAGTCGGAGGAGATGCAGTTATCGCCAGGCAATGTCCTCCTGCTCTATACCGACGGTCTGAAGGAGGCTGCCAACGAAGAATTAAAACCTTTCGAGAAGCAGCGTATAAAGGACTCATTGCAACAGCTCGTTGACAATGGTCAGGCTAAAGCTTCCGAATATGTCCATCACCTTGTCGACGATGTCGCAACCTTCGTAAAAGACGCCCCACAGTCAGACGACCTCACCCTGATGGCTATCGTCATAAAGAAATAGTTAATTCCTTACCTGCAGGTATAGATATGCGCTGATCACCGATGATAAGCGTACCATTGCCACCATCGCTTCTAACACTGATGGAGTTGCGATCCATCTCAACATGGATTAATCCAAAAGGTGTGGGCACATCGCCTCGCATCCATTCCAGATCGCCTAATTGCGGACGTACCTCGTATTCAGCATATCCAGGCTTCGTGGGACTGACGCCAAGGTAATATCTTCCTAAGAGATATACGGGCGAAGCTCCCCAGGCATGACAGAGGCTCTTTCCATAAGGACGGCCATACATGGCCAGATGCTGGTTGCCGGATTCTGTGGGAACATATTTCTCCCAGAAGGTGGTGGCACCTTCATGAAGCATACCACCCCAGTAGTCGCGGATGTCGTTTAAGACTTGATTATGGTGTCCAGCCTTGCAGAGCGTCTCGAGTTCGTAGAAACGCATGTAAGGAGTTGTGATGGGGTCGATGGCAGGATTGAGCATCACACTCTGCATGATATGCTCTTGCTGCTTAGTGTCAGCCTGGCCATAGAGGATGGCAAACATGTTGGGGAACTTGGTGATCTGAGTGTTCATCACGACATCCGTTCCCGACTCGCCTTCGCCTGCCTGCAGCCTTTCAATAGCATGGAGGTAGGCCTGCTGGTCTTCACTCCAGAAAACGGTGTTTATCTTATCTCGCAGGTCGTCGGCCTTCTTGCGATATGTATCGGATGACTCTCCTATGAGGTCGGCACATTCTGCCATCGTCGCAAGAGACTTCATCAACAGGATCTGTTCGAAACAGAGTATTCCCCGTTTGTGCATCGGGAAGTCGGTCCAGTCAACGAAAATCCAATCGTCAGCCTGCCCCTCTGCCATTCCTTCGGCATTTGTACGGCTTAACACATAGTCCATCATGGATACCATCCTGGGCCATATCTCACGGACAAAGTCACTGTCGCCAGTATACTGATAATAGTCGGCAATGGACTTAAACCAATAGAAGGTGTAATCCATGATAGTGTTGATATGAGCCGTAACGGGATCTTTACCTCGCAACTGACGGATAGTGCGCTTAACACACTCTGTGTCAAAACGCAGGTAGTAGTTCATAAGGTATGACTGTATGGCATCCCCACTCCACGTCCAACGGTCGCGCTTGATGCCGTCCATGAAGAACTCGCGGGTGGTGAGGTCCATCGTGTAAGCAGACACCTCCCAGATCTTGTTCAGCAGATTGTCTGAGCTGCAGAAAGAGCCACTCTTTTTCGTATCGAAGGGAGCATACTCATAGTCCATCAGCACCTCGTCGTAACTGCTGTCATCAACCTTCTCTATGTAGACATAGCGGAAAGCTTTTGAAGAGAGGTCAATGGTGAAAGGTGAGAGGTGAGAGGAAAGTATGTCGAGTGTCTCACAGTGGTCTTTGTCGAGAGCCTCCTCACGGCTTTCGCCGTAATAGATGCGGACAGTGCCTTTCAGACCCTTAATCTTGAGATAGCCAAACGTCTCGCGGCCAAAGTCGTACAGGCCGTTTTCGCAGGCAACAGGGCGCAGTTCTTTACGTTCCAGACGATAATCTGAGGGCTTACTGTCAATGCAGTCAAAACACCATGAGGCTGCCGGCACATAGATGCCAGATCCATGGGCAACACCATTCTCGTCGATCCAGAGTTTATCCTCATAGGTAACCTGCCACGAGGAGTCAGTGTTCACTGTATCACCTTCAATGTAAAGGGCTGGTGGCGTTGCCTGATTCCACACCTTCAGGTTCAGTTTATGCTCTCCTGCCGGAACGGTAAAGGTCTGGGGCATGCCAAACTGCAGTTTACCATCGAGCATCAGGTTAAACTGTCCCTCGACGGCAATGCGTATCGTTTCTTCTTTTTCTAATACAAATGATTTCGAGAACTCCACCGTAGGCCAGTGAGAGTCCTGTTTCCAAAATGGAGGGAACATCGCCCCTCGCTCCGTACGACGGTTATTGAAGATATTTCCCAGCCAGACCTCAAAGTCGCCGGGATACCATATCCAAGTTGCCTTTTTCTCCATTAATTTCAGACTTTCCTTTTCTTGTTTCTTATTAATGCTATCATTCCTGCCGCCAATAGCAGATAGATAATCCATGCCCACCAC
>CACZCT010000115.1 GCA_902779745.1 uncultured Prevotellaceae bacterium
ATACTATAATAGTAATGGTTCTGTTCGCCGTACCGAATACACAGGTCTGGTTAGTTATAAGACAATTATGAAGGCTCTTGGTTCTGAGGCCGATTGTCTGGAGGACGGTTGGAACCGTTCGTTCATGGGTTTCGACTTCGAGCAGATGGTAGGTCCTGAAATTTATGCAAAAGAATTGGACTATAGCGCAGGTTGGAGCGCAGATATTCCTGGTGGTTTCCCCGTAAAAGATTATGAATGGTTTGAGTGGAAAGGTAAGAAATATAACATGCTCGTAGCTGAACAGAATATGTATTGTGGCACACCGTTAGAAATTTCTGATGCTCAAGTGCAAGAAGATGGTTTCATTGACAATTTGCTGTCGCAAGGTTATCTGCCGGTAACAGGTGGTGCTAGTAAGAAGTGGGTGAAAGTCGGCGGCTGTGCAGATGGTTACTTTAGCGACTGGATCGTCACTCTGACTGAGGCCAAGGGACGAACCAGTGAACCCTATGAAGATCCGCACATTCAGGAAAAGAGTATTCTTGTTGAAACTCAGAGTGGACGAATTTTCTGCGAGGATCTAGGTGTTTCTACTCGTGAGGACTTAGACTTCAATGATGTTGTCTTCGACGTTTATGTCTGGATGAATTATAAAGAAGGCTATATTGATCATTACATTAAATATTCAGACGGCACAAAAGAACTTCAGTCACACGAAGAGTACTCTACCAAGGATCAGGCCACATATACTTGCAGGATTGTCCTTCAGGCGGCAGGTGGTACGATTCCTGTCACCGTTGCTGGTCAGGACGTTCACAGTGCATTCAGGGAAGGTAATGCGCCTGTAAGTCATACCACGATGATTAATACGTATGACAATAACACTACTGCTTTTGGTGATTTTGCTGAGTGTGCAAGTGTGGACCTTGGAGTACTGCTTGGAAAGCCTAATGGCTTATTCACGCCAACGACGCTGTTCCCCGGCTCATCGAAATATACTTCTGATAAAGTATGCATTGAGGCTCTTGACATTCCTATTGTTGTGAAATATGGTAATGGGATCAATGGAGTTGGTGAATTGGGCAACTCGCTGGGAGGTGCTCCTGCAAAGATTTTCGTCCCCAATTATGACACCAGGTGGACGGTTGAGCGCAAGCCGCTTTCTTTGGCCTATCCGAAGTTCACTAGTTATGTGAGTAACAAGGATGTCAAATGGTGGGATGACTCGGATTTGTCTCCTGATGCTGTCCTGAGTGCCAGTTATTATCGTCATGGTAATACCATTGGCGGTAGTACTGCCAAACCACCTATTGTGATTACCCGATTCATTTATCCTGCCAGCACGGAAAAAGACCTTTGGAGAGGCAGTGAAACTTATACGACATGGGCTCTGAAAAATTTTGAGATGGCATTCAAGACATTCTATCCTGGTGATCGTATCCGCTTCTATGCTTCTGATCTGAAAGATGACTCTTATATCACGGTTGTCTATGCTGACGGCAGCATGCCTTATTTCATCGATGCACCATTCCCGAATTTTAAAGTAGATAATAAGGGAGGACTCATCTTGGATGAAGAGGGAAATAAGATTCCTGTTACTTCTGGCGTCATCGAAGTGGTATTGGACGAGAAAAATGCCGAAAAGATGAATTCTACAGTTCAGACGTACGGCACCATTCAGGTTCAGGGTCGTAACTTTACCCTTAAGAGTATTGGCATAGTGCCATTCAAATAAATGGAGTATCTCAGATCAAATACGAAAATTGCATAATTCCGGAAGGGGCGGCTGTGAGAGCAGTCGCCCCTTTGCTGGTTCGCCCGACATGGGCATAATCTAACGGTTGCAAGTCCCGAGCGCGGCCTAATAGCGGCAAGCGCACAGCCAATGACAAGGTGCCGCCTATAAGCAGGTGATGCGTAACAAAGGTGCGTCAGGTATAGACAGGATGGACTGCGACCGTCTGCTCGGCTATCTGTTGGAGCATAAGGACGCACTGACAGAGAGCATCCGCCAGAGGACATATCGTCCTAACCCCGTCCGCAGGGTAGAGATACCCAAGGACAACGGGAAGAAGCGTCTGCTTGGCATCCCCACGGTAGTGGACAGGATGATTCAGCAGGCCATCGCCCAAGTGTTAGCCCCCATCTATGAACGCCAGTTCAGCGAAGGAAGTTTCGGTTTCCGCCCTAATCGAGGAGCGAAGCAGGCATTGGTGCGTGTCACGGAGATAGTAGGTGATGGCTACCGCTATGCGGTGGGCATCGACCTCGAACGCTTCTTCGACACGGTGAACCACGCCAAACTGATAGAGATACTGCAACGGACGATAAAGGACGATGCAGTCATCTCCCTCATTCACCGCTACCTCAATGCAGGCGTGATGGTTGGCACAAAGGTAGAGGCGACCCGTGAGGGTACACCGCAAGGTGGCCCTCTGAGCCCTCTGCTTGCTAATGTGCTTCTGAATGAACTCGATAAGGAACTGGAGCGACGAGGCCATCCCTTTGTTCGCTATGCCGACGACGGCCTTATTTTCTGTAGGAGCCTCCGTGCAGCAGAACGTGTAAGGGACAGCATCACCGTGTTTATAGAAGGCAGGTTGAAGCTAAAGGTCAACCGCGAGAAGACCGAATGCGCCTA
>CACZCT010000116.1 GCA_902779745.1 uncultured Prevotellaceae bacterium
TTCATGCGTGCATACGCATTGAAATAATAGAATGCCTGAGGCAGGAAACGGGCGACATTGATGCTGTTGGCAGAGGTGAGTTTCATGTGCTGGTTCAGTTCCTCGTCCATAAAGGCATTCTTCACCAGTGCCTGACAATCGTCGAAGACACCGTCTACCTCCACAGCAGTGATATTCTTACCAAGGGTAGTGAACTGGCTTTCCTGTATCTTGCTGACCTTTCCTTTTGGATAGAGCACATAGACGTGGATGCCGTCCACACCGAGGAAACCGTTGGCAACAGCACTTCCTGTATCACCGCTGGTAGCCACGAGGACATTGACAAGACTAGACTTACTAGTCATACTAGTATTACTAGTAAAATATCCCAACAGTCTTGCCATAAACCTGGCACCCACATCTTTGAAGGCGAGGGTAGGACCATGGAAGAGTTCCAGCGTGTAGATGTTATCTTTCACCTTCACCACGGGACAGTCGAACGACAGGGTGTCATAGACAATCTTCTTCAGGGCTTCAGCCTCTACGTCCTCACCGAAGAAAGCATCGGCAACAGTATAGGCAATTTCCTGAAAACTCTTCGTCTCGATGGTGTTGAAGAACTCTTTTGGCAGTTGCTTGATATGTTCGGGCATGTAGAGTCCACGATCTTCTGCCAGTCCTTTCACAACAGCTTTCTGCAGGTCGGCAATGGGTGCCTTCCCATTTGTGCTATAATATTTCATATTCCAATGTTTTAAATCAAACTTATCTTACTGCCATCAAGGCTTGCATGAATTCATGGAGTTTCAGCAGACCGTAGGAGCCATCAACACATGAGACTTCATCGTATTGCTGTACCTCATCAGCCTCGATACCACGATGCCATATCAGGAACGGAACGGGCTGGCCGACATGGATGCGCTGCTCGACAGGTGTCAAGTGGTCGGGGAGTACAGCGATGCAGACATCTTCCTGCCAGTCTTTTACCTCCTGATAGATAGGAGCAATGAGTCGTTGGTCAAGATATTCGATGGTCTTGAGTTTCAAATCAAGGTCGCCATCATGGCCTGCCTCGTCACTTGCCTCTACATGAACAAAGACGAAATCGTCGTGCCTGAGTGCATCAATAGCCGCTTGCGCCTTTCCTTCGTAGTTGGTATTGGCGAGTCCGGTGGCTCCAGGCACTTTGATGATACGCAGTCCAGCGTATTTGCCAATGCCCTGAATCAGGTCGACAGCCGAGATGACAGCACCACTCTTAATCTCTGGATATTGTTGCATCAGCGTCTCCATCGACGGACGATAACCTCCGCTCCAAGGCCAGATACTGTTTGCCTGTCGTTCACCCTTGGCAGCCTTTGCAAGGTTGTAGGGGTGTTTGGCAAGAAGTTCCTGCGATTTCAGGATGAGGTCGTTGATGAGGTCGGCTGTTTGTTGAGGGGTGAGGCGGGAGTTCTCAGAGTTCTCTGAGTTCTCAGAGTACTCCGAGTTCTCCGATTTAACCAAAAGCGGTCGCCACTCTTCATTCGGATGATCGTGGGGTGGGGCACAAACAATGTGTTTGTTGCCGCCCTTGATGACCAACAGGTGGCGGTATTGGATACCTGTAATGAACTTCACACGCTCATTACCTAAGTGTTCGTTGAGATAATCAATAAGTACACGGGCATCGTCTGTCTCTAAGTTACCGCCATTATGTGTGATAATCTTGCCGTCTTCGATGGTGATGATGTTGCAGCGGATGGCGAAGTCGTCGTCAGCCATCTCATAACCGATAGAAGCTGCCTCCAAAGGTCCACGCCCTTCATATACTTTATTTAAGTCATAGCCGAGGATGGCGGTATTGGCAACCTCACTGCCAGGAGGAAACCCCTCAGGTACAGTCACCAGTCGTCCGCAACGACCTTCCTTAGCCAGTTGGTCCATCATCGGCTTATGGGCATATTGCAGCAAGGTCTTTCATAAACTAAATATTAGCGATTGACATGATGTTGGCGAAGACACCAGCGGCAGTTACAGCGGCACCGGCACCGTAGCCTTGGATCAACATCGGGTACTCCTTATAGCGCTCAGTGGTGAGCAATACGATGTTGTTAGAGCCTTCCAGTCCATAGAAAGGATGACCATAAGGTACTTCCTTCAGCGCGACGCTCGTCTTGAAGTTCGATGGGTCGTTCTCGTCGGCTTCCATCGTAGCCACGAAACGCCAGCGTTTGTTCTCGGCTTCCAATTTCTGACGACGAGCCTCGAAGTCTGCATCCAGTTCAGGCAGACGTTTCCAGAAATCCTCGATAGAGCCTTCAAAGTAACTGTCGGGCACAAACAGATGCTTCTCGACATCGTCCTGTTCCACTTTATAACCAGCCTCACGTGTCAGGATGACCAGTTTACGGATAACGTCCGTACCACTAAGGTCGATACGTGGGTCAGGTTCTGAGTAACGCTGTTCCTTGGCACGACGTACTGTCTCAGAGAAGGGTACGTCTGCAGCTATCTCATTGAAGATGAAGTTCAGCGTACCAGACAGGATAGCCTCAATCTTCAAAATCTTGTCACCAGAGTTACACAAGTCATTGATGGTACCGATAATCGGCAGACCAGCACCTACGTTCGTCTCGTAACGGAACCAGACACCACGGTCACGGGCAGTCTGTTTCAGTTTCAGGTAACTATCATAGTCGCTGGAGGCAGCAATCTTATTGGCAGCCACCACGGATATATTATGCTCTATGAATGTCTGGTAGAGCTGGGCAATCTGACGACTGGCAGTACAGTCGACGAATACGCTGTTGAAGATATTCATCTTGATGATCTCCTCGCGCATGTGTTCAGTATCAGCCTTGAATCCTGCACGCAGAATCTTCTCGTAGTTGTCGAGGTCGATGCCGTCGCGATCCAATACGAAGTTGTCGACATCGGAGATACCCACCACATTCAGTTTCAGGCGACGTGACTGCATGAGGAACTGCTGCTGCGTACGAATCTGTTCGAGCAACATGCCGCCTACAGTACCAATACCACAGATGAAGAGGTTCAATACCTTGTATTCTGACAGGAAGAACGAGTCGTGCAGTACGTTGAGTGACTTACGCAGGAACTTGCCGTCAACTACGAACGAGATGTTCGTCTCGGAGGCACCCTGGGCACAGGCAATCACACTGATACCAGAACGTCCGAGTGTGCCGAAGAGCTTACCGGCAATACCCGGGGTCTGTTTCATGTTCTCACCTACAATAGCGATCGTGGCAAGACCACTTTCAACTTGCATGGGGAACATGGCACCCGTCTCAATCTCTTTGGCGAACTCAGCATTGAGAACCTCTGCAGCAGCTGCTGCATCCTCGTCACGTACACCAATAGAGGTGGAGTTCTCAGAAGAAGCCTGTGATACCATGAAGACAGAGATGCCTTTATTGGCAAGGGTCGTGAAGATACGGCGGTTGACACCGATGACACCTACCATTGACAGACCCGTCACAGTAATCAAAGACGTACCCTTGATACTGGAGATACCCTTGATGGGTTTCAGGTCGTCGTCAATCTTATCTTTGATAAGGGTTCCCGGATGTTCGGGGTTGAAAGTATTCTTGACCCTGATAGGGATGTTCTTGACACAGACAGGATATATCGTTGGGGGATAGATGACCTTTGCTCCGAAGTTACAAAGCTCCATTGCCTCCACATAGGAGAGTTCATTGATGGTGTAGGCAGTCTTGATGACCTTCGGGTCAGCCGTCATGAAGCCGTCCACATCGGTCCAGATCTCCAGCACCTCTGCATTGAGTACGGCAGCGATGATAGCGGCAGTATAATCGGAACCGCCACGTCCCAGGTTCGTCGTCTCGTGGGTGTCGCGGTCGCGGGCAATGAAGCCAGGAACCACATACACATTCTTTTCGCTGATGTCTTTGAATGCTTCCTTCACTAATTCCGTCGTCAGGTCGGCATCAATCACATGCTTGCCCTGTTTACGCTCTGTACGGATAAAGTCGCGGGCATTCATGCGGATTCCGTTCTTCACCATGGCGGCCACGATATGTGAACTTAGGCGCTCGCCATATGAAACAATGGTGTCCTCCGTCTTCTTCGACAGGTCGTGAATGAGGTACACACCATAGTAGATACTCTTCAACTGGTCGAAGAGCTGGTCTACGTTATTGAATAAGTCTACGCGCTTTTTGTCATCAGAGATGATGGCCTCGATCATCTGGTGGTGGCGTGTCACCATCGCGTCGAATTCCTCACGATAGTGGTCATCGCCCTGTTTGGCCATCCGTGATGTGGCGATCAGTTTGTCGGTGATGCCGTCAAGTGCACTAACTACTACTACGACAGGTTGCGTCCGAGCCTCTGTCTCCACAATTTTCTTCAAGCTAAGAATGCTTTTTACGGAACCTACGGACGTTCCGCCGAATTTC
>CACZCT010000117.1 GCA_902779745.1 uncultured Prevotellaceae bacterium
CTGTCCACATTGTCTATCGGTCCCAGACTCTCCCGTCGGGTAAATAGTTTCACAAAGACATCCTGTATGCAGTCCTTGAGCATCTCACGGTCTGACGTGAAACGGGAACCGAACGCAAACAATTGGTCGATGTGTTTGTAATAAAGTTGCGAAAAATTTGTCATCTTAGGTAGATCCTATTAAGTAGTTTTTGTTTGTCGATGCAAAAGTAGCAATATTTTTTTGAAAACCACCATAATCAGACATCTTTTTTCTCTTTTTTTACAATAGGTCGGCTTTTATAGTTTGCGGAGCCAATAAATCATGTCCTTCTTGGACGAGTCGGGACGGAAAGAATCCTGTAGGCGCAATGTCTTCTGAATGACCGTAATTTCTCCGCTGCGGGTATCGATACCGCATAACTGGTATTTACCGCTTGCCACAGGAATACTTGCCTGAGCAGTCTGCGGATAGACAAGGTAGCCTTTCTGACTGTCTCCGAGAACGATGCAGCCGTCAGCATCGATGGCTCTCATCTGGCAGAGGTCTTTTAAGAGTGTAGAGCTGAGAGTGGAGCGTGGAGCGTGGAGGGGGACGTTAGGCAGGGAACCGCCAGCCATGAGTATCGCCCAGCCGTAGGTGGGATATTGCTGGGAGAAGAAGGTGACGGCCTTCTCAGGATAACGGTCACGGTATTCACGGACGGCACGGTAAGCTTCCTCGAAACCAGTCTTGCCCACCTTGATCTTACGCATCCACTGGCGTGGTGCCATGTTCTTGCCTCCTTCGGGTGCCCATAGACCGTTGGTATTGTAATGCCAGTAACGGATGTCGATGATGTCAACAACCTTATGCAGTTCCGGATCAGCGAGGATGCTGTCCTGTACGTCCTTGGTACAACTGAGGGCTATCAATGGATGATGACCTGTCTCAGCCTCCCATTCAGCAACAGTCTTCAGCCAGAAACGGGTGAAATGCAGCGGACCCGTGTATTCAGCACTGATGGAGTGGATGACGTTAGGCTGGTCTTGGGTCTGTTCCAGACACATCCGGATATACTGGCGGTGCAGGGGACAGAGGACGGGATCCTGTTCGTTATAGAACTGTTCCGCCATGAAGATACGCTTGTCACCGGCAAAAGGAACGGGCTCGGGGAAGTCAGTACCATTGATGTTATTGACAGGTCGCCATGGACAGTCTACCCAATGGGCTCCTGCTTCCAAGATGTTATGTTGGAAATAGTGCTCGTTATAGAGCAGAATATGCCGATCGGCAGCTTGATGGGCAAACTCGTTTAGACGACTCCAGTACCAGCGGTTGGGCTTGGTCAGGTCATAACGTGACAGACCGTCCCATGCAGTACCCTCTCCAGAGCGGGCGAAGGGCTGTTCATAGAAAGGTGCCCATACATCTCCGTCAGCACGACGGACGCGCTCATGGTCTGTCCTGCGCAGGTCATACCAGAGACCGTAGTTGTGGTATAAAGAACTATAATGATTATCTGCTAAGTAACTGATTACCTCATAGATACGGTCAGTCCATCCGAGTCCCTCACGTCCTGGTACGAAACGAGTTATGGCAGGCTTGGCTCCATGTTCTATGAAGTTGTCCTTGACCCTTCCGCTCCACCAGGGCACAGTGTATTGGTTGCCTGTCACCAACATGCCGTCAGCGGTCAGATGACCGTTAGTGATGGAGTAGGTGGGGGCGTTTTGGGGATGGTTCTGATGATTCGTCACCGTGAGGCGGCTATGATTATCAGAACCGTCCTCACGGAATGGGATACTATCGAGCCACATCTCCATGGTGAGTCTGGGCTGTGTCAGCGACTCTTGTGCCAATGCCATCGCCTGTTCCACCGTCGGAGAACTGGACGCATTGGTGGGACGGGGGAGGATATAGGGGTCAAAAGGCAGTTTGCCTATGCGTTTTTCCAACTGGTCGTAGAACAGACTGCGGGGCATTACATGGTCGTTACTACTGGTCCATTCTCCATTTCCTGTCAGTGTTCCCCAACAACCATGACCGCTACAGCGATTGTCTGCATCGGGAGAATAGCATTCAATAGTGGAGGCAGTACACTGCCACAACATGGAGTTGGCAGTATTCCATCCTGTACCGAACTGAAATTGTTCCAGGTTGGCATAGCGGATGTCGCTGCCGTCGATATTAACGATGTCGAAGAGCAGTCCTGCAGCCCATGAGCCGATACTGCCACTGAACCCCAGAGACTCCTCGCCCTCACATTGTACGAAGGCGTTAGGACCAGCTGCACAGTAGCCTGCGGCAAAGTCGTGAATACCCTGACGGGAGATACAACGCTGGAAGAGTGTCTGTTGTCCGCGAGTCAGGAACACCTGTCGGCGCCAGCCTCCTATCTCAGAGACAGGCTCTTGGGCAAGACAATCTTCCACGGTGATCCGATTGACCTGCTTCTGCAGGTTGACGGCAGAGCCTGCCAAA
>CACZCT010000118.1 GCA_902779745.1 uncultured Prevotellaceae bacterium
TCCTTGTTGTAGCTCCAGTTGGAGATGCGCAGACCGTAGTTGACGGTGAAGTGCCACGGTTTCTCGCCGTTCGTGGAGAAACGGTAGGTGTCCTGGGCATAGCCTTCTATGCGTGTCGACGACATGGAACTCTTGGATGCCAGTGAGTAGATGAGGTCCAGGCGGTTGGCCGAGTGGGGGATGGAGTATTTGCTCGAGTCGCGCATCTCATATTCCCGGGCGTTCTCTTCAATCTTTTCGAATTTGACGGTGACACCGGCCTCTATATCGTGTTTCCTAACCTTGTGGTTTGCCATGAGCTTGATGCTCTGCACGTCGGCAGTCAGGTAGTTGCGGGCATGTTCCATATAGGTTCCCACACCGAGGTTCTCCTGTGTCTGGGTGTCGTCGAGCCAGTATTGTCCCATGATATCATAGGTCTCGTTCTCTTTTGAGTGGAATGCTGATGTCAGGAATTTTATACTTGTTGAGTCCCCAAAATGGCGCGTGATACTGGCGGTGCCGAACAAGGTGCGGAACAGATCTTTCTCCTGACCATCGAAATACACCTTAAACGACTTGACGTCAGCGAAGGTACCAAAGCTGGTCTCGCGGTCCTCGGGCTGGAAATTGTAGTGATTCTCAGAGATGTTTCCAATGAAATCTACCGTCCATCTTTTGTTTGGTTTGTAGTTGATATATGTCTGATAATCAAGGAAATTAGGATTATACTCTCCAGTAGTTTCTAGGGAGCCTAACAGATACTTGTTGGTCTTGTATCTGATACCATGTAGCATAGAGAACCGTTTGTTGCCTACCCCTAGGAAACCGCTGGCACCTAATAGGGAGGCTGTGACAGAGGCCTCGAAGTCTTCTACACGCCTATAGGTGATATCAAGTGCTGATGACATCTTGTCGCCATATTTCGCTTCGAATCCACCTGTGGAGAAACCAATCTTCTCCACCATGTCAGGATTGATGACGGAGAGTCCTTCTTGTTGTCCGCTGCTGATGAGCATCGGGCGATAGACCTCTACCTGATTGATATAGACTAGATTCTCATCGAATGAGCCGCCTCGCACGTTATACTGGCTTGACAGTTCGTTATGCGTACTCACACCAGCCTGTTGCTGAATCAATTCCTCTACAGCATTACCTGTTGTTGAGGGTGTTTGCTTCATGTCTTTGACGTTCAGCTGTTGTGTCTGTCCAGTCTGTCGGCGCTGCTGAGTAACAGTTACCTCGTCGAGGGCTTTCATCGGATGCATCACAATCTGAACGGTGAGTTGTTTCTTCGGACTCCTGAACACACGTTTACGAGGCGCATAGCCTACCATCGAGAATCTCACTTCGATAGAGTCAGCTGATTGCAGATGGAGCGTAAATTCTCCTTTGAGGTTGGTCATCGTGACTTTTCCCTGTGCCAAGCATGATACGGTAACAAGTTCTAGTGCATGTTCGTCTTCATCGACCACTTTACCCTTTAGAGTGAAGTCGTCGGCAAAGGCGGTCATACATATCAGTAGGACTGCAAACAGGACCGTATATCGCTTAATCAGGAATTTCATTGCTTAAATAACGTTTAAAAACTCTGCTTATTGCCTTATTTCTTTGGTTAGTTAGAAATTTTGTCGTATTTTTGCTCTTGAAATATAAATTCAATCAACAATGATCGACTATTTATCACAACATCTTTGGCAGTTTTGGGCAGTCGTTGCCGTTGTCTGCCTGATTCTTGAGCTAACAGCTGGCGATTTCTTTATTATGTGCTTCTCCATTGGTGCCGTCTTTGCTTGTGGTGCGGCTGTTTTGGGAGCAGGTTTTTATGCCCAGCTAGTGTTCTTCGCTATCTTTACGCTTGTCAGCCTGTTCTTGGTGCGTCCTGTGGCGTTGCGCTATTTCCATCGTCATGATGAAGGACGTGTGAGTAATGCCGATGCCTTGATAGGTCGTCATGGCAAGGTGGTGGAGACAATCAAGGCCGGTGGCTATGGACGCGTACAGATCGATGGCGATATTTGGAAGGCTGAAGCCGAAGGTGCATTGGATATCCCTGAAGGTACAACTGTCACAGTGGTTAATCGTGCGAGTACCATCATCACTGTTAGTGAGATTAAACATTAAAGATTAAACAATATACATTAAATTATAGGATATGGACATTATGACTTACATCCTGATAGCCATCATTGTGTTGGTGGTTATCTTTGCCAAAATGGCACTTGTGATTATTCCTCAGTCAGAGACGAAAATCGTAGAGCGTCTGGGTCGATATTATGCCACGCTTCAGCCTGGTATCAACATCATCATCCCGTTTATCGACCGTGCCAAGTCGATCGTGGTGCTGAATCATGGTCGTTATATGTACTCTACGACCATCGACCTGCGTGAACAGGTGTATGACTTCCCCAAGCAGAATGTGATTACCAAGGATAATGTGCAGACAGAGAT
>CACZCT010000119.1 GCA_902779745.1 uncultured Prevotellaceae bacterium
ATGCTGTCGGATGAATGGCTCAATGATGGAGAAGGTCTTACCAGAACCAGGAGTGCCGACCACCCATGTACCTCGGAAGGGATTGACGATGTTCACCCAGCCCTTACGGAACTTCGACTTGTAGTAGTAGCGCATGGGGATGTTCACGCTGTACTTGTTCTCAATCAGTTCCTCACATTGCTGGAAGGACTCGTTCTCGAAGTTGAAGCGGTCTTTGAGCAGCCCTTCCTTCAGGAACTTGCTGATGTTGTCGAGGGCAACATGGATGAGTATCGTTCCAAGGATGGAGGCTGCCATATAGAGCCAGATATTGAGGGCTATCGTATAGAAGCGCGTGTCCATACGGGTCTTGAAGAGCCAGATGGAAACGAGCGTCACGAAAAAGCCACCGACCAAGGGATAGAGAACCTGACGACGGGCATCAAACTCAATGTGTTTCTTGTTGCGAGTACCAATACAGGTGACAAAGATGCAGAGGATAGTGGTGAGTTTGCTCCATACGAGATTACCATCATGATAGATAAACCACCGCTTCATGCGGTCATGGACATCGCAGACGATGCCTCCCCAGTAGTCAAGCAACTCTGGGTCTATGGCATACTCGAAAAACTCAACTACGAGAGAGACGTAGATGAGTGTTCGGAATATCTTATAGACGGTCTGAAGTTCTTTGGTTTCTTCCATTTCTGATTATCTCCTTACGCTGATTTAATGGTATAATGTGATGATGGGACGTATTTTGTGCGGCTCTGTCTTTGGCGTTTCCTGCATTGCTCCAGAAGCCAGGGAGAAGAGCCACGCCTTGGCAGACTCCTGTCCGCTGACCTCAGTGGAACTCCAGTACCAACATTCACTTGGCTCTGCTGAAATCACGTCACCACCGCATTTGATGATGTAGCTGTTGACGGCATTCCGTGAGGCATAAAGCAACTGGAGCTGAGCGACAGAGGGAATGTAGGCACTCTGACCATACTTCCACATATCAAAGACGGAAGTGGCAGCAGATGAAACACCAGAGGCATACATGGCGTAGGTATTGCCATTGCCGTCAAAGGCTGCTGGATTGGCAGAGGTATTCTGCTTGACTCCTGTGCTATCGCTGAAAGCGGCCATTGGCACATCCCAAAGATAGACAGCATAGCCAGTTCCTTCCGTCTTGCCATCCTGATTGACATGGAAGACAACACCGATGGGTGTCTTACCCTTGCTCTCTATATCGGAGTAGCGCACAACCTCACCGTCGGTACAGAGAATGTCACACGTCTTCATGGCCGTGTCGGGGAACTCAATATGCTCATCACATGAGGTCATAGTCACTGCAAAGCCTACTGCGGCTAATGCAGCATGGATAAAATGCAATATCTTCATTTTGATTAGTGTTTGAGGGTTGGAATTTTGAAACCGATGACGATGCCTTCACGAAAAAGGTCTTCACGGTCAGGAACCATCAGGTCACACTTGGCTTGAACATACAACACCCAACCTTTACGGAGGGCGAAATTATGCTCATAGCCGACATGGAAGCCACCAAGGAACTTGTCGGTATTACTGCCGACACTGGCTCCGATGCGGACATTGCCGTAATGGTTGCGTCCGCGAACGACACAAGGCTTATAGGCAGCACCCACGCCCCAAGTGCGGTAGTTCTTCCAAAAGGAATCCGGGCAGATATGCCCACAGGAGGCACACTCGTCCCATTTGAGATAGCCATTGACAAAGTATTCCCACGCATTGTGGTACTTGGTCTCATGCTCCCATGACAGGGTGGCATCAAGACCGTTCTCATAGAGGAGTCCAACGCCCAAAGTGATACGGTCGCTGTGTGCCTGGGCAAAAGCAGAAGCGGACAGACATAAAGCCGCAATCATTGACAAGAGTATCTTCTTCATGGCTTATTCCTCCTTCAGCAATACAGAGTTGAACGAATCGGCATAGAGCACATCCTCATAGTCTATATTGAGGGTGATGGCTCTGCCACTAATCTGCTTCTCGGACAGTTCGATACTCAGCACCTTGTCATTCGGGAAGGTCATCTTCTTCAGGACGATGACATTACGGTAGCCATACTTGAACGTCTGGCTCTGGTCAAGGACGAATGCCGGAGTGAGTTCTATCATCTGGGCATTGGTGGCCTTCGACTGTTTCTTGTCAGAGAGCTTCACACGCAGTTCGTCAATGTCAAAGCGTATATTGGTTCGGTTCTCGATGGAGAAGTCTATGAAGAAGTATTCACCTACACTGTAGATGTTGTTCAGGCGCATGGTCATACGATGCTGCTTGGTGCTGACATTACGGATGCGGGCAGTCGAGTTCCAGATGCTACGGGCATACTTTGCCATGTCCTCGGTGGACATGCTGACGGAAGGATTGTTGTAGGCAATCTTCTCTTCCGGCAATATCTGCTTGAGTCGAATGGTGTTGTTGATGGGCTGGTCGCCTACAACCTTGTCCGTACTGATGTCAACGAAACGGACGGGTTCTGAAGCCGTGATGACGGTTGTCACCTGTTCGTTGACCGTGAGTTGTTCCATCTCTTCATAGGTCTGCTGTGCCATGACAGGGACTGCAGACAGGGCACCCAACAGGAGTGCGCCAAGACTTTTGATTGTTCTCATACACATTGTTGTATTACTATTGTTACGTTATTTGTTCTTTGTCTCTTTGCCATTGATCAGATATACGAAGGTGCCGTATTTCAGCTTGGCAGAGTTCTTCTTGATGGACCAGAGGTGTTTCCGCTCGTGAGTGTCGAGGTATTGCTCATGGCACCTGACGCTACATCCTTGCTGGTCTCTCTGAAGCTGCTGCTCGGAACATAGAGTCCTTCCAGTCCGTCCGTATCATAGAGGGAGAGGTTGACCTTGATAAGCTCATCGTGAATCAGGATGCTCTTGACAGTACCTTTGACCCGCTGTGAACCGAAGCCACTCATCTGGGCATAGAGGTATGTACCCTTGGGGACAACCACCTCATTGATTTCGATGTCATCGAGAAGACGGAGGCGCACACGGCTTCCATCAACGGCCTTGACATTCTCGTCAATGATAGCCTTAATAAGATTTGGCTCTTGGTCAGCGTTAGCAATGGTGTTGAAATAGTCAGATGTGGTCTTGACCTTCTTCACAACCTCCTGCGCCTCGTCATCGTCACTCACGCCCTTGACCACACGCTCATTGACGGTAAGCTGCCCTTCAGCCTTCGTAGGCTGACTGGCCACAGAATCATTCTTTGCGTTGGCAGTTCCATTGTCAGTAGGGGGCTGCATGGCTTGCTGTCCTTGTAGTCTGGCTTGGGCTAACACACGGTTGAGTTCGTCCATCGCCTCGCGTTCGCGCTGCTGGCTGCGTGCCAGGCGGTCTTCTTCTGACAGGACGCTGCCACCTTCGACTTCCTGGCCTTTTTGTGCGCTTTCCTGTAGTTGTCTCTGTAGCTCAGCGAGTTTCTGGGCTTCTTCAGATTCAAGCTGCTCACGTTCTGTATCGCTGTACTTTGAATCATATTCTTCTTTTTCTTCATCGTTGTTTCTTTCTATGTTATTCAATGCTGTATAATCGTCAATACGACCGTATGATTTGAGCATACTTTCGTATTTGTTTCCGATACCATCTCCCTTCATTTTGGCATCAGGGAGGTCGGGGTTCAGGTACTCCGTCGTAGCCATGCTGGAGTCTGGAATCTCTGCCTTCTCCGTGTGGAAAAGGTCAATGACGAAATACCCGACGAAGAGCAAAGGAACATAGATGATGAGAGGCAGCATATACTTAGGCTGCTTCCAGTTAATCTTCTTTAGTGTCTGAAAGTCCATTGTCTTGATTGTTTTTAGTTACACTTTCTTGATAATCCTTGTTGATGCTGGGCGGCATACAATGCACTGAGCTGACGGCTTTCCTGACACGCCGATGGCGGTTCTTTATCATTTCGTCCTGCTGCTCCACGGCACTCTTGCGTTCTCCGCTATGGCTCCATACAAGTCCCATGCGGTACACATTCATG
>CACZCT010000120.1 GCA_902779745.1 uncultured Prevotellaceae bacterium
CTGCAGCAGGCAGACGGTGATCATCACAGCAGCAGTCCAACAACTTTCATTTACGTCGCCAAAGGCGCACAGAACGTAGGCAGTATCCAGAATCAGTATTTGGAAAACGCCCCAATGAAATCTCAACCCAACCTTCTCCGAGGGGTAGGGGAGGAATTGCCGGAGGTGCTCTCCACACCCGAGGCGATGATGCTTTGGGAGAAGGCGCAGCGGGCAGGTTACGTGGATGGCCGCTATCAGCCTTTAATCTCGCGCACGCAATCAGCCCTGCTGGCTGATGCCATGGCTGAACGGTTAGGCATCAAGGAGAAATGGAAAGTGTTTGAAGCGCTTTGGAACCGAAAGAATATGTACAAAGACTTATATTATGCCCTCAATCAAAAACAGTCATTAGAGTTCCAGGACAAACTGAAAGCCATATTGTAATAAGCGATTCTAAACAGGTTATACCCTCCATATATCCCTGGTATATGGGGGGGTAAAAATATATGTTTGGGGCTATTCTATTTAATAATGTTAATTGCGGCAATATTTCTAATGAAAACCTTTGTTACTATCGTTATTTTATGTAATTTTGGAGTCGAATTCCGAATTTGCATAAGATATGGCTAACAATTTATACCTCAACCGCACAATGGAAGGCATCCTTAGAGAGGCCGCCAAGTACTTCTCTGTTATCTCCGTTACAGGCCCTCGGCAGTCTGGCAAGAGCACACTCCTGAAGTATCTCTTCCCCAATGTACCCAAGTACAGTTTGAAAGACGTCAACGTCCGTGAATTTGCCGAGCATGATCCTGTTGCTTTCCTCCATCAGCATCCCGGCGGAATGTTTATCGATGAGGTTCAGAAGGTGCCACAACTTTTAGAATATATTCAGGGAATCGTGGATGACAATCCCGATTGTCAGTTCCTGCTCACGGGCAGTTCTAACTTTGAACTACTTCATAGCTTGAGTGAGTCGCTACCTGGCAGGGCTGGCGTATATGAGTTGTTGCCTATGACCTACCATGAAACTGAGTCAACCATGGGCGAGATGTCATTAAATGAGTTCCTCTATAGCGGTCTTTACCCGGCAATCTGTGCTAAGAAGAATAAGGCACGGCTCTTCTATCCTTCTTATGTCAAGACCTATTTGGAGCGCGACGTCCGAGACCTGCTAAAGATCAAAGACCAGATGCAGTTCATGAAGTTCATGAAACTCTGTGCTGCCAGAGTGGGGTCTGTCTTTAATGCATCTGAGATTGCCGGACAGCTTGGAGTCGATGGCAAAACCGTTACCAGTTGGCTGTCTGTTCTTCAGGCCTCCTATCTGGTTACCCTCCTGCCCCCATATTACGAGAACATTTCCAAACGCTTGGTCAAGAGTCCGAAACTCTACTTTAACGATCCTGGACTGGCTTGCTTCCTCTTGGATATTGAAAGTCCTCGGCAGTTAGAGCGTGACAAGATGCGAGGGGCCATCTTTGAAAACTATGTTGTGATGGAAGTCATCAAGCACCGTTACAATCGAGGACTATTGGATGGCGTATATTTTTATCGCGATTCAAACCAGAACGAGGTTGACATCCTTCTGAAAGAGGAGGGTGAGATCACCGCTATCGAGGTCAAGTCGTCAATGACCTACCACTCGTCTTTCGAAGATTCCATTTCAAAACTTGCGGAATGGATTAAAACCCCGATATCTAATAAGCTCATTGTCTATACAGGTGATTTCGAGAATACAACAGCCAATATCAAGGTCCTCAATTACCGTCATCTTCAGGCCTATCTGCCTCATTTGGAATGAACGACGCAGAATTCTTTTTATAGGTTATACCCTCCATATATCCCTGGTATATGGGGGGTAAATGTTTCTGCTTTTTTGTATCTTTGCAGTGAGAAGTAAACGACAACATGGACAACAAAGACAACAAGAAGAAACGGAAAAAGACCGAAGAGGGTGGGGAAGAGAAGGTACACAAGCAGAACTGGCGGGAGACGCACGCCTCGACGGAGGATATCCAGAAGTTCCTGAGTGAGCATGTGCTGCTGCGGCACAACACGGTCACCGGACAGTCTGAGTTCCGCGTGCCGGAGCGTGACGAGTTCGACAGTCTGGGCATGAAGTACCTCACGGGGGCCACGCCACTCGACGAATGGCGGTCGGCGACGGACTGGCAGACCGTCAACGACCGTCTGGTGAACTCGATGCAGAACCTGCTGTCGTTCGCGAAGGAGGTGCGCGACAAGGACTTCTGGCGAGTGATCAACTCCGACTACGTGGCGCTCTACGACCCCTTCCGCCGCTACCTCGACGGCCTGCCGCCGTGGGACGGGAAGACGAACCCCATCATGGAACTCTCCTCGACGGTCATGGTGAAGGGCGGCGCCGAGGAACAGCTGCTGTTCTATGCC
>CACZCT010000121.1 GCA_902779745.1 uncultured Prevotellaceae bacterium
TAATAGGAATACAAAGCAGAACCTATCAGGAAGAACAGTGCCGATACCGGAATAAAGAGATAACCTCCAAAGAGTGCGGAGAATTTTGCGTCCTTGTCTGTCTTTGCCGCATGATAACGTTGTACGTAGTTCTGGTCAATACCATAGTTCTGCAGGTTAATAAAGATACCATAGATCATACATACCCAGAATGTAGAGGTCGTCAAGTCCGAAGAGAAAGCACCCAGCGAGAACTTGTTTCCCTCCGGTGAGTTGATGGCAAGTTCGAAAGTCTGCATCGGTCCCTCCGGCATGGAGAACATCAGGATGCCAAGACATAAGACAGCACCGCCAATCAGGATAAGACCCTGAATGGCATCCGCCCAGATGACCGCCTTCAGTCCTCCCAACATCGAGTAGATGATGATACCGATAGAGGTGGTGATAATCACTACGTGCAGGTTCCATCCCATCAGGATATACATAGGAACAGCGAGGAGGTAGAGGATACTTCCCATACGGGCTATCTGGGTGAGCAGGTAACATGCCGAGGCATAGAGACGTGCCCATGCCCCGAATTTCTCTTCCAGGAAAGTATAGGCGGATACCGAGCCGCTATGACGATAGAACGGTACAAAGTACTTGGCGGCAAAATAACTGGCTATCGGGATGGACAAGGAGAAGACAAAGGCATTCCAGTTGGAGGCGAATGCCTTACCCGGATAACCGATATAACTGATACTCGACACATAGGTGGCGAAGATAGACATACCCACGACCCACCCCGGGATGGAATGTCCTGCGGAGGTGAACTCATCGGCAGAACTTCCCTTCTTGAAGAAAGAACAGCCGAAGACCACCACACCCAGTGTGAAGACGATAAAGATGACAAAATCTATCAGATGCATAGTTTCCCGTCTTTGATTGGTAAGGCGGCCAGTGCCTGACGGATCTTCTCGCGCTCAGGCTCCTCAAACTTATAGAATGGTGAAGCGACAAAGTCATCCTTGATGATGCCCAACAGGGAGAGTGCACATTTCAGTCCCTTCAGGTAACTGGAGCCGTGTTTGCCAACAGTATAGATAGAGGTGGATATCTGCATGATATACTGCTGCAACTCCAAGACCCTCTCGATGTCACGACGGACAGCGGCATCATACATAGCCACATAGAGTTCCGGGAACATATTGGCACCACCGTTGATACCACCATGACCACCCAGCAGCACACACTCTCCCGTGATCTCCTCGGGACCTACCAACATGGCAAAGTCAGGACGCTCCTTCATCTTATACATCACAGACTGGAAATAGACCGCATTGGCAGAAGAGTCCTTGAAACCGATGACCTGCGGATTCCGGGCAATACGACGAACGGTATCGGGGGCAAAACTGACCTTTACATGACTCGGCATGTTATATAGGAAGACGGGTAATGGCAACTGGGGAACCAACTCCTCATAGAACTGGGCGAGTTCGGGCTGTCCCGTAGCGAAATAATAGGGGGGTGCGGAAACTACGCCATCCGCTCCACAGTCGGCAGCCACACGTGCCAAACGGATACTCTCCACGATACTGGTGTCTGTCACACATACCAACAAGGGCAAACGACCGTTGTTGATACGTGCCGACTCACGGATCATCTGTTGACGGACACCATAACTAAGACTCTGTTCCTCACCTGTCGTACCGAGGATGAACAGTCCATGGACACCACCTGCTATCAGGTGCTCTATCAGTTTCTCAAGACTTTCCACATCCAGTGTCTCATTGTCCTTCAGTGGAGTTACTAAGGGCGGAATAATACCGCATAAGGGTTTACTTTTTATCATATTCTTTGGTGTTAACTTTCTATTAAGACGAAGAATATGGTCTTTTGTAATGATTATCGGGTACAAAAGCCATCTTAGAGAGTCATTATTTATAAATAATGATTCTTATGAAAAGACATATCATATCAATGCTCATGCTGACTGCCTGTCAGATGGGTATCATGGCACAGTCGGCTGATGTGAACACACGACTGCAGTATTTAAGTGGAACGGGATGTGACGATACCATACAATGGGACTTCAAATGCTCTGACGGACGGAAGGCTGGAGAATGGACGAAGATTGCCGTCCCCTCCTGTTGGGAGTTACAAGGTTTCGGCACCTACCAATATGGAATGCGTTTCTATGGCAAGGCAACGCCCGAGGGTATTGCCGACGAGAAAGGATACTACAAGACGGAGTTCTCCCTGCCTCAGGAATGGGCAGGACGACAGATTCAACTGGTATTCGAGGCTGCCTTCACGGAGATCCGTGTACAGATCAACGGTCGCAAGGCTGGTAACGGCACCTATCAGGGAGGCTTTACCCGTCATACCATAGATGTCTCTGACCGTGTGTTCTTCGGT
>CACZCT010000122.1 GCA_902779745.1 uncultured Prevotellaceae bacterium
GTAGTCGTAAAAGTAGAATAATCGTTCGGCCTTGAGTTCGAAGAAAAGGGGATTGATGAGTTGAACCACATCGTAGCCTCTCATCTTTGGTAATAGTGCGTAAAGCCTTGCCATCAGGCGTATGCCTCCCAGCACGCCGGGACTTCTTGATACATCGATGTCGCGGGGGTAGTTTTTCCAACCGTCGCCATCGGAGAGCACCGTCACCTGATGGCCCAGTGTGCACAGACCTTCTGCCAGAGTGGCATGAACGTTGCTGTATTCGCCTATGAGTAGTACCTTCATCGTTCTCTGTTGAATAATGGGATGATGCGCATGAGTAAGGCTCTGCCGGCAGAAGTTTTTGACAACCTGCGAAACCAGATGTATTTGGGAGTGTAGGAGGCGTCGGGCAACGGGAATAGTCCGTTACGAGTGAGGTCGCTGATCTCCGTTTCCAGCTGTTGTCGTGAACGGCTCAGATATATCACCTGATAGATATAATCCATTGTGAGTTGGGCCACACGCCGTTGGAGGGCTGTCTTATCATCGATGGACATATTGTCGGCGGCTTTATGGAGTCGCTGGATGATGGCCTTGAGGTCGCTGAGGCGTTTCTGCTGATTCTGTGGGGCTATATTGCGTGTGATGGAACCGGCTCGCTGTTGATATAGGTATGCCTGAGCAGTGGTAACGATTATGTTTTCGGCTCTAAGCATGAGCAGGGGGGTAAACTCCTCGTCTTCGTGGTAGATGCCGGTGGTGAAGCGAATATCGCCAATAACGGAGCGTTTGAACAGATAGCCACAAGCCGTTCCGTGAATGTTGTAGTGGCGCATATAGTGGCTGCCACTTTGTGGAGGAAGGTCTTTGAGCTCTTTTGGCTTTGCAGCTGTAGTAGTGAAATCGAAGACAACCATTTCGGGATTCTTTGTCTTTACAATCTTCAGACAATGCTCGTATGCATCCTTGAGCAGACGGTCATCGGCATCGACAAACTGCAGATAATTGCCTCTGGCCATCTGGATTCCGGTGTTACGGGCCTGGCTGAGGCCTTGGTTTCGTTGACGGATATAGGTGATGTCATCGCCATATCCCATTAGGGCGTTAACAGGACTCTCGTCTGAACCGTCGTCAACTACAATAATCTGGCGCTCATCACCTTGGAGTGATAGAGCCAGAATGCTGTCAATACACGTGCATAGCATATCTAGTGGCAGGTTGTAGTAGGTCAGGATGAAGCTTATTAACGGCTTCGCCAGAACTTGTGGAGAATCTTGTTTGTTATGCATAATCTCTTGATACCAAGTATGTTTAATGCTGCGGCTTTGAATTGTTGCTTGCCGTTGAAATATTGTGGGTTCAGATGGATATGTGGGAGGATAGGATCATCGCCGGCCTGTTCAAAGACATCCATCTGAATATTGAGCACATGAAGGTAGTATGTCTGGAAATTACGGTCGAGGAAATTACTGTCTTTAATAATCTCTACATGCGGTTGGAGAAGCATGCGAAGGGCATTGCCGTCGGCTGTTGCAGTGATGCCGGAGGGGTTCTGACAGTAATAGTAGAGGCCCTTGTCGGTTGTCATAATGGTCTTGGCTTTTTTCAGAAGCAGGGGCAGGGTGTGAATGTCTTCGAAGACGATACCCTTGGGATATCTTATCTCCTCGAAAAGTGACGCGCGGTAGATTTTGTTACAGGCATAGCTGTGTAGATATGCCTGACCTTTATACCAATAGTCGGATATGTTGTCATAAACGGTCTCTTCGGTAAAGTCCAGCTTGCGTTGTTTGGGTGAGCGATAGTTGATGAATACTGGGTATTCCAATATGTCAATGTCTTGCCGTTTGGAAAGAGTATCCATCAGTGGTCCATAGGTGGATAAGCTGATAAAGTCATCAGAATCTACAAATGTTATATAGTCGCCATGAACAATATCCAATGCTGTGTTACGGGCATCGCTGAGGCCTCCGTTGGCTTTGTGGATTACTCTGATGCGGGTGTCTTTCTTAGCCCAGTCATCGCATTTCTGAGGACAATCGTCTGGTGATCCGTCGTCAACGAGTATTATATCCATATCGTCGTAATCCTGCTTTAAGACGCTCTCAACACATTTGTCGAGCGTGTCTTCAACACGATAAACGGGGATGATAATACTTAGTTTCATGGCACAAAGGTACGATTTAGTGAGCAAAAAACCAAATTTATTTGTAAATACGTAATAATTTTTGTAATTTTGCGTTTGATTTTAAGAAAAAGATGGTTAAAGAGGATGACGAGAGCTATAGCCATGTGTTGAAATACACTGGTGTTTTCGGAGGCGTACAGGGACTCAACGTATTGGTGAGTCTTGTGCGTAATAAGTTTGTGGCT
>CACZCT010000123.1 GCA_902779745.1 uncultured Prevotellaceae bacterium
CATCAGATAGTCAGGACTATACATCTCGAAAGTGACGTACATGGCATCCTGCTTATAGGTAGGTATGACATCCTGGACGAAGTAATCGTCGCAGACGACCTTATTGTCACATTCCAGAATCACCCGCTTATTGATGAACGACTTTTGCAACAAGTCTTTGGGAATATTGGCAGAGAATACCATATCAGAATCCGCCTGACTGTCTCCTTTTGAGCCTGGGGCAATCTGAATCTCTGCATAGATCTTGTTAGGACTATACATCTTCTTCTCGAACCGTATATTCTGCAGATTCATTGCGAAGGAAACAGGACCAATGCCCGTTTCAGGTTTCTGCTGATTACCATTCTCGTCGGTTACAAGAGGCGACTTTTTCCAGGGCACTTTATAAGTGCAATAACCTTCCTCATGCTTCTCACCTGTTGTCAACTCAATATTAATAGGTTTTGGGGGCCTACCTTTCATGCTAAAAATAGGATTTCTCCTTATTTGGAGAACGTATGTATCAGTGACACCAACAAATACCAATTTAACTTTTGCCATAGCCTATTTCGTTTAATTAATGGATGAATACACTTACTAAATCATTCTGTCTTTCTCTGCCCATATAGGTGGTTGAGCGTACCAACAGCTTCACTTCAAGCAGCATCTGCTTGTCAACGCCTGCATCATCCTGCAGACTGCTGTATCGCTCTTCCAGGCTCACCACGTAACCGTTCACCACCATACCGTCTTCATAATCCTTCAGACGCTGGTTGTTATCATAAGTCACGTTAAACAGGATCGAATACTCATAGTGTCCGTTCAGGGCCAGACGCTGATAGAGCTCCTTGGCATGCGACGGAGAATTAACACGGATCGTAAATGTCATGATGACGGGCTTTGAGGCACCATACACATCACTGGAATTATTACGCATACGCTCACACTCGTATGAGAAGTTCTGGATTACCAGACAGTTCTCCTTCAACACATTCTTGGGATTCTCCAGGAAATTATCCCAGAACAATACCGCCTTCAGTTCATTAGATAGTGTTGCCATAACCTTCAATATTAAATATGCTGGAATACTACATCATCAACGGTGATCGTCTCTGCCTCGATGGCGAGCTTCAGACAGCGCCGATGAGCGGAATTGATATCATAATACTCTGAGAGCGAGAAGCACTTGGCATCCTCGAAATAGACAACTTGGGCGTCTTGCTCAGTCAACTTGGCTTCAGCGGCCAGACTGATCACGATACGTCCGCTCTGTACCCCCTGCTTGTCATACCAGTCAAACAGGTTCAAATCATTCTTACCTGGAGCAATGACCTCCAGTTCCAATCTTTCACAACGGGCCATCCCCTCGGGACGGTAAGAGTTGTAAGGGCGGTGGAACACAAAACGGCAGTCGGAAACCAAATAGCTTTTGGAGTAACGGCCGATGTTGTTGTCGCCAAATTCAAGTGCTGCTAATAATGCCATACTTATCTAATTTTTTAAAGTTTACCGCAAAGGTACAATCAAATGAGGTTGCATCCAAGCAATAGCCTCTTTTTTTTTCCGACTTGTTGCGACAGTGGAGCCAGACAACGACAAACGGCATCCGATCAGGTGTCAGACTGTCGCGCCTCCAGGGTCTGCGTGATATGTTGCTCACGGTGACAGATGCGCACCTCGATGCCAAATTTCTCGTGGATATGCTCTGCCAAGTGTTGGGCGGAATAGACGCTGCGATGCTGACCGCCGGTGCAACCGAAACAGAACATCAGCGAGGTGAAACCACGCTGGATATAACGGCGCACATGGGCATCAGCCAACTTATACACGGAGTCGAGGAACGTCAGGATCTCGCCATCATCCTCCAAGAAACGGATCACCGGCTCGTCAAGTCCCGTCAGTTGCTTATAAGGCTCATAACGACCGGGGTTGTGGGTACTACGACAGTCGAACACATAGCCGCCACCGTTGCCGCTCTCATCCTCAGGGATACCCTTGGTGAACGAGAAACTGAACACACGCACCACCAGCGGTCCCTGTGCATCATATTTAGAGAAGGTGGCAGGTCCGTCCTGCGGGTGGGTCTTATAAGGGTTCAGGTCGGTGGTCTTATAACCATCGGAACGACTGCCCGTGGTCTCGATCTGGGCATACTGGGGCAACTCGGTTAACTGGCGGAGCACATCCATCAGATAGGGATAGTGGAACTGTGTCGAACTGGCCAGCAACTCCCGCAGGTTATGGATGGCAGGAGGGATCGACTCGATAAAGTGCTTCTTCTGCTCGTAATAGCCACGGAAGCCGTAGGCGCCCAGCACCTGCAGGGTGCGGAACAGCACGAACAGCGACAGGCGGGCAGCGAAATGG
>CACZCT010000124.1 GCA_902779745.1 uncultured Prevotellaceae bacterium
ATACGGTCTGCAACAACTCGTACTGCTCTTCATCAATTGGAAAAACCGTGGCAATGACAACCTCGGTATGACGACCCGTTCCTTCCAGGGGACACCGTTTAATTAAAATTGACGGAATACCGGAATAACAAAAAAGAAAGTGGACTACAGACTGACGGACTTTCTGCCGACGACGAAGAAGGAGTTGGAACTACGGGGATGGGACGAGGTGGATGTCATCCTATTCTCAGGTGATGCCTATGTCGACCACCCCTCCTTCGGTGTTGCCGTCATCGGGAGGATCTTGGAGTCTGCTGGTTATAAAGTGGCTATCGTACCTCAGCCTGACTGGCACGGAGACTTCCGCGACTTCAAGAAACTCGGTCGTCCGCGTCTCTTCTTCGGTATCTCTCCCGGCTGTATGGACTCGATGGTCAATAAATATACCGCCAACCGACGCCTGCGTTCTGAGGATGCCTATAGTCCAGACGGTCGGCATGATATGCGTCCGGAGTATCCCACCATTGTCTATAGCCGTATCTTACGGGAACTCTATCCCGATGTCCCCATCGTTCTGGGAGGCATTGAGGCTTCGCTCCGCCGGTTGTCGCATTATGACTATTGGCAGGACAAGTTACGCCCCTGTATCCTCTGTGATGCCCCTGCTGACATCATCACGTATGGCATGGGAGAGAAAGCGACCCTGGAACAGCCTATTAGTGCGATGCACGACCTCCCTCAGATTGTATTCCTTGCCGACAAGAAGAATATACCCGGAGGGATTACAGAACAGGACATCGTACTCCATTCCCATGAGGAATGCCTACAGGACAAACGGAAACAGGCAGAGAACTTCCGACACATCGAGGAACAGTCGAACATGATCCATGCCCAACGGTTGATACAGCCGTTGGGATGTCTGAAATTTGAAGGTAGATGTCTGACATCAGCCAACAACAATCAACCATCTTGCGTGGTTGTCAATCCTCCCTATCCGCCTATGACGACGGAAGAACTGGATGCCTCCTTCGACCTGCCCTATACCCGTCAGCCGCATCCAAAATACAAAGGGAAACGCATTCCTGCCTATGAAATGATCAAACACAGCGTGAACATCCACCGGGGCTGTTTCGGCGGCTGTGCTTTCTGTACCATCTCCGCCCACCAGGGCAAGTTCATTGCCTGTCGCTCGAAAGAGAGTATCCTCAAGGAAGTCAAACAGGTAATGGAGATGCCCGATTTCAAAGGATACCTCTCAGACCTCGGAGGACCTTCTGCCAACATGTACGGCATGAAGGGACGTAACATCAAGGCATGTGAGAAATGCAAACGTCCCAGTTGTATCCATCCGCAGATCTGTCCGAACCTCGATACGAACCACAGTGCTCTACTGGATATCTATCATGCCGTCGATGCCCTACCGGGTATCAAGAAAAGTTTCATCGGCAGCGGGGTACGTTACGACCTCATCCTACATCGTAGCAAGGACGAGGCAAGCAACCAAGCCGCCATGCAGTATGCCCGTGAACTTATCACCCGTCATGTCAGCGGCCGATTGAAGGTAGCACCAGAGCATACCAGCGACAAGGTGCTGCAACTGATGCGCAAGCCGTCGTTCCAACAGTTCTACGACTTCAAGCGTATCTTCGACCGCATCAATCAGGAGGAGCACCTTAACCAGCAGATCATTCCCTATTTCATATCGAGTCATCCGGGATGTACGGAGGCGGATATGGCACAACTGGCGGAGATTACCAAGAAACTGAACTTCCACTTGGAACAGGTACAGGATTTTACACCGACTCCTATGACCGTCTCTACTGAGACATGGTATACGGGCTATGACCCTTATACATTAGAGAAAGTATTCAGTGCCCATAGCCAGAAAGAGAAACTCGCCCAACGCCAGTATTTCTTCTGGTATAAGAAAACGGACAATAGTCAACGGTCATCAGACATCAAACATCAGACATCAGACATCAGACATCATGACAATCATCGAGCAAAGCCTCATTCCGAAAAACCCGAAAAAGAAAAGCGAGGACGGCATCGTCGTCACCCCTGACTTCATCGCCGTCATTGACGGCTCCACGGCAAAAACGACTTACCGGCACAGCCTGTTCTGCTCCAACGGTCGACTGGCCATGAAGTTGGTCAGCAGGTATATCCGCCGGATGCCCAAGGACATCACTTGTGAGGTCTTTCTCCGAGGGGTCACCACCTACGTACGCAAACATTATAAGAAATCAATGCTCCCCCGTCTGACAGAACATGCCGAGGAGCGTCTCACCTGCTCTGCCGTCATCTATAGTCGACTACAACGACAAGTCTGGATGGTAGGTGACTGTTTGTGCCTGATAGACGGAGAACTCTATGAGAATCCCAAACCGGAGGAGGCTGTCTATGCCGCCAAACGGGCAGAGAAGTCAAAGGAACTTTTGGCATCAGGTACCACCATTGACGAGTTGCTGACCCATGATGAGGCACGTGACTATATCCTTGCGGACATTGTAGACAGTACCAAACGACAGAATATCACCTTCTCCGTCATCGACGGCTTTCCCATTGCGCAACAACATGTCCCTGTCTATACCCTCGACTTCCAGCCCCACGAAATTGTATTCGCCAGCGACGGCTATCCCTTCCTATGTTCCACCCTCGCTGAGAGTGAACAACGGCTGGAAGAACAGCGGAAGAACGACCCGCTGAATATCCAAACCTTCATCGCCAGCAAGGCATTTATGAAAGGACAGGACTCCTTCGATGACCGCACGTATATCCGTTTTGAAGTATAATTTTTGAGTTTTTATTTGGTTTTCTTCTCACTTATTCGTACCTTTGCACCCGAATTTGATGGTCTGGTAGCTCAGCTGGATAGAGCAACAGCCTTCTAAGCTGTGGGTCTCGGGTTCGAATCCCGACCGGATCAC
>CACZCT010000125.1 GCA_902779745.1 uncultured Prevotellaceae bacterium
CTTCACACCACTTGCCGAGGAGGTCAAGGGTGCCGATGCTATTATCGTCATTGGTGGTATCTCTGCCCAGATGGAAGGTGAGGGCGGTGATAAGGCAGATATAGAGCTGCCGAAGGTACAGCAGCGTCTGCTTCGTGCGATGCATGCCACCGGTCGTCCTGTCATCTTCGTCAACTGTTCCGGTTCTGCTATCGCCTTTGGCAGTGTGGAGGGTGAATATGATGCCTTGTTGCAGGCTTGGTATGCCGGACAGGGTGGTGCCAAGGCTCTTGCAGAAGTGCTCTTCGGCGACTATAACCCTGGCGGAAAACTCCCTGTGACGTTCTACCGCTCTAATAATGACCTGCCAGACTTCCTCGACTATTCGATGAAGAACCGTACCTATCGTTACTTCACAGGTATTCCTCAGTATGCCTTTGGCTATGGCATGAGTTATACGACTTTCAAAGTAGGCAAGGGTAAGATATCCGGAAAGTCCGCAAAGTCTGGACAAACAGGAACCTTTTGCACGTTAAAGGTCCCTGTGACGAATACTGGCAAGCGTGAGGGTACCGAGACTGTTCAGGTCTATGTGAAGGCTCTTGATGATGCAGGTGCTCCCATCAAGGCTTTGAAAGGTTTCCAGAAGTTGAACTTGAAGCCTGGTGAGACCGCAACGGCAGCCATTGCTTTGGATGGTGAGGCATTTGAGTATTATGACGAAAGCATTGATGAACTGTCTGTCAAGCCGGGACGTTACAAGATTCTCTATGGCACGTCGTCCCTTGACAAGGATTTGCAAAGTATTGATTTCGTAGTGAAATAACAATCAAAAATGAAGGCATCCCATCGGATGCCTTCATTTTTATCTTATGTCTCTTTCGGCTTTTCCTCCATCATCCAGTTGTTACGCTTCAGAGTCTCTACAAACTCGCTGATCTTCTGCAACTCCCGTGGGATGCGGATATTCTGTGGACAATGCGGTTCACACTGACCGCAGCCAATGCAGTGGTCTGCCTGACGGAAACGTGGTACGGCACGATCGAGACTGATGAGATAGTTGCGGCGCAACTTGGCATACTCGTCGTCCATCTTCAGACGGGGCAATGTTCCTTCGTTCTTACATTTATTATAATGGACGAAGATGGCAGGAATGTCAATGCCGTAAGGACAAGGCATACAGTATTTACAGTCGTTACAGGGGATATTCTCCAATCCGACGATTTTCTCTGCAATCTCACTGTGTAGGTATTCCTGTTCCTGCTTGGTGAGGGGCTTCAGCGGACAATACGATAGCAGGTTGTCCTTCAGATGTTCCATATACGTCATACCGCTGAGCACAGTCAATACACCTTCGGGAGTACCTGCATAGCGGAAAGCCCAGGAAGCGACACTGCGATCGGGGGCATGTTGCTTCAGTTCATTGACGAGATACTGGGGCAGGTTTGCGAGTCGTCCACCCAACAGAGGTTCCATGATAACGGCAGGGATATGGTACTTCTGCAATTCTGCATACAGATAACTGGCATCTACGTTACGGTCGTTAATCTCATCGGCAAAGTTCCAGTCCAAGTAGTTCAACTCTATCTGTACGAAGTCCCAGTGATACTTGTCATGCATGGCAAGCACCTCGTCGAACACTGCCTTATAGCCGTGGAAGGAGAATCCGAGGTTACGGATACGTCCAGCCTCGCGCTCTTTCATTAGGAAGTCCATCATACCGTTATCGACATAACGCTTGTTGAACTCATCCATTCCACCACCGATGGCATGCAGCAGGTAGTAGTCGAGATAGTCGACCTGCAGATCCTTCAATGATTTCTGATACATGGCGATACTGGCTTCACGCGTCTGTGAGTCAGGATGGAAATTCGAGAGTTTGGTGGCGATGAAATACTCGCTGCGTTTATGGCGACTGAGAGCGATTCCCGTACATGCCTCCGATTTACCTTGACAATAGACGGGGCTGGTGTCGATGTAGTTGACTCCATGCTCCAAGGCATAGTCTATTTGTTTGTTGATCATCTCCTGATCATAGTCGTCTTTATTCTCTGTCTTTGACGGCAGGCGCATCATACCATAACCAAGGATGGATACTTTCTCATTTGTCTTGGGATTGGTGCGATAGGTCATCTTACCCACAGGCGGCTCCACCTGTTTGGTATATTCACTGACCGCTTTGGTCTCCGTCTTAGACTTACAGCCAGTCAGTACGGCGGCAGTTGTTACAGCGCCTCCTCCTAACAATTTGAGGAAATTACGTCTTGATATATCTTTTTTCATACGTCTAACATCTTACATCTAACATCATACCTCTTTATGCAC
>CACZCT010000126.1 GCA_902779745.1 uncultured Prevotellaceae bacterium
GCATGACCAATGCTAAATATATCTTTTTCATCGCTTCATTACTTTTCGTCCGTTTTGTATAATAATACCCTTATACCCTGCACCAACACGCTGTCCGCTAAGGTTGTAGACGGGGCTATCCTTCATTTCCCCATTTCTCATTTCTCCTTTCTCATTTCTCATTTCATCGATTCCTGTTGCTGAGCCTGACGAGATGAACTGCACACTCACCCTATCGCCCATCAGCGGAAGGGGTTCGTAGGTATCTTCGTTGAGCACCGTGATGCAATAGCTCATAGGTCCCGTGGTGCGGCTGTCGGCGTTGGTAGCATAGTTGAAGGACTGGTCGAAATAGGTGTCCTCGAACATCATAGCGTTATATTCCGCCAAATCAGCATAGTTCTCAGAGGAAGGCAAAGCCCAGATGTCGAGACGGTTGCCGTAAGAGGCGCACCAATAGTGTGGAATATCATCGTCCATGTCTTCAATCTCAGCACCTGTCTTTTCGTCAACCAACGGCTGGGCATCGGAACGCTTGGCTCGTACCAGCAAGGGAAGTGCTGGCGGGAGTTCCATGCTATGGTCGGCCATCCGATAAATGAGTGACACGGCGGCGAGCGGTGCGCCAGCCGTCGGCCATGGCAGAAGCGAGGCTTCGGTGAGCTGCCTTGACGTTACTGCTTGATGACGACGGGTCTTTCTTGTACCACTCTGTCTGCGTGTATTTCTCATGCACCTTATTAATCTTGTTGTAGAACTGCACATAGAAGCGATAGGGCTGGATGTCGGCAGGGTTGCCAGACTCGCCGGATAGGATATATTTCTGGTTAGCACTATCCCATACATACAGGAGGTCGCCCTTGGCTGTATTACCCGGTATGACATTGTAGGTGGCATAAATATGTCCTTCATCTTGAGCGGATGCATACATATCCATATGTGTATTGTCAGTAGCATGCACGGTGATGGAACCACTGGAGTGGGTCAGCACGTACTCGCCACCATCACCTTTAACCATCCAAGGTTCGTTGGCATTATAGGTGACGGAGGTGGACTTATCGGTAAGCGTCAGCCGCTGGGTTGCCCCGACCTTCGGCATATCATTCACTCTTTCCAGCTTACTATATTCGAAGGGGCCACTGCCGGCAATACCATCGAAGGCAAATGGAAGCACCCACTGCTCGGTATTGCTCATGACGCTGCGCTTATAGATAATCTGCTTGACATTCACGTCGCCCGTACAGATGAACGGCTCGCCGTCAATAAGGGTGAGCTTGTCGAGCGTAGTGCCTCTTTGCACACGGATGGTATCACGACCCACAATGACGCGGGGATTGATCTTGTCGAGAATGCCATTTGCAAAGATTGGATAGTCTTTACGTGCAGCCTCGGCAAGAGCCACCTGCTGGCTGTACTGACCCGTCGCCTTGGGACTAACCCAGACGGTGTTTTTGACATTTTCAGAACCCGCGTAACACAGAGGATGGCTGTCGATGACATCCTGATTGCGGGAACTCTTCAGTTCGCCCGTGGCAGAACAGTGGTCAACCACAGCACCTTCCGTTGTCAAGTCACAGACAAGGGCAGCAATGCGCTCCTCTTTCAGCGTCTTCTTTTTCTTTCCAGGAGTCGCCATGATAGATATACGGCCAGAGAAATGACAGTCGCGGATGGTACCCTGGTTCTCCTTGGCTATTCCGCCACAGTCTACTTCTGTTTGCACATTTCCGATAACACGAAGTCCCTGGAGCAATGCGCCCTTACAGATTTTATTGAACAGACCGACACAGCTTGTCGAAGAACTGTACTTGATGGTATGACCGCCACCGTAGAAGTTGCCAAACAAATCGATTTGCTGTACCCAGTTGTTCAGTTCTATATCCCTGACAAGGTAGAACGTTCCTTCCTGATTGTTGACATCGACAAACTGCTGGGCGGTATAGATGTATCGGCCCGACTCTGTCTGGAAGGTAACCTTGGCATCATGTGCAGGCATGGAGAACGAGAAGGAATAGACATTGTTCATGTGGTCGGTGAACGGGCAGTTCTGAGCATTGTTGCCGAGGGTATCGGAAACGGTGATGCCGACAAGGTGTTGGTTGCCCTCAACGCGCACAGAGCCCGTGATGACTGCACCGGGAACAGCTGTCTCTTGCGACAGGTTGACCCGATAAACCTCAGCGGGCAACGAGAGCGTGACCGTAAAGACATCGTTGTACCTTTTCTTGATGCTGGCAGCATAGACGGGATAGGTACCAGCCATGTCCTTGGCATCCTGTACGAGTCTGGCTGGATCAGCAAGGGTCACTCCGCTACAGCGCTCCGCCTTTGCGTTGCGGATGTTCTCAATATAGTAATTGCCATCAATGGTGCTGCTCCTCTCGTCATTGCAAATCATATACTGACGATTGCAATGAATGTCGAACTGGCCGTTGAAGACGTTGTCACGGATGGTCGCCTTCTCTTGCTGATAGGCAATGCCATAGGCCTTCGGTCCGTCTATGGTGGCAACGACGTGACAGTGAGAGATGATACCACCTTGAGGGCCGTTCTTTCCTGCAACACCGCCTGCACAGGCATTCTTCGTCGTATTGGCAATCGTTCCACTTATCTCACAGTCCTCAATGGTACCGGTATTGATTTTGCATATTCCACCAGTGGCGTCTTTGACTCCTTTCAAGTTGGCGTTGACATATAAATGACGCACACTACCAGTAACGGAATTAAAGAGACTACGTTTGCCACCATAGGTGATGCTATGACCGTTACCATCGAAATCGCCTGCGAGATCGTATGTTTTACTCCATGCATCGCCCAAAGTAAGGTCGTTGGCGAGAATGAACT
>CACZCT010000127.1 GCA_902779745.1 uncultured Prevotellaceae bacterium
GTGTTCTTTCTTATAGTGACCAATCTCACGGCATACACGCATACGCTTGGCCAACAACTCCATCAACTGGTTGTCAAGTTCATCAATCTGCTTACGCAGTGTCTGAATACCCTCAGTAGTGGTATGCTCATCGCGGATGACGAGCAGAGAGAGGATATAGTCAAGGACATCAGGAGTTACCTGCTGCTTGGCATCACTCCATGCCTTGTCAGGATCGCAGTGGCTCTCTACAATCAGTCCGTCAAAGCCTAAGTCCATCGCCTGCTGACACAACGGAGCAATCAACTCACGACGACCACCGATATGACTGGGGTCATTGATGATAGGCAACTCTGGAATACGACGATGCAGTTCGATAGGAATCTGCCACATCGGCATGTTACGATAGATCTTCTTGTCGTAACTGGAGAAACCACGATGAATAGCCGCCATGCGCTTCACCCCAGCCTGATTCAGACGCTCCAGTGCACCAATCCACAGTTCCAAGTCTGGATTGACAGGATTCTTCACGAATACAGGGATGTCCACACCTTTCAAAGCATCGGCAAGAGCCTGCATCGCAAAAGGATTAGCAGTAGTACGTGCACCTATCCACAGGATATCGATACCATATTTCAGACAAAGTTCCACATGCTCAGGCGTTGCCACTTCTGTAGCCACCAGCATCTTCGTCTCTTTCTTCACCTGCTGCAACCATACAAGGGCAGGCTCGCCATGTCCTTCGAAACCTCCTGGCTTCGTACGGGGCTTCCACACTCCTGCACGGAAATTATGACAGCCATACATCGCCAGTTGCTTAGCGGTAGTCATCACTTGCTCCTCACTCTCTGCACTACAGGGACCTGCAATGACGAAGGGGCGTTCATTGTCACTCGGTAATCTCAGGGGTTCTAATTCCAGTTCCATAGTTATATCGTTTTTTTACATTTTTGCATTTTTACATTCTTCAATTCTTCGAAGGGCTTGCTGTATCTTTTCTTCCTTGGCACAAAGGGAGATACGGATATAACGCTCACCGTTCGAGCCGAAGATAAAGCCTGGGGTGATGAAGACACGTGCCTCATGCAACACCTTTTCTGTCAGGTCTTCCACGTTCTTGACATCTGCAGGTATCTTACCCCAGAGGAACATACCTACCTGGTTCTTGTCGTACGTACAACCTAAGACATCCATGATCTTTTCTGCCCACTGACGACGACGTGCATAGGTGTTGACATTATACTCACGATGCCACTCCTCGCTATTGTTGTAAGCCTCAGCGGCAGCCAGTTGGATACCACGGAAAGTACCGCTCTCAATGTTCGACTGAACCTTCAGTATCCATGAGATGAACTCGGCATTAGTAGCACAAAGACCCACACGCCATCCAGGCATATTATGTGACTTCGACATCGAGTTGAACTCGATACAGCAGTCTTTGGCTCCTGGCACCTGTAAGATACTGAGATGCTCCTCACTGAGGATGAAGCTATAGGGGTTGTCGTTGACCACGACGATGCCGTGATCCTTGGCGAACTGCACCAGACGCTCGTAGGTCTTGCGTTGGGCCTTTCCACCCGTCGGCATATTTGGATAGTTGGTCCAAAGAAGTCTGATGTTAGACGTATGATGTATGATGTCCTCCAACTGCTCGAAGTCGGGCTGCCATCCGTTGTCCTCCTTCAGGTTATAATAAACGACATTGGCACCCAGAATCTTCGACAAAGAGGTATAGGTAAGATAACCAGGATTAGGTACCAATACGGCATCACCTGGATTGACGAAGGCAAGTGTCACATGGAGAATACCTTCCTTTGAACCAATCAATGGCAACACCTCGCTTTTGGCATCCAGATCGACATTGTACCAACGCTTGTAGAAACCAGCCATCGCTTCACGCAACTCAGGCGTTCCCATCGTGGGCTGATAACCATGTGCATTGGGCTGGTGAGCCACTTCACATAACTTATTGATGGTCTGCTCCGAGGGCGGCATGTCAGGACTACCGATGGCAAGACTGATGATGTCTTTGCCTTCCGCATTCAACTGTGCCACCTCCTTCAGTTTCCGACTGAAGTAGTATTCGCTCACTAAACTTAATCTGTCTGCTGGTTCAATTCGTCTGTTTGCCATCTTTATATTCTCCTAAAATCTTAAAGTCCTTGGTCAATGGAATAATTGCGTCAATTGACTGACGATAGCGAGTCAGGTCGTCGTACATCACATCTACATAGAACAGGTATTCCCATTCCCGTCCGATAATCGGCAACGACTGTATCTTCGTCAGGTTGATCTTG
>CACZCT010000128.1 GCA_902779745.1 uncultured Prevotellaceae bacterium
CTGGACTACAACCTGATCGTAGAGAATGGCTTCTATGCACCCATCGTTGACATGTCTATTCAATATAAGCAGCCGCTGAGATATGGCATGCAGCCGGAAATGACGATCACCTATTGTCCGTCAGAGGCTGCAAAGATTGTCTTCGACTATGAGATCCGTCATCCGGAAGACGGCAGTGTGATGGCTACCGGCCGAACCGTGCAAGTCTTTATGGATCGTGATTATCAATTGGTATGGGACATGCCGGCATTCTATACAGAATGGATGAAACGGGTGGGTATTATTAATAAAGAGGTATAAGAAATAATGGAATCGATATACGTAACAGGTGCAGGAGTTGTGTCGGCTATCGGCGTCGGTAAGTCTGAGACACTGGCTGCCCTCAGGAAAGAAGAGTCTGGAATCCGTCAGATGAAATATCTCCCATCCATTCATCGTGATCTTCCTGTAGGTGAGGTCCAGCTCAGCAATGAGGAGATGATGCAGATGCTGAATGTATCTCATAATCCCTTTCTGACGCGTACTGCACTGATGGGCAGGCTTGCCTTACGTGAAGCCCTGGAACAGGCTGGTCTTGCAGGTGATAAGTTGAATGAGGTTCCCTTTATCTCGGCCACGACTGTAGGCGGCATGGATCGGCGAGAGTTGTTTTATGCCAAGGAGAAGGAATGCGACAGTGTTCATGCACACGCTCTCATATCCACCCACAACTGCGCCGATTGTACGGAGATGATTGCAGACTATTTTGGCCAATTTGCCTCTTTGTCAACTGTCTCCACTGCCTGCTCTTCCGCGACGAATGCTCTTATTACAGGTGCAAACATGTTGCGTTGTGGAATGGCAGAGATGGTGGTTGTAGGTGGCGCAGAGTGCCTGACCATGTTCCATCTGAACGGATTCAATACGTTGATGATATTGGATCATCAACCATGCAGGCCTTTCGACAGGGATCGTGCCGGTCTGAACCTGGGTGAAGGTGCTGGCTATCTGGTCTTGGAGACTGCGGCATCTGTCAAGAAACGTGGCGTACAACCTTTGTGTCAGCTGAGTGGTTATGGTAATGCCTGTGACGCCTTCCATCAGACAGCCTCGTCACCAGAGGGTGAAGGAGCCTTTTTAGCCATGCAGGAGGCATTAGCCTTGGCTGGACTACAGCCATCGGACATCCAGTATATCAACGCACATGGTACAGGAACACCCAATAACGATGAGAGTGAAAGCTATGCCATTCGTCGTGTGTTTGGTGACCACCTGCCCCCCATATCATCTACCAAGTCGTTCACAGGCCATACTACCAGTGCTTCTGGCAGTATTGAGGCTGTCTTCTGTATATTGGCTATCCAGAACCAGTTCTTGCCAGTGAATGTCAACTGGCATACGCCTATGGAGAATGGTATCATCCCTGTGATGGATCCTCATCCACAGGTGGAGATTAAACATGTTTTGAGTAATGCTTTTGGATTCGGCGGCAATGATTCGTCTCTGATCCTGTCTAAATATGACGCATGATATGAAACGACAACAAGTATTCATACAAGCAGCTGAACAAATATCCATCCAGCAGCCGTTGTCCGAGCAATGGATGGAAGAGCCCATCCGCTACCAGGATCTTCTGGTAAAAGCAATCAATCCTTCGTTCCGTGATTATATGTCACCTGGCGAGGTCCGGAGAATGGGTAATTTGATGAAGCGTGCCCTTGTTACTGCGCTCAAAGTCTTGGAAGAAACAGGTATAGAGCATCCTGATGCGATTATTACAGGAACCAGCATAGGTAGTCTTGATTATACGGAGAAATTCCTGGACGCCATGGTTGAGAACGGCGAGGAGGCACTCAGTCCCACCTATTTCATGCAGTCAACCCACAATACAGTAGGGGCTACTCTTGGGATATACACCAAGACCCATGGTTATAATACGACCTACTCACACGGTGATCTCAGTTTTGACCATGCCGTGTTGGATGCCTGGATGCAGATGCAGTTAGGTAAAATACGTACGGCCTTGGTGGGCGGACAAGATGAAATGAGCGAATTATATTTCAGTCTGCTTCAGAAGGCTGGCTATGTAGGGCAGGAAGGCATGGATCCCTGTGGAGAGGTGGCCATGTCTATGATGCTCAATGTCAATGGCAGCCCAGAGGATCTCTGTGAACTGGCAGGTATCAGCGTTGGTCTGTTGTCCTCAGCGGATCAGTTGAAGAATCATCTGACAAAGATGCTGGACGAGGCAGGGATGACCA
>CACZCT010000129.1 GCA_902779745.1 uncultured Prevotellaceae bacterium
GGCAGCCTGTGCTGAGAAATTCGAACGTGAGGGTGTCGGTTCCACCATCACCGTTACCAGTTGCTGGTGCTATGGCTCCGAGACCATGGACATGAATCCCTACTATCCCAAGGCTGTTTGGGGCTTTAACGGAACAGAACGTCCCGGTGCTGTTTATCTGGCTGCCGTACTGGCTGCCCATGCACAGAAAGGTCTTCCCGCCTATGGCATCTATGGTCATGACGTGCAAGACTTGAACGACAATACCATTCCTGCTGACGTGGCAGAGAAGATTCTGCGCTTTGCCCGTGCCGCCCAAGCTGTAGCCACCATGCGTGGCAAGTCATATCTGTCACTGGGTAATACCTGTATGGGTATCGCTGGCTCTATTGTCAACGCCGACTTCTTACAGCAATACTTAGGGATGCGTACCGAGTATGTGTCATTGGTGGAGATCCTGCGCCGTGTAGACTTCGGCATCTATGATAAGGAGGAGTTCGAGAAAGCTATGCAGTGGGTAGAGAAATACTGCAAGCCCAATGAGGGGCATGACTATAACGAGGACCGTCCGTTATTCCCGGGTGTACCCATGACGACCTTCAACGGTAAGGGCAAGGGCAAGAACCGTCAGGAGAAAGACGAGGACTGGGAGTTCACCGTGAAGAACATGATGATTATTCGCGACCTGATGCAAGGTAGTGAGAAACTGCTGGAGATGGGTTACAAAGAAGAGGCCATCGGCCATAACGCCATCGCTGCCGGTGTACAGGGACAACGTCAGTGGACGGACTATAAACCTAACTTCGACTTCCCTGAGTCGATGATGTGTACCTCTTTCGACTGGAACGGTCCACGTGAAGCTTATACTTTGGCTACCGAGAACGATTTCCTGAATGGTATGTCCATGCTCTTCGGTCACTTATTGACCAACCGTGGTGTGATGTTCTCGGATATCCGTACCTATTGGAGTCCTGAAGCTGTAGAGCGTGTAGCAGGCAAACGTCCTGAAGGAGGTGCCGCACAAGGCTTCATTCACCTCATCAACAGTGGTGCCACAACTCTCGACGCTACAGGTGCGATGACGGACAAGGACGGTAATCCTACCATCAAACCTTTCTGGGAAATGAAGAACGAGGATATGGAAGCTTGTCTGAAGGCTACCTCATGGATGCCTGCCGACCGCGATTATTTCCGTGGAGGTGGCTACAGCTCGCATTTCGTCACGAAAGGTGGTATGCCGATGACGATGTTGCGCCTGAACCTTGTGGCTGGTCTGGGACCTGTATTGCAACTGGCTGAGGGATGGACAGTAGAACTCGATCCGAAGACCCATGACATCCTCGACAAGCGTACTGACCCCACATGGCCTACCACATGGTTTGCCCCACGCCTCGACCCCACGAAGGATGCCTTCAAGGATGTCTACAGTGTCATGAACAACTGGGGAGCTAATCACGGGGCCATCTGCTACGGACACGTTGGTGCCGACCTTATCACCCTCTGTGCTATGCTCCGCATCCCCGTCTGTATGCATAACATTGCCGACAAGGACATCTTCCGTCCTGCCACATGGAATGCCTTCGGTATGGACAAGGAGGGTGCCGACTACCGCGCCTGCCAGAATTTCGGTCCTTTATATAAATAAGGTATATGGAAGAAAAGAAATCATTAATCTCCAAGGACGGAGTGAACTATCTCATTCCGTTTATCCTTGTTACCTTCTGTTTCGCACTATGGGGATTCGCCAATGATATCACAAATCCGATGGTGAAGGCTTTTTCCAAGATATTCCGAATGAGCGTGACAGACGGAACGTTGGTGCAGGTTGCCTTTTACGGAGGCTATTTCTGTATGGCATTCCCTGCAGCCATCTTTATCCGGAAATACAGTTACAAGGCTGGTGTACTGATGGGACTGGGATTATATGCAACAGGTGCCCTGTTGTTCTTTCCATCAAAAAGTATTGGACTATACGGTTGTTTCCTGATTGCCTACTTCATCATGACCTGCGGACTCTCCTTCCTGGAGACGAGTTGTAATCCGTATATCCTTACGATGGGTCCGGAAGAGACTGCCACCCGCCGACTGAACATGGCACAGTGTTTCAATCCCTGTGGTTCCATTATCGGTGAGCAGTGACGAACGTGCCCTGTTGGGGGATGCTGAGTTCGAGGCAATGAAAGATGCCGACCTCAGCGTCCTCATCTCACCTTATTTAATAATAGGACTGGTCATCGTGGCGATGTTCCTGGTCATTTTCTTTTCCAAGATGCCTAAAAACGGAGACCAGAGTCATGACATCCACTTTTGGTCAACACTGAAACGTATCTTCTCCCTGAAATACTACCGGGAGGGAGTCATCGCTCAGTTCTTCTATGTCGGTGCACAGATCATGTGCTGGACGTTTATCATACAATATGGTACCCGTGTGTTTATGGCGGAGGGCATGGACGAGCAGTCGGCAGAAGTATTGTCTCAACGCTTCAATATCTTTGCCATGATTTTCTTCATCTGTTCCCGTTTTATTGCCACTTACTTGATGAAATACCTGAAACCTGCCAAGCTGCTTGCTATCTTTGGAATACTTGCCATGGTCTTCACGATAGGTGTCATCTTGTTCCAGAACAGGGTGGGCATCTATTGTCTGGTATGCGTCAGTGGGTGTATGTCTCTTATGTTCCCCACCATCTATGGTATTGCCCTGGACGGGCTGGGTGATGATGCCAAATTCGGAGCAGCAGGTCTGATTATGGCTATCCTCGGAGGTTCAGTACTTCCTCCGCTACAGGCTATGATTATCGACCAGAAGACGGTGTTTGGGACATTCCCGGCAACCAACGCCTCTTTTATCCTGCCCTTCATTTGTTTCCTGATAGTAACTATTTACGGATATAGAACATATATTAGAAGAAGTTTATGAAAGCAATACAAATTACTGAGCCTTCCATCATGAAGGTTATTGACATCGCCGAGCCTCAGATGGGCGACGATGAGGTGCTGTTGAAAATGAAGTATGTAGGTTTTTGCGGTAGCGACCTGAACACATTCCGGGGTGGAAATCCGATGGTGAAGATGCCCGTAGTTCCCGGTCATGAGGTAGGAGCCGAGATTGTCAAGGTGGGTAAGAATGTTCCGGAAGGACTGAAACCGGGTATGACTGTCACCGTCAATCCCTACACTAACTGTGGTAAATGTGCCTCCTGTCGTAACGGCAGGGTGAATGCCTGTGAACATAACGAGACCCTTGGTGTGCAACGCTGGGGTGCCATGTGCGAATATTTCTCACTACCTTGGGTGAAAGTGATTTCTGCTGGACAGTTGTCCCCCCGTACCTCTGCCCTGATAGAGCCGATGAGTGTGGGATTCCATGCCGTCAGTCGTGCACAAGTGACAGATATCGATGTCGTCATGGTGATTGGCTGTGGTATGGTCGGCATGGGAGCCGTTGTCCGCGCTGCACAGCGTGGAGCTATCGTCATCGCCGCAGATATCGACGATGAGAAATTGGCCCTTGCTAAACAGATGGGTGCTAGTTATGCCGTCAACACCAAGACAGAGGATGTACATGCCCGTCTGATGGAGATGACTTCAGGTTTCGGTCCCGACGTAGTGATTGAAGCTGTCGGCAGCATTCCCACCTATCAGATGGCCGTCAATGAAGTA
>CACZCT010000130.1 GCA_902779745.1 uncultured Prevotellaceae bacterium
GACTGCCAAGAAGCAGTATTGGACAGAGGTGGCCGACCGACTGAAGCGCGACTCAGTAAGCGTGAAGCCCAACCGAGGCAACATTCTCAGCTGCGATGGTCAGCTGATGGCCAGCAGTATTCCAGAATACAGGATTTTCATAGACTTCCAGGCAGCAGCCTTTGAGAAAGACGATTCTCTTTGGAACAGCAAGGTAGATTCCGTTTGCAACGGACTCAGCAAGATATTCCCCCTTACCGCCTATGAGTTTAAGGTGTTGTTTGACAAGGGACGTCAGAAGGTTAATGGAAACGGTTCCGTAGGAGCTCGTCACTGGCCCATCTGGCCCAAGCGTATAGACTATAACACCTACGTAGAAGTCAAAAAGCTGCCCTTCTTCAACATGCCCAGATTTAAGAGCGGTTTCCATGAGGAGGAGTTCAACTCGCGTCGTCGTCCGTTCGGTTCGTTGGCTCAGCGTACCGTAGGAGGCATGTATGGTGCCAAGGACTCCGCCTATTTCGGACTGGAACTGGCATACGACTCCATATTAAGAGGAACACCAGGTATTACAGGACGTCGTAAAATCCTGAACAAATATATGAACATCCCCGTGACACTGCCTATCGATGGCGGTGACATCGTGACTACCATAGATGTGAACATGCAGGATTTAGCAGAGCGTGCCCTGTTGGATGAATTGAAGCTTGTCAATGGTGAGATGGGTGTTGCCATTCTGATGGAGGTAGAGACGGGTGATGTGAAGGCCATCGTAAACATGATGAGGAACGAGAACGGCAACTATATTGAAGCCGTCAACTCAGCTATCAGCTACCGTTGTGAGCCAGGTTCCGTATTCAAAGTGGCATCTATTTTAGTAGCTCTTGATGACGAGGTGTTAGGCAAGAGTCCCAACGATACCAGCTACGTCATCCATACGGGTTGCGGTGTCCAGCCCATGTACGGACGAGAGATGAAAGACCACAACTGGCGCCGTGGTGGCTATGCCGACATCAATGTAGCCCGTTCGCTGGAAGTCAGCTCGAACATCGGTGTGAGCCATGTCATTGACAAGTTCTACCACGAACAGGCGGAGCGCTATGTAAAAGGTCTCCAACGTATCGGTATAGCCGAAGACCTGAAGTTGCAGAACATTCTGCCAGGTTATCGTCCACCCATCATCCGCATGCCTCACCGCAAGAAGAACGGACGCTATGACGACAACTGGTATGCGACCACATTGCCCTGGATGTCTATCGGATACGAGACACAGATTGCCCCTATCAATACCGTTACCTTCTATAACGCCATTGCCAACAATGGTAAGATGATGCGTCCCCGCTTTGTAAAGCAGGTGATGAAGAACGGCGAGATCATCAAGGAGTTCCCTCCTGAGGTTATCAAGGAAAGCATTGCCAAGCCCCAAGCGATCAAGACCATGCAGACCATCTTGGAGCATGTGGTCAGTCAGGGACTCGGCAGAAAGGCTGGTTCTAAGCACTTCAAGGTGGCTGGTAAGACCGGTACCGCACAAGTTTCACAAGGTAAGGCCGGTTATAAAAGTGGTACGGTACAGTACTGGCTGTCTTTCGCAGGTTACTTCCCTGCAGACAATCCCAGATATTCATGTATCGTCTGTCTGAAGAAGTCAGGACTGCCCGCCTCTGGTGGTGGTATGAGCGGTGTCGTATTCCATCACATTGCCGAGGGCGTGATGGCCCGTAACCTGAAGATGAGCGTCAAGGATGCTCATGATGAGGAATCTATCATTATCCCCGATGTCAAGATGGGTAATGCGAAAGATGCCAACTACGTCCTGAGAAAGTTAGGCATTAACAAACGTGTTGCTCAGGAAGAGTCGACAACAGAGAACATCACGCCTAACGTTGTTGGCATGGGCGCTAAGGATGCCGTCTATCTCCTGGAGAGCCGTGGCCTGCACGTAAAACTGCAGGGACGTGGTAAGGTAAAGAAGCAAAGTTACCCTGCAGGCAAAACGATCATGAAGGGCTGTGAGTGTATATTAGTATTAGAATAACGGACTATATTATAAATAAGGTGTATGAAACTAAGTGAGCTGCTTAAATTGGTCAAACCCATTGCTATTGTT
>CACZCT010000131.1 GCA_902779745.1 uncultured Prevotellaceae bacterium
CTCCTTCACCCATTGGCGCAGATGACGTTTGAAACTTTCACGGAACTCGGGGGTGTCGTACCAGATATGGGCAGAGAACTGCGGCCACCAGAGAATACCCTCTTTGTCAAGCAGCTCTTGATAGTGTAGGTTATGGGGCTGGTGGGCGTCACGGAAGGCATTGAAACCGGCATCCTTCACCATCTTGATACGGGCCTCTATCTGTTCGTTGCTGAAGGCATGACTCTGTCCGAACTCATGTTCATACTCGCAGACACCATTGATAAAGACGGGCTTGCCATTCAGCATAAATCGCTGGTCATCGTCTTTTCTGCTGAGCGGCCAGGAGGCGACGGAGAAGCCATAAGGCGTATCGGTACTTTCCGTAGCCTTCCCGTTGCGTTTGATAATGGTATTGACATGATAGAGATAGGGATGGTCCGTACTCCATCGTATGGGATGAACAATGCCTGCCACTTGGCGGATGGTCTTGGTTTCTCCTGCCTTATGGTCTTGGTTTCTCCTGCCTTCAGTGCTACGGTTTCGGTAAGTCGGACGACTTGTTTTCCGTTCTTCTCACATAACTTGTTGACCAGTTCTATTGTTGTCGCTGTTGTGCTGTAGTTTTTGATCTCTGTCTCGATAAAGAGACTGTCACAGGCTTCGTTGTTCCATACATGCACTCCGAAGGGCTCAATCCTGACAGGGTCGGTCACTTCCAGTACCACGGGGCGGTAGATGCCGAAAGGCTGACTGCCTTCACTGAATCCCCATTCACTGCTGCATCCGCCACATACCCATGGCATATCCGTAATGCCTGAGGGATGGGATACCTGGACGCTGAGCGTGTTCTCTTTTCTTGGTTGTACATAGGGGGTAATATCAACGGTCTCGGTGGTACGTCCGATGTCGTGTCGTCCCAAGTTGTGACCGTTCAAGACGATGTCTGCATAGGTTCCCACACCTTCAAAGCGCAGGAAATATTGCTTGTCTATCAAATCGGGAACTTGGAATGTCTTCTGGAAGGTGGCATCACCGTGCAGGTTACCGTGTTCTTTCTGTACGGCACCATCATAGTCGTCGAGGTTGAGTGGAATATCATTGGTGAATGTCCGTCCGTTGAAGGTGACTTCCCAGTTGTCGTTCAATGACTGCGTATAGCGGTGTCCCGTAGGTTCCGGGGTGGGGAAGTTGACTTCGCTCTTGCCTAGATGTTTGCTGGTGGCTACGGCAATACCGCGCTGCTGGTCATTGTTGACGGCACAATAGAAATGGTATACCACACCGTTATGCTTCACCACATAACTCTTATGGGCAAACATCTCGTCATAGGGCTTGGAGGGGATAATCAGGTCGTCGCCTGTCCAGTCCGTCCAGTTGACGAGGTCACGACTGACGGCGAAGGTGTTGAAGGCATTGTATTCACGGGTGGGGTTGAAGGCAGAGAAATAGAACATCACCCACAGGTCGTTCATCCTGACGATCTGGGCATCACCTGTAATCGTCCCGTCACTATCGTGGGCAAACACGGGATTGCCGTTGTAGCGCTTCCATTTCTTCAAGTCCTTGGAGAGGGCGATACCGATACGCTCCCCTTTGGGATGGGTGTCGTCCTTACCTCCGGCATTGTAGAACATCACGAAGGGATATTGCTCCTCACCCTTGATACGCTGTTGCTTGTCCTTCATCCAGTAAATGGTACTCTTATACTGCGTCAGCCGTTCCCACCATTGGGCATCCTTGTCGTCGTAACTCATCAAGGGGGTAGACTGCGTGTCCCACTGATGGACTGTGGTGATATCCTTGTCTGTGGAGGCGATACCGATACTCAATGGGGCATTGACGGCCTCATAGCCTGTTCCGGGTCCGCCGATATAGGTGATATAATGGCGGTTCTTGTAAGATAGCATCTCATAGGTGCCGTCCCATTGGTAGTCGATGAGGGCAGGAAAACCGCCCCGTTGGTTCTGGTCCCATAACTGCTGTCCATCGGCAGGGTAGGCGAGGATACGTCCCAAGGTCGTCCAATGCAACAGGTCGTCAGAGGTGGCGAGCCATGTCTCGTAGCCACGTCCGTCAGTACCTTCCTTGCCGTTATAGACCACGTAGGTCATATACCAACTGTCTCCCTCACGAAATACCGTAGGGCAATCTATTTTATGGTAGTTATCGGTGGGTGCTACCACCATACCGTATTTATAAGGTGTTCGTACCTCTTGGTAAATGCGGCTCATCTCCTTTTGTGTGATGGGCTGGGCACCTGCCGCTAATGGCAATAAAGACAGCAGGTAAAGGATGATCTTCTTCATCTGTAAGTCGTTTTAGTAGAATGATATGGCAAAGGTACGAATAAGTGAGCAAAGAACAAAATAAATTCATTTATTTTTTCTTTCGAAAGGCTACGGGTAGGCGAACAGTACCTTCGACCAAAGGTCAAAGTACGAATAAGTGAGAAGAAAACCAAATACATAAAGACAAAAGTGGTCATGAAGCTGCATCGATGTTCTGACCTTTCATGTTGTTCGCATGCGAACGATGGGTGGAATATCGTTAGCCGAAACCATCGGCAGAGGGATTTAGAGTACACCGCAGGAACCGCCTCCCGATTTCTTGTAGTTCATAATCAGGGCAACGGCATCACTTCGCTTCACCGATGCCTGGGTCTGGATGAAGTCCGCCACTGCCTTGGTCCCGATGAAGTTCTTGTCGTAGACCGCTTTGGCGAAGTACTTGCCATAGGCAGTGGAACGCGTGTTCTTGTTTTGCATTTTAATAAATTTCTGACTCATAGTTTTTGTGTGTTTTTAATGGTTAATACTGTGGCTGTTTGCTATTGGCCGTTAGCAGTAAGCCGTTTAGTTTTTGTGTCGCTCGATTGACAATGCAAAGATACTACTATTTTTACCATCCACCAAATTTTGGTACCCCAAACGTGCACGTTTTCAGCACCAAACTTTTCAATTTAACATTTCAATGCCTTCTATGCTTCGTTCCGATATCTGTTGTGGGGGTTAAGGAATATCTCCCATGGGGGTATAACAGGCTTTGGAACAAAGTGAAGGAGGTATTGGAACAAGTGATAGAAGGCATTACCATGAAAAGAAGTAGCATTTTTGACATTTGACAGT
>CACZCT010000132.1 GCA_902779745.1 uncultured Prevotellaceae bacterium
AGTTTAAAGTTGAAAGATTTTCCCACGGTCTTTAGTGGTGAGATGCATGGTGGCAACTGGTATGCCGTTGGCGGCAAGAACTTCCTCGCACAGTTGTTCCGTGATGCCGGTGCCGAATATATCATCAAGAATGAAGATACGGGTGGCTCTAATATCGAGTTTGAACAGATGTATGCGATGGCGGCGAATGCAGACTACTGGCGCATCCTGAACAGTTATCCCGATACGTTCTCGTATGAGGCACTGAAGGCCTCCGAACCTCGTAATGCACTCTTCAAGGCATTCAAGGAGAAGAAGGTCATCTATTGTAATATGAAGCAGACTCCTTATTATGAATCGACACCCGTAGAACCTGATGTGGTGCTGAAAGACCTGCTGGCTATCTTCCATCCTGATTTGGTGGAGAAAGACTATCAACCCAAATACTATCAGTTGTTGAAATGAGAGTCTCGAAGTTTATCATCCTGGTCGTATCCATCGCCGTACTGTTTGTGCTTAACCTATTGTTAGGCACGGTGAAGATTCCCGTGGGGGATGTCCTTGCCAGCCACAGGCATTGACGGCAATGGTGGCTGGAGCGGGACTCGCTGTGAGTGGTTTACAGATGCAGACCGTTTTCCGTAACCCGTTGGCGGGTCCTTCTGTGTTGGGTATCTCCAATGGTGCTTCCCTGGGTGTCGCCTGTGTCGTGTTGATGTCTGGTTCTTTAGGTGGTGTCGCTCTGAGTCGGCTGGGATATATCGGTGATGTGGCGATGTCTGTGGCTGCCATCGTCGGTTCCCTTGCTGTTATGGCTCTCATCCTTTATGTGTCCCAGAAGGTAAAGGGTAATGTCACGCTGTTGATTATTGGTGTGATGATCGGTTACCTTGCTACGGCAGTCATCGGTGTGTTGAAGTTCTTCTCTGCAGAGGAGGATATCAAGGCGTATGTGGTATGGGGCTTAGGTTCTTTCTCCCGTGTCTCTGGCAACCAGATGGTACTCTTTGTCGTCCTGATGGCAATCCTGTTGCCGATGAGTATGTTGTTAGTAAAGACCATGAACCTCCTGTTGTTAGGTGACGGCTATGCCCGTAACTTAGGATTGAACATCCGTCGAGCCCGTATGCTGGTCATCCTCTGCTCGGGTGTGTTGGTCGCCATCGTCACAGCCTATTGCGGACCCATCATGTTCATCGGTCTTGCCGTACCACACCTCTGTCGTGCTATCTTCCGCAGCAGCGACCATCGTATCCTGATGCCAGGAACACTCTTGGCAGGGGCAGCATTGGCATTGTTCTGCAACCTAGTAGCCCGAATGCCTGGTTTTGAGGGAGCCCTGCCTGTCAATAGTGTCACCGCCTTAGTCGGTGCCCCTGTCATTGCGGGTGTATTGTTCCGTCGTCATCAATCAATAGAAGAGTAAGTTCGGTTTGCGGCACTAATGGTTGACAGTGCTGCATACAGTGTTCGATGACGACACGACAGAAGTCCTCTATCTTTTCCTTTGGTAGAATCTCCCATAACTCGCGGGCGAGGGTGAATGGAACATTGAACGTTGAACATTGAACATTGGCTTCGCTGAGGGGGTGTCCAAATGTCCTTCGGCGAGTTTGACGGCTTTACCTAACATCACACCGAGGGTGACCTTGGGAAACTGCAACTCATTCGCTATCTTCAAAGTCTCTCCGATATAGTTGCCATATTGTACGAAAGCCTGTTGGGGCAGGTGAGGGTAGCGGTCTTTAAGAAACCGTTCACTCTTGGCACCGCTGTTGATGACGACACGATCGGTACCACTGGCCTTCGCTACCTCCATACACTTACGGATGCTGCTGATGAATGCCTCTTCTGAGAAAGGTTTGACAATACCACTCACGCCGATAATCGAGATACCACCCTCAATACCCAAACGAGGATTGAAAGTCCTTTTGGCTATCTCCGCGCCTTGAGGGACAGTTATTGTAATTGAACATTGAACATTGAACATTGAACATTTTTCTATGTTCTGACGAATCATTTCGCGAGGGGTTTTGTTGATGGCAGGTTCACCTGGAGGATAGTCGAAACCTGGCAACGTGAATCGTCCTACACCTTCACCGCCTTTGATTTCAAATATATTTGATTTTTCTACACTCGCCCTTACTTCCATCCCATTCGTTACATCAGGGTCGTCACCTGCCTCCTTGATACAATAGGCATAGCCGTCACCATATCCTACGGGTACCATAATTGTCTCGCCATTCGGCAACAGTACAGGAACTTCATTTGGTGTCTCGCCTTTCGTCAGTCTTATCATGGCAGCCACAGCGGCAGCCGTCGCACAAGTACCTGTCGTCAGTCCGCTATGTAGCGGAAAGAAGTCAGGAAGGAGTTTTTCTACCGCCAAACGCAAACCATGGGGTCCGTTGACGGTATGGAAAACAGAAGGAGTCTTGGGACGTCTCAATACAAAGATACGCATGTCTTTTTGTTTGGCAGCATCGACTTTTTCTTGGAATCCGCCTGTCAGTCCACTCTCTTTGAGCAGGATGGCATCTGCATCGATATCTATCACACGGCTGTCCGTATAGAAACAAAGTTGGTCGTCACTGGCTCCCTGTTCATAGGCGAGTTTGATACTACTCTCCCGATCCAGTATCCTGTAAAACACCTTTACTCCTTCATCCTCCAACCATTTTAGTTTAGAAATAGACTGTACGCCAGTAGTGGCGAGAAGCGTATGGATATCGTTTGGGATGTCCTGATAGTCATCAATCCAAGTGATGTCCTTGTCGCGTTCAGGAAAGATACGCTCATAACGGATGGCTGGCAGATGCAGTTCTTCAGCTACTGCCGCTACTGTCTCATGCAGTATTTGGGCAAAGGGATGAGCTGCGTCTATCAACAGTCGGATATCATGCTCCTGACAGAACGTCGTCATCGCTTCCTGATCCATCGCTCCCTGAAGAGGGATGCCATGATGAAGTGTGACATCCTGTATGTCTGTCTTTGTCGAATAATAGAAAGGCTGTCCAGCCTCTTCCAGCACCTCTACCGCTTTCCGTCCTTCTGTCGTTCCTCCGAAAACTAATATCATGACGGCTTACCTTTCCTAAAGAGATGGGTGAAGTGTTTGTCGTAGAGTTCTGAGAGTCCTTGGCGATTGTCAATAGCCTCACCCACCACTATCATCGTGGTGAGTGTGAGGTGGTTGTCATGAATGATTTTCGCTAAGTCTTTGAGGACACCCCGGTATATCTTCTGGTCTTTCCATGTGAGGTGATAGCAGACAGCGACAGGTGTGTCCTCCGGGTATTCCATCAACAACTCACGTTGTACGTCATCCACGATGGAGGCACTGAGGAAGATACACATCGTCGACTGACTCTTGGCGAGTAGGTGCAGTTGTTCTTTCTCTGGCATCGG
>CACZCT010000133.1 GCA_902779745.1 uncultured Prevotellaceae bacterium
GGGATGCCGGGGCGATGGCGTGAAATACTTCTTCTGTAATGAACTATGTGAAATCAAACCATGTGTTACCAGTAAGGGGTATGGATCTTGTGCTGAATGTGCCGAAATAGATTCATGTACAAAGCTTGCTGCTGAGATTGGTAATAACGAAGATGCAAGGAACAATTTGAAACATTTGATTAAGCGAGAGCAAAACAAATAAAGATAAGAAAGATGCAAGATTTCATGACACTTAGACAATTTAGCATCAATGATGCAGAAACGATCCTGAGCTGGTGTAAGGATAAGCATGCCTTCCGGCTTTGGAGTGCTGACAGATATAAGGAATTCCCTGCACAGCAAGAGGAGATGATGGAGCAATACAAGGGCGATAACATGTATCCGCTCACGGCAGTAGTGGGAGAGGAAATCATTGGGCATATCCTGTTGAGATTCCCCTCAGAGGATAAAAGTGTCATCCGTTTTGGTTTCATCATCGTGGACGATTCGAAACGAGGTAAAGGCTATGGCAAGCAGCTGCTACGTCTCGCCATTGATTATGCACAGCGAGAACTGGGTGCTCAGAAGATTACCCTTGGTGTGTTTTGTGATAATCTCTCTGCCGTCGAATGCTACAAGTCTGTCGGCTTCCGCATCACAGGCACAGATGCCTATTCGATTGATGGGGAGGAATGGAAAGGTTCTGAAATGGAAATACAAATAGAAAAGAAATGAACATACTGATAATAAACGGAAGTCCTCGGAAGAAAGGACTGATCTCGCAGATGCTTGGCATCATGCGGGAGGAGGCGGAGAAACATGGTGACACGGTGGAGATGGTCTATACCAACGACCTGACCGTGAAGCCCTGCACAGGTTGTATGGCCTGCCGCACGAAGGAGAAATGCGTGCTTGCTGAGGATGATTCGCAGCGAGTATTGAAGATGATGCAGCAGGCCGATACCATCATTATGGGTGCGCCCTGCTACTGGGGCAACATCCCTGGACAGATGAAGCTGATGTTCGACCGTCAGGTTTATGGTTTGATGCGCGACACTCCTCGCTTTCCAGAGCCACTGATGAAAGGCAAGAAGTGTATCCTCATCAGCACCTGCACCACTCCTTGGCCTTGGAACATCCTGTTCAAACAGTCGCGCGGCGCCATCCGTGCCATGAGAGAAATCGCACGCTATGCAGGCTTCAAGATTGTGAAGACTATCGAGCGTGGCGGCACAGCAATGCATCCAGAACTCACTGATAAAGACAAACAGAAATGCCGCAAAGCAATAGAAAGACTTAATTAATCTGATATGGCGATAACAAGCGAGCGACTAAAACAGACGTTTTCTGAGGGCGGTGCACAGGAGATATATCAGGAAGTCAAAGCTACAGGCAATTTCCTCGGCTTTGCACGTCGGTATATTTTCGATTCGGATTATCGTGTGGCGAGGAGTGCTTTGTGGGGACTGACCAAGGCCACGAACGAAGAACTGTCAGATTTGCAGGTGATACTCAACGAACTAATTGACAAGGCGATGCAGACGGAGAACTCATCTGTTAGGCGACTGACGCTGAACATTATCGAGCGCCTGACATTAGAAGAGGATGACATGCGGACAGATTTCCTTGACTTCTGTTTCGAGCACATGGTCAGCATCGAGGAATATCCTGGCATCCAGACGCTCTGCATGAAGCTCGCCTATCGCATGTGTACCTTCTATCCAGAACTGATGGACGAGCTGATGCGCACCCTCGAAGCGATGGAGATAGACTATTACAAGCCCGCCGTAAAGGGCCTGCGCAAAAAGATTTTGAGCGGACGATATAGATAAGAATGACAACAGGAATTGTAAAAAGTTAAGGACGGACGTCACCTTTTGTTCAGAAAGCAAAATGTCTAACAATAAAATAAATAGAAAATGAAAGATTTGGCTGGAATTATTTGTATTGTCGGTGTTGTTGTACTCCCTGTCCTACTCATGTGGCTGCATAACCGCCGAAAGATTAATGAGACGAACCAACGCACTCAAATCGTGCTGGCTGCTATCGAGAAGAATGCAGAGACGGACATAGAGGAACTGCTTAGAAAGATGGCACCCCAAAGGAAACTGCTGAAGGAGAAACTGCTCTCGAAACTACAATGGGGAAGTATTATCGGATTGCTCGGTATAAGCTTCTTTGTTTATGGATTATTTCTTGACTACAGGGGTGGGATGAACACTGACGACCTTATTCATATATACTTCGCAGGTGGCATCCTATTAGCCGTCGGTATTGCCTTCATCGTTAACTACCGCCTGAGCAAAAAGATGCTTGCCAAGGAGATAGAGGCCGAAGAGAAGTTGTTGGTATCACAGGCAGAGAACAAGTGACCCGCGAAGCATTCATTACCAAGATAGAGCGTGAGCAGGAGACCCTTCGTAGTTTCCTGCTCGCCCTCTGCTGTGGCAACAAGAGTGACGCCGACGACCTAGCACAGGATGCCATCGTCAAGGCGTACCTCTCGTCAGCAGGCTATCAGGAGCAGGGGAAGTTCCGTTCGTGGCTCTTCAAGATAGCCCACAACACGTTCCTCAACCACAGGGCCAGCTGTCGTACGATGGAGACACTCGACGATGCACGCACGCTCATCAGCAGCACCACAGCCGACAATGCTTTCGAGCATCAGGAACTATACCTCGCCCTGCGCACCCTGCCACCCAAGGAACGTTCCGCCATCACGCTGTTCTACCTCAGTGGCTACAGCATCAAAGAGGTAGCCGTGATTACTGAGACCTCGGAGGACGCCGTGAAGAAGCAACTCTCACGAGGACGCGACAAGCTGAGACAGGAATTGAAAATGGATGATTAAGAATTGATAGTTATGGAAAAAGATAAAAAATTGGAGGAACTGTTCCTCGCTCAGAAGCCGACATTTGACGATAAGGCTGAATTCATGGCTACGATAACCCGTCGTCTGGATGCCGTGGAGTTCGTCCGTCAGAGGCCACCCTCCGTCGCTATAAACTGGCGATGGTTGCCGCCTTCGTCGTGGGCATCGTCAGTGGTGCCGTCACTATGGCATTCGTTCTTTCCGCACCTGTTGACGTCCCTCTCTTTACCTTCAGCGTAGAGAGTAGCATCCTGTTGTGGGTAGCCGAGAACTCCCGCCTCATTGCTACTACGGGCCTTGCGCTGCTGATGAGTTTTGGCATTATGAGCATCATCAGTAATGTGCAGGACATACTTGACCTCCGTCCCAAAAGAGTACTAAGATGACTCAGTTGCCGAACATCATAACGCTGCTCAGGATTGCAGGCTCTATGGGCCTGCTTTTTTGCGATGTGATGGGTGTGGCAATTTGGATAATCTATGGTCTCTGCGGCATCAGCGATATAGTTGACGGATGGCTGGCTCGGAAACTAAAGTGTGTTACCAAGAAGGGAGCATTGCTGGA
>CACZCT010000134.1 GCA_902779745.1 uncultured Prevotellaceae bacterium
CTTTAAATTGTTAATACTATACTTTTAAAATTTCACTTCTTTTCTCTGTCGCGAGTCGATTTGTTGACTTTTGACACTGCAAAGGTACGACGACTTTCGCCACGTTCCAAACTTTTTCGAAGATTTTCTTCACTGTAGTAGCGACACGAAAACAATTTTGCGACAGATTTGAAGAACCACTCCCAAACCTGTCGCAAAACAGTTCAATTTAATAGAAAAAGTTATCTGATGGCGTAAAGATAACCTAGGAGCGCCATCTTGCCACGCATGGTCTCACGGGGTGTGAATTCACCGTTTACCCAGAAGTAACGCTGATTGAAGAAAGATTCCTGACGGGGCCATCCACCATCATTCCAATCAGGATAGCAGTATTTCAGGATCACACGGGCGTCACCACCGTTATGCCCAGGCGACCAGGTCTCTGTGCCGTTGAAGGGTGTCTGTCCTGGATGACACTCAGGCGCACCGTCGTTACGGCCTGTAGTGTAGCAGTCGGTGATATGACGCTCACCAAGACCAGTCATCTCCACGATGTTACCAGGGTTACGTCCCATCGCCCAGCCGGCTTCTGTGTACATCACATGTTCCAGTTCCTTCTTGCGTGCCTTATCCTTGGCAATGTAATGGGCAAGCATCACGAGTTGCAGGTTTTGAGACACCTGCCAGCGACGGTCGTTGGCACTACGGCGTGAGGGGCGCTGTGTCATATTGACAATGTTATAACTCTCAGCCTGTTTATCGACACTGGCTTTGATCTGCTGGTATCTGTCAGCGAAATGACGTGGTTGCGGACAGGTGAGGTAGGCAGCTGCTGTCCAGGTGTTTGCAATGGAGAGCTCGTATGCCTCCTCAGCAAAGATCTTTTCCCATTGCTCGTCACCCGTCAGGTTATAGAGATAGGCAGCAGCCATCTGACGGAAGTCACGACCCTTGAGTTGCATACTGCCGATATCCTGTCGATCGTCTAACTGTTGGTTCTCCTGTCTGCTGGCGAAGAAGAATGCCTTGATAGCCTCGTCAGTATAGTACTGGCGCAAAGAGTCGTTACCCTGCAGACGGAATGCTTCTCCAAGGATGGCACAGTTGGCGGCATTGGCCCAAGCTGCCATCGTGGTACAACCAGCCTGGAACATCACAGTCCAGTCGTAGCTGGGGTTGGTGACACCTTGTGAATAAGCCTCGCCGTCGCGGATGGAGAGGAAGAAATCCACCTCATTGCGGGCCTCGTCGATGATGTCAGGGATGCCATTGCCACTCTCACGGATGCCGAGGTTATCATCTGACAGACGGCCACCAGAGAGGATATAAGGCAACAGCATGTCGTAGATGTTGCTGACGTGTGCCAAATGACGGTCCCAGTCGAAAGCATCGGAGTGTCCACCCTTCACTTCCGTATTTACGGGGTTACCAGGCAGACGGTGCTGCCAGAAGCGTGAAGCGAGGGCGGACTTGAAGTGAGGCTCATCCCACACATCAGTATGCAGGTCGCGCCATTCCTGATCCCAAGGGGTGAAATCGGTTTTATAGACGGTCAGTCCCTTCGGATCAGTCTCTGGGATGAACTGTGGCTGACGGGGAACAGGCCATACGTGCTCAGGATCCTTCGGCTCACCAAGACGCATATAGTAGTAACCGCGAACAGAATAGCGGAAAGGCTGGTAATAGATGTCAGAGGCGATATCGAAGTCCATGCTGCAACCCACATCCTCTACGACGAGACGATAACGACCTGGTGTCGTAGCCTTGAAATCGATATTCCAGACATCGTCTGCTTCTTCTTGGTCTTTACATTATATATATATACTTTACGACCTTCCCAACTGCGGTAGTCGCGCTGACCACCATCGCCTAACCACTGATAGAGATCTGCGGCATGAAGGGGCTCGGCAGGGGAGTAGCCGATGATATTCACATGGACAGCTTCCGACTGTGCGTTCCAGACATCGAAACACACGCTGAGTTGCTCCTTGTCGGCACCGATGCCCTATGATCGGTATTCATGGGCTTTGACTTACGCCACACATTCAGTGGTTGTGTGGTGGCAAAACTCTTGTCGTCAGGAGAACTGATTTGCCAGAGCGCCGCTTTCTGGGCTTCGGCCTTCAGGCGTTCACCAAACACCAGAAGAGTGTCGTCGCCTTCAGCGAAAGAGTGGCCGAGATAAGCACTGGGACCAGTACCGTTGTCACGATAATGAACTTCACCGTCACGGAAATGAACCATGAGGTATTGGCTGTCAATCACTTTCAGTCCGAGGACCTTAGTGGCTGTGCTTGGCGTGGC
>CACZCT010000135.1 GCA_902779745.1 uncultured Prevotellaceae bacterium
CTCTGATGCCACAAACAGATTCACAAACAAAGCCTCACCCTTATGGGTATATATAAACTGTCCGTACTTGCCATGATTCTCCATACCCGTGCCCACACAGCACCACATAGCCTCGTTGGGAGCAGAGTAGTTACGATAGTGTCTCGGACGGGCAGAAGTAAAGTACACATATCCGCCATGCTTTGGATGTTGACTTGAGAGAATGTGGTTGAAAGTGGCCAACTCATAGAAATCAGCAAAACGAGCCTCTGGATTCCTGCGATGCAGTTCCTCTGAGAGCTTCAGCATATTGTTGGTATTACATGTCTCTGGGCCATCGATATCAGCAACGAAATCCTTACATGCCTCCTTGCTTGGGAAATGCTCGCGACGACTGTTTCCTCCGAATGCCAATGTACGCTCACCAGTCACGATATCCCAGAAATAGGCACTTGCATCATGGTACATCTCATCACCAGAGAGTTCTGAGATACGTTCAAAACCAACCACCTTCGGCACCTGCGTATTGGCATGCATATTGTCAAGACAGTCCTGTCGTTGAGACAAAGGCAACAACAGTCTGCGATGAGAGAAACGCTTTGCCACATCGAGGTATTTCTTATCACCGGTAATGGCGTATGCATCGGCGAGCACCTCGTTCATCCCCCCGTGCTCTGTATGAAGAGCCTGTTCCATCTGGGCGTCAGAGAGTCCGGAGGTCAGGTCTATAGCCCAGTCACAGAACCCAAGGAAGAGATTCTTTGCCTCTTCATTTCCACAATATACCCATGCATCACGAAGGCCGGCATACATCTTATGGATATTATAGAAAGGTACCCATGCACCATAATATGCTCCAAAGTCGCCTTTCTTGAATGCAGACCACAGACGGTCGCTACCGGGAACTCCACCAACATAGCCCCTGCCCCATTCAGGATGGTTCTTTGCATTAGCTTCGGCACAGGCCTTCAGCTCGCTAATGAAATACTCCATCCGCTGTCGACAAGCCTCATCGCCTGTTGCGGCATTGATAGCTATAGCTGTGAGATAGTGGCCTCCTACATGTCCGTCGAGTCCGTCCCAGTTAGGATATGACTTACCTTTAGGCGTAAGCCCTGCCTCTTTAAGATAAGGAGCCAGAAGCCGGTCACAGTCATACTGCAAGAGGGTTTTAATGTTCAGGTCACGAGCCTTTTTCAATGGCCCGTCTAACAAAGTTACGTCACCAAGCGGAAATTCATCGGCATATAGTCTTTCCTGAGCCTGGACAGAACTAAAAGAAAAGAGCATCGCCAATGCAAAAAAGATTCTAACTACGGTTGTTGTACAATTATACATGATTTTTTATTTTGAATAGGGATAACGTGCACAAAGGTACGGTTTTTTTTCCTAATAGCAAAACTATTATGTAAAAAAGAAGGAAAAATCTTCTTTTTCTCGAAAGAAATGTTTAACTTTGCATTCGATTATCGGTTCACCACGAGGTGATTAATAGGGAAACGAGTGTGAATCTCGTACAGTCCCGCTGCTGTGAGTTGTCCTTTGTGGCACAAACAAACAGTCACTGATATTTTCGGGAAGACGTTTGATGCCAGACAATAAGTCAGAAGACCTGCCGATATATCCTGGTCGTTGTTAGCCTCTGGGGTTAGGTGACAGTGATTAGTAAAGAATGAAGAGTGAAAAGTAAAGAAATTGCTACCGCATTGGTAGTTTTCGCTTGCTGCCAAGTCAAAAGCTTAATGGCGAGATGTTGGAGAAGCTGAACACACACTCTATTGCTGATGCCCTGCGCTATTTCTCAGGAATCCAACTTAAAGACTATGGCGGTGTAGGCGGTATCAAGACTGTAAATATCCGTTCGATGGGTACACATCATCTTGGCATCTCGTATGACGGTATCCAACTCGGTAATGCCCAAAACGGGCAGATAGACCTCGGACAGTTCTCTATCGACAATATTGAAGAGGTGACTCTATACAACGGTCAGAAGAGTGCCATTTTCCAGCCTGCCTCCGATTTCGGTCATGCAGGAGCAATATATATCCGTACCAGGATGCCTGTGTTTGAGAAAGGACATACCAACTTGAAGTTCAAGACGCAGTATGGCTCGAGTGATATGTTCCGGTTCTCCACACTTTGGGAAGAGAAACTGTCAGAGACCGTCAGTTCGTCGCTTAGTGCAGGATTCCTTACTGCCAGCGGAAAATACAAGTTCCATTATGAGCGTCGTTATCCCAACGGACAGACAGCGTGGGACACA
>CACZCT010000136.1 GCA_902779745.1 uncultured Prevotellaceae bacterium
TATGTGGACGATATGAGCCAAGAACTCTATGAGGCCATATCCGACGGCAGGGATGATTTTCTGAGAGACCACAAGCGGTTTGGAGAAGATATTTCTCTGGCTGTTGATAGATTAGAGAGAATGTTATAACAGAAATAAATTAGACTGATATGAAAAGAATGCTTTTTAGCCTCATGGCAATGGTTTGCGTGCTGACGCTTTCAGCACAAAGTATCTATGATTTCAAGGTGAAGGACGATGTAGGCCAGGATGTGTCACTCTCTGACTACAAGGGTAAGGTGCTGCTTATCGTGAACACCGCCACCCGCTGCGGATTCACGCCCCAGTACAAGGAACTGGAGACCCTGTATGAGAAGTACCGCAGCGAGGGGCTGGAGATTCTTGACTTCCCCTGCAACCAGTTCGGACAGCAGGCTCCTGGCACGATTCAGGAAATTCACCAGTTCTGCTCGGCCAACTTCGACATCCAGTTCCCGCAGTTTGACAAGATCGAGGTGAATGGTGCCAATGAGCATCCGCTTTACACCTGGCTGAAGGCACAAAAGGGCTTCAGCGGCTTTGATGTCAACGACCAACGGGGCAAGATGATGGACGGCATGCTTCGCAAGCAGGATGCCGACTATGACAAGAAAAGCGATATCAAATGGAACTTTACCAAGTTCCTCGTATCACGTGACGGACGTGTATTGAAACGCTATGAACCTACGGATCAAATGACTGACATCGAGGCCAACATCTGCATGGAAGTAAATCCTGTACTGAGCAGCATCATGGCACGTCGCTCCATCCGTAAATATCTCGATAAGCCTGTGGAGCACGAGAAGCTGGAGGTCATCGTAAAGTGTGGCATCAATGCTCCCAGTGGCATGAACCGACAACCGTGGATTGTTCGCGTAGTGGAAGATCAGAAGCTGATTGCCGACGTGACGGAGGTCTATAAACAGGAGAATGCCGAACAGGTGAAAGGCTACGGGTCGGCGAGCTCTGCTCGGGAATGGCGCGACAAGGACTTCAAGAATATGTTCCGCAATGCGCCGAATCTTATCTGCGTCTGCACCCCTGCCAATGGTGGTGGCGAGTTGGATGCCGGTCTGCTGGGCGAGAACATCATGCTATCAGCACAGTCAATGGGACTTGGTACTTGCTGTTTGGGCGGTCCCGTACGCTTCCTGCTGTCGAACGAGAAGTGCAAGTTCTTCCTCGACCGTCTCGACATCCCTGCTAACTACAAACTGAACTACATCATCGCCATCGGCTACCCCGACGAACAGCCCGATGCCAAGCCCCGCGATGCCTCGAAGGTGAAATACGTTAAATAGATGAACGTCCCCAATTCATGAACTTTATCAGGTAATCATTATGAAAAAGATAATAAACCCTTGGCGCAACCATCCTGAGTACAACTGCTTTGGCTGTTGTCCTGACAATCCCATCGGACTTCACTTGGAGTTTTATGAAGATGGCGACTATATCGTGAGCAAATGGAATCCATGGAAGAAACTGTTTTGATCGAGTTTGAATAGTAAGAATGAGCTTCATTAAATACATAGCAGACGAGAATCATTACAAGGAAGTCCTGTCATTGGTGGGTAAGGCCAAGCAGACGGTGCATTTTTTGCCCTTTGGCTTACGCCGCATCCCCGTTTGGCGGGGAAGCTCAAATGTTCAGACCCAATAAAATAAGTAATAATGAACGACTGCGTATGAACTACAACTTCCACGAGAGCCTTGAGGACAAGTGTCACCGTTTCCTCAATGCCTTGGAACCGGGTACATTTATCCCTGTGCATCATCATCCTGACAAAGACGAGACATTCGTAATCCTAAAGGGTAAGGTCAGAGTAACGACCTATAAGGACGATGGAAAAATACTGGCATCCTGCGTCATCAGTCAGGAGAGCGGGACATTAGGTGTTGATATTCCTAAGAACGTTTGGCATGGATTGGAGTGCCTTGAACCCAGTGTTCTCTTGGAGTGCAAAGCAGGTCCGTTTGTTGAACATGAGGTGGACGGGATTCTTGAAATCAAGAGCGGTAAAGACATCTTTCTTGCTGGAGGCTGCTTTTGGGGAACGGAGCATTATTTCAAGCAGATAGAGGGTGTGGTGGAAACGGAAGTGGGATTTGCCAACGGTCATACTGCCGACCCTTCGTACAAGGAGGTTTATACAGACACGACGGGCTATGCTGAGACGGTACATGTGAAGTACAATCCCGATGTGGTCAGCCTTGAATTCCTCCTTCGGATGTTCTTCAAGGCCATCGACCCTACAAGTCTCAACAAGCAGGGGCATGACGAAGGTACCCGCTACCGCACGGGCATCTACTATACCAATGCCGAGGATTTACCTATCATCGAAAAGGTGCTTGCTGAGGAGCAGAAGAACTATCAGCAGCCTATAGCAGTAGAAAAGTTGCCGTTGCAGAATTTCTATTCAGCAGAGGAATATCATCAGGATTATCTCGACAAAAATCCTACAGGCTATTGTCATCTTCCAGAGTCACTATTCGAGTTTGCAAGAAAAAATAAAGCAGCGAATCAGCGAGGAAGTTGTATTGAATATGACGTGGACTGTATTATCTGATAACCGTACTCAGAATCCATCGCTCCAGACGGAGCATGGATTGTCCATCCTGTTAGAAACAGAAAAGCATCGCATTCTGCTCGACACAGGAGCAAGCGATGTGTTTATCCGCAATGCAGAGGTGATGGGTATCAACCTCAGTACGGTGGACAATGTGTTTATCTCTCACGGCCATAGCGACAATGCAGGAGGATTGAAGCATTTCATGGCAATTAACGACAAAGCAAAAATCATCGTGTCGTCGGGGCATCAATGAATTGGCGGTGTACTTGGAACGCAGAAAGAAGAAAACGAAGTCACGCCGATAGTTCCGCCTGCATCTAAATCATCTGTAGAGAAACG
>CACZCT010000137.1 GCA_902779745.1 uncultured Prevotellaceae bacterium
TTAATAGTATTAGATTATGAATAAAAAACTCTTATTATCAATAGCACTGGGTATGCAACTGACAATAGGGTATGCTCAGGGGTTTAAGAATCCCGTACTTCCAGGATTCCATGCTGACCCAAGTGTATGTCGGGCGGGTGAAGACTTTTATCTGGTGAACAGCACATTCCAGTATTTCCCTGGTGTGCCTGTATTTCATAGTAAGGACTTGGTGAACTGGGAGCAGGTAGGCAACTGTCTGACAAGACCCTCACAGGTGGATTTGAAAGGTACCGACGGTAATAGCGGCATCTACGCACCGACCATCCGTTACCATGAGGGACGCTTCTACATGGTGACAACGGTATTCCCCTCGCGCCGTCATTTCTACGTATGGACGGACGATCCTGCTGGGGAATGGTCGGAGCCTATCGTGATCGACTTTACCATCGGCAGTTGTGACCCTACGCTCTTCTGGGACGAGGGTAAGTGCTACTTCCTTTGGAAAGAGGGTGACATCAAGATATGCGAGATCGATGTCAATACAGGCAAGCAGTTAGGCGAGATCCATCACTTAGGCACAGGTCTTGGTGGTCGTTATCCAGAGGGCCCACATATTTATAAGAAAGACGGCTACTATTATCTGTTGCTGGCAGAAGGCGGAACGGAGCATGGCCATCATGTAAACATCCTGCGCAGCAAGAGCTTGTTTGGTCCCTACGAATCGAATCCTGCCAATCCCATCCTTTCGCACTTCAACATGAAGATGCAGAACAGTAATATCCAAGGTCTGGGGCATGCTGACTTGGTGCAGGCGCCAGACGGTTCGTGGTGGATGATCTGTCTGGGATACAGAACCAGTGGTTATCTTCAACATGTCATGGGGCGCGAGACGATGCTGGCTCCTGTAAAATGGGAGAAAGGTGGATGGCCTGTGGTTAACGGGGACGGCACGTTACAGACAGACATGAAGTGTCAGACGTTGCCCTTGGTGCCGATGGCGCCAGATCCTGTCAAGGAAGAATTTGATGAGGTGAAGCGTCAGGCTCCTGCTGACAGTTATCATTCCTTAGGTCTGCCGATGGGATGGATGAGTCTGTGCAATCCAGATTACACCAAATATTCGCTGAAGGAGCGCCAAGGGTTCCTACGTCTCTATCCTAGTATGACCGATCTCAGTGAAACGGCCTCTCCTACGTTTGTTGCTCGTCGTCAGACAGAACTGAACTTCACGGCAACAGCATTGTTCGACCTTTCTCACCTGACGGATGGTATGCAGGCTGGCATCACTGCCTATGCTGCCCCACTGAATCATTATGATGTAGTGGCAGAACGTCGTGATGGAAAACTCTTTGTCAAATCCGTTGTCCGTCTCGGTCAGACCAGCCACAGTGAGTGCGAAATCCCGTTGGGTAGCGACCAAGCCTATCTGCGCATCACCTCCGATAAAGACTTCTACTATATGCAGGCATCATCCGATGGTACTCATTATACCACGCTCGCCAAGATGGAATACCGTTTCCTCAGTACCGAGACCATCGGCGGCTTTACCGGTGTGATGCTCGGACTATTTACACAATGCTGTCAGGAAACAAATGAGGGGTATGTTGATGTGGATTGGTTTGAATATCAATAAGATGCTCTTTCCATGATCTCAAGGCACATACGCCCATTGTGATAAGGACATTTCCACATGCTGATAGTCAATCAGGTTGTCTTTGATATACTGCCAACAACGGCAGGCCTTCTCAAGTGCAGCCTCATCATGGAAATATTGGTAGATGTTGTAGAAACCCACTACCGTCTCAGCCTGAACCCACCAATGGAGGTCATCATCCTTAGTTCCTGCAGTTAAATTGGCTTCGTGGATCATCGAGCCATCGGCATTCAATCCTTTCTCTGAAGCCTTCGCCACGATTTGCACGATGGGCTCCATCTTGGCAAGTACCTTCTGGTCACCCAGCACCAAGGCTGCCTCATGCATCAGCCAAGAACATTCGATGTCGTGTCCATAACTCTCCAACTGACCTGCCCCTCGTGTCCAGTCCATCTCAAAGAAGAGGTCGAGGTGGTGGGTTTCAGGATTCAGGATCCTGTCAGTAAAGATGCTGATGATATTTCGGAGCGACGCTTCTAC
>CACZCT010000138.1 GCA_902779745.1 uncultured Prevotellaceae bacterium
TTTCACCATCACCCAGGAGGGCAAATTGTCTATCATCCTGTCGGTAAGCACCAACGAACTACCGATGTTTGCGGGTGAAGGCGACAGTCAGACCCTGAGTGTTACTTGTAATGCGGCTTGGTATGCATACTTACCTGCGTCGGCTTCATGGATTCACATAGAGCCTGCCTTTGGATTCGGCGACGGTGAGATTCAAGTCACCTGCGATGGCAATCCATCTATGCGCGATGAGCGCCAGAGCACCTTTATTGTCACGGCTGGTACGAAGACCGTCCTTCAGAAGGATATCCTCATAAAACAGGAACCCGCCCTCATCGTCCCTGAGGAGCCTCATAATATCGACCCACATCTCTCACGTTAAAAAGATTTGGTTATGAAGAAGTTTTTATTTTTAATCATATGCACCCTGTTCCCGATCTTCGCATCGGCACAAGAGCCCTATGCAATCCTCATCGACAACGGCACAGCCCTTGAGTTCCGTTACGACGACCAAAAATCAGCCTATAGAGATGCAATGGATATCGGGCCGTTTACAGAGCCCATACAAAGAGGTTGGGATAATTCAGCTGAAGGAATTTATTCCGTCGTGTTCAACGAGTCCTTTGCCGACTGCTCATCAATTACAAGTACAGCCTATTGGTTTGCCGGCTTAAATAACCTGGAGACTTTCATCGGGATGGAGTATCTGAACACGTCGAATGTGACGAGTATGTATATGATGTTCTATAACTGTATGAGTCTTGCCAGTCTTAACCTCAGTTATTTCAACACGCAAAACGTCACTGACATGACGCTCATGTTTGGAAGCTGTAATGCCCTGACTACAATCACAGCGGGCAGCGACTGGACAACGGATCATGTTGAAGAAAGTGGCAGTATGTTCGAAAGCTGTTTCAAACTTGTCGGTGGCAATGGAACCACATTTAGCCAAATGAATACGGATGCATCCTATGCTCATATTGACACTGAAGGTTATCCTGGCTATTTCACTGCCAGTTCTTCCGGTGACGAGCCTTACTGGCAGGAGTTGAATTATATGATTGAATACGGTTCTGAAGTGCTGGTTCAAGCAAGGGAGAGCGGCAAAGTTGATCAATGGATGCTTGAGGAACTTGAGATGTTCTTAGAACGCGGTCAGGAGATGTACAAGGAGCATACTGCCTCCGCAGAGGAAGTTCGTGCCATGACCGAGGACCTCGAATGGAGAATCCGAGAAGTTGAAGAAGCCATGAAGGGTGGAGGCGAAGAGGAGCCTTACGCCGTTCTTAGCGAGGACAACACCGTACTGACGTTCTATTACGATGACCAAAAGGAGGCACGCGGTGGTATGGATGTCGGACCATTTGAAGATGGAGGAAAAACTTCCGGGGCCGGATGGTCTGATGTCAATGAACAAATTACAACGGTAGTCTTCGACGAATCTTTCGCCAACTGTACCACGCTGACAAGTACAGCCTACTGGTTCTATGGGTGTGAGAATCTCACAACCATCACAGATTTCAACAATCTGAAGACTGACAATGTTACGGACATTAACTCCATGTTCGGTGACTAGAGGGGTCAATACAGAGAATGTGACAAACATGGGTGATCTGTTCTTAAATTGCCGCCGTCTGAAAACTATCGACATAAGCAGCTTCAATACCAAGAGCGTTACTGACATGACAAGTATGTTCTATCGTTGTGATTCCCTTACCACCATCTATGTCGGCGAGGGGTGGACCACAGAGAATGTGACTGAGAGTGCACAAATGTTTGAGCGCAGTCCTAACCTCGTTGGCGGTCTTGGCACCAAATACAACCCGGATCATATCGGTATTGAGTACGCCCATATTGATGGCGGTGTCGATAATCCAGGATACTTAACAGGAATAGGTGAAAGGGAAGCTTACTTCGACGGACTCACAGCATGGGTAAATGGGGATGCAACGTTGGATGATGCCTTTGCAGAGGTTGGTCGCGAGGCTGCCGTGCAGACGATTGCTGCAATTGTGTGGGAAAGTAGCAATGAACTGACGCCAGATCAGTTGCAGGGGATTACGAACCCAAACTTACTCGTTTACGTCAACGACGCTTCAATCGTTCCCGATAGCATACAGAACATCATTGTGAACGGAACTGCTGAACAGATCATATTGACCGATGCCACTGGCAACAACAACTTCTACTGCCCACAGTCGTTCACAGCCAAGAGTATCAGCTACTCACGTGATTTCTCTCAGACCACAGAGATAGAGGTCTGTCGCGGATGGGAAACAATTGCCCTCCCCTTCGACGTACAGAGCATCACTCACGAGAGTCATGGAAATCTCATACCCTTCGGTGGTGAAGATATCAGCTACCACTTCTGGCTCCGTCAGCTATCAGATAATGGACTTACGCGTGCCACACAAATCGAGGCCAACAAGCCTTATCTCATCAGCATGCCCAACAACACCGTCTATCCGTCAGTCTATAACCAGAATGGTACAGTAACCTTCTCATCAACTGATGTAACAGTTCCTGAGACTTCGGCCCAGTCTGCCTCTTATGGAAATATAACCCTCCGTTCTGCTTTCCAAAAGGTGGCTCAGGGCAGCAGTATCTATGCACTGAACGTTGGTGAGGCCCGCGGCGAGTATCCCGAGGGAAGTGTATTCGAACATAACTACCGCGACATCCGTCCGTTCCAGGCATACACCATGCATAGTGCCGGTACCCGTTTCATCCCACTTGGAAGCCTCGGAGGCAATGATGATGCTACGGGCATTCAAGAGTTGAGAGTGGAGAATTCAGAATTAAGAAATTCTGAGGAAATTCTGAGGGTGCATGGTATTCACTCGATGGACGCCGTCTGTATACCAAACCCACGAGGAAGGGTGTCTATGTGAAGGATGGGCGTAAGATTGTGATCAAATAATTATCGGATAAGAAATGAGAAAGATATTATCCATCATGCTCCTGGTGCTGCTACCCCTCGGGGTGGCGGCACAGAAGCCTTTAGACGAGGTGGCCCGTATT
>CACZCT010000139.1 GCA_902779745.1 uncultured Prevotellaceae bacterium
GTCTGCAGAAGGCTCCCTATGAGCACTACTCCGAGTGGCTCACTTATTCTGAGATGCAGCGCGTGCCCAAGAGTTATCTGCTCGACTTCTCCAAAAAGCCTAAATGGAGCTACGTGATGGGTATCGAACTCGAAGGCATGCTCGACACCTATCTTACATACGGCGGCGAGGACATCCGCAAGTACTGCCAGGAGTATACAGATACGATGATCAACGAAAAAGGCGACATCCGTGGTTATGACATCCTAGAGTACAATCTCGACAATATCCGCACAGGCCACTTTGTGACACGTATGTACAACCTCTATCCAGAGCCCAAGAACAAGTTGGCCATCAATACAATGATGAAGCAACTGCAGAATCAGCCGCGCACCATTGCCGACAAGGTATTCTGGCACAAGGCCATCTATGCTTATCAGGTATGGCTCGACGGCATCTTCATGGGACTGCCATTCCGATGCCTTACTGCTTCAACACAACTGAAGCCGAAAGAAGCCATCAAGATTTACGACGATGCCGTCAACCAACTGAAGATCACCTACGAGCGCACCTTCGACCCCAAGACAGGTCTGAACCGTCATGCTTATGACGAAACACGCGACGCTTTCTGGAGCGACAATGAGACTGGTCTCTCACAGCACTGTTGGGGCCGTGCCCAGGGCTGGTACTCCATGGCCCTTATTGAGGTGCTCGATGCTCTGCCCGAGGACTACAGCCGTCGTGGCGAAGTCATCGAACTGTTGCAGAAGGATCTCGATGCCGTCATCAAATGGCAGGATAAGGAGACTGGCGCCTGGTATCAGGTGATGGACTCTCCCGGGCGTGAAGGCAACTATCTCGAGTCAACCTGTACTTCTATGTTTGCCTACGTGCTCTTGAAGGCATACAACAAAGGCTATCTTGGCACGAAATACCGTGATGCAGGCATCAAAGCCTATCAAGGTATCATCAAGAACTTCATACGTGTGAACGAGGATAAAACCATCTCACTGACCCAATGTTGTGAAGTGGCAGGCCTCGGTCCTGCTGCAACGCCACAAGTGGTAGCAGCCATGAAGAATATCAACCCTAATGGTAGCGTAAAGGAGAACAAACGACGAGACGGAGGTTACCAATACTACCTGTCAGAACCGATCCGCGATAACGATGCCAAGGGTGTAGGGCCGTTTATCTGGGCCTCCCTGGAAATTGAGAAATTAGGATATAATGTAAACAACGTGACGGCCTCCATAGACCGTCACGCTGTTGTTAATCGCAATAACCCCATCATCACCGAGGCCAACGACCTTGCCTCTCTCACCGTCGGTAACGGACATTTTGCTGCCACCGTCGATGTAACAGGTCTGCAGTCCTTCCCTTTTGATTACGATTGGGGATGGCATAAGTTCGAAAACACCAATGGCCTGACGGCCGCTGAAAGCGAGAAAGCCTTCGACTTCGGTCATGGTCATCAGGAAGTATATGCTGTGGAATACAAAAAGGCAGAGGACGGTCGTCACAAGGATGCGACGGAATACTTTCGTGTGAATCCCCACCGACTGAACCTCGGCACCATAGGACTCAATCTGAAAGATGCTTCTGGAAAAGCCATCTCTCTTCAAGCCCTCTCTTCCATCCGCCAGGAACAAAAGCTATGGGACGGTGAGATAGAATCATCGTTCACTGCCGATGACGAGACGGTAGAGGTTACCACTGGCGTCCATCCTACGAAGGATGCCCTCTATGCAAGAATCGTCAGTAACCTATTAAGAGATCACAGAGCCACTGTTGCACTTCGGTTTTCTTATCCTACAGGGAAACATGCCGACGATGGGAATGACTGGACCAAACCCGAACGCCACAACTCCACGATCATTGCTCAGGACAAGCATTCTGCACTGATCAAGCGCACGCTTGACAGCACCATCTACTATGTCCGCATCCTGTGGGAAGGAGGAGCCACATTCAAGGCATGTGATCGTCACCACTTCGAACTCACTACCAATGAGGATATCCTGACTTTCTCTGCTGAGTACCTTGCCCACCAGCCGAATCCGTCAGATACTACAGGTTTCGAATACGATCAGTATCACAAGGCCACCCTTCGTCATTGGAACCACTGGTGGAAACAAGGAGCCATTGTCGATTTCTCCCGATGCACAGATCCACGTGCAAAAGAACTGGAACGCAGGGTCGTACTCTCACAATATCTTACGCAAATCAATTGCGCCAACAATATGCCGCCACAGGAGTCAGG
>CACZCT010000140.1:0-611 GCA_902779745.1 uncultured Prevotellaceae bacterium
GTAGGACTCTGGTCCAAGCGGGGCTCGGGAGTACTCTCATAGAGCGACTTACCGATATAGAAAGAGGCCTGCTCAGCGAAATCGCCCTTGGGATAGCTGCTACAATACTTGCGGAAAGTAGCGCTGGCTGATTCATAGTCGCGATTGCCATATTCAGCCATACCCAGCAGATAGAGACCCTCCTGGGCATTGGTGCGACCCTTCTGGGCAGTAACCAGCTCCTGAAGGAGGGTGGCAGCGTTGGAATACTTGCCCATGGCGAAGCACTCCTTGGCATATTCATATTTATAAGCTCTGTCGTCGGACTTGAGGACACGGTTGAACTGGGTGGAACAACCGGTCAGCAAGCAGGCCAGACAACCTATTAGGATATTCTTTTTATTCATTATCACGCAATTTGACGTGCAAAATTACGCAATTTCCACCGAAAAACAAAGGTTTTTGAGAAAAATTAAAGATTAAACATGAAAAATTAAATATAAATTAGTACCTTTGCAAGATATGAACTTCCATTTAACATCAAAATACAAACCTACAGGTGACCAACCGGAGGCCATCCGACAATTGACAGATGGACTGGAGCGTGGCGACAGGGCACAGGTGCTGTTGGG
>CACZCT010000140.1:633-2458 GCA_902779745.1 uncultured Prevotellaceae bacterium
GAGTATTATGTCAGCTATTATGACTACTACCAACCGGAGGCCTACCTACCCCAAACAGATATCTACATCGAGAAGGACTTAGCTATCAACGAAGAAATAGACCGACTGAGACTCAAGGCGGTAAGTTCTTTAATGTCAGGAAGAAAAGATGTTATCGTTGTATCTTCAGTTTCATGTATTTACGGTATGGGCAGTCCGGTGGCACTGAACGAGAATATCATTGAGATTCACCGCGGACAAATCATAGACCGCAATGCCTTGTTAAGGAAATTAGTGGCTGCACTGTATGTCAGAAACGACCTGGAACTGAAGCGTGGCAACTTCCGCGTAAAGGGTGATACGGTGGACATTGCCATGGCCTATAGTGAGGTGATTCTGCGCGTGACCTTCTGGGACGATGAGATAGACCAGATAGAGGAACTGGACAGCATGACCATGATGCGAATGGCTGTCTTCGACGAGTATAAGCTATATCCCGCCAACCTGTTTATGACCACCGAGGAACAGACAAACATCGCCATCCGGAACATTCAGGATGACTTGGTGAAACAGGTGGCTTTCTTCGAGGAGATGGGCGACCCCATCAAGGCGCAACGCATCAAGGAGCGCGTGGAATACGACATGGAGATGATCAAGGAACTGGGCCACTGCTCGGGCATTGAGAACTATTCGCGCTACTTTGACGGCAGAGAGGCAGGAGAAAGGCCTTACTGTCTGCTGGACTTCTTCCCCGACGACTATCTGATGGTGATAGACGAGAGTCATGTGAGTGTGCCACAGATTGGAGCGATGTACGGAGGTGACAGAGCCCGCAAGACCAATCTGGTGGAATATGGGTTCCGACTGCCTGCCGCCTTTGACAACAGGCCCCTGCGCTTTGAGGAGTTCCAGGAGATGACGCATCAGGTGATTTACGTATCAGCTACCCCGGCCGACTTTGAACTGCAAGAGGCGGAGGGTATCGTGGTGGAACAGCTGATTCGTCCTACAGGACTGCTGGACCCTGAAATAGAGGTAAGACCCACGGAGAACCAGATAGACGACCTGATGGATGAAATACAGACGCGCATCAACCGAAAGGAACGTATCCTGCCTGACCAAGCGAATGGCAGAGGAGATGAGCGAATACCTGTTGAACCACGGTATTCAGACAGCATATATCCACAGTGAGGTGACCACCCTGGAGCGCGTGAAGATACTGGAGAACCTGAGAAACGGGACCTTCGACGTGCTGGTGGGTGTCAACCTGTTGAGAGAGGGTTTGGACTTGCCGGAAGTATCGCTGGTGGCCATTATGGATGCTGACAAGGAGGGATTCCTGCGCTCGCATCGCAGTTTGACACAGACAGCAGGTCGTGCAGCGAGAAATGTACACGGTAAGGTGATTATGTATGCGGACAACATTACCGCCTCGATGCAGTTGACCATTGACGAGACCCTGCGCAGGCGCACGAAACAGTTGAAATACAACGAGGAGCATGGTATCACGCCCAAACAGATTGAGAAGGCATTGAGCGTTTCGCTGGTAGAACTGGAGCGCGAAGCCAATGGTCAGAAGCCTGCCACCAAGGGCCAGCAGCCTACAGTCGCCTTTGCTGCAGACCCGATTATTGAGCGCATGACCCGACCGCAACTGGAAAAGAGCATTGCAGAGACGACACGTCTGATGAAGGATGCTGCCAAGAAGCTGGACTTCCTACAGGCGGCCCAATATCGCGACGAGATTATCCGTTTGCAGAAGGAATTAGAATTAAAATAACTAAAAATTGCACGTATATAAAATATAATTCGTATTTTTGCACGAAATTAAACAAAAGAAGGACTA
>CACZCT010000141.1 GCA_902779745.1 uncultured Prevotellaceae bacterium
AGTATAACTCAGACCATAGCCGAAGGGGAACAAGGCATCGCTGAAGTAACGATAGGTGCGACCCTTCATGGAATAGTCTTCGTAGTCGGGCAACTGAGCGTCATTCTTATAGAAGGTGACTGACAACTTACCACTAGGATTATAGTCGCCAAACAAAACATCGGCGACTGCCGTACCACCTTCCTGACCAGGATACCAAGCCTGCACGATGGCATCGCAGGTTTCTGTTTCAGGCAACAGTGCAATGGCAGAACCAGAGCAATTGACATAGATGACGGTCTTGCCAGCAGCCTTCAATGCCTTCAAAAATGCACGCTGCACACGAGGCAATTCAATGCTTGTACGGTCGCCCCCCTTGAAACCTTCGATATTAACAGGCATCTCCTCGCCTTCCAGACTGGGAGCAATACCTCCCACAAAGATAACCTTATCAATACCCTTCAGTTGGGCTATCGTCTCCTGATAGTCAATAGGCAATTCACGGGCAATGTTAATCTTCATGCCAGCACCCCATGTCTTGACCGTCTGGAAACGCACCTCTATCTGGAATTGCTGTCCTTTTTCAGCCTTCAACACAGTACGGGTGGGTGTAGAGCGCCAAATACGATGGAAAGCCTTACGCTCTCCATTAACTAGTACCTCAAATTGACCCGTACCCTCTACGTTCAGCACATATTCTCCAGCCTCCTTAGGAGCAAAGGTGGTCTCATACTTGGCAGAAAAGTCCTCAATGGGCAGATTGGCGGCAAAGACATGCATACCGTTAGTAGTTACTGCCAAGGGCTTGGTATAATACTCTGTAGTGAATGGTTTGCCCTCCATCTCTGTATTAGTCCAGAAGGTGCCCTTCAGTCCCTTTTTACCGTCAGGAGCCACACACTCTGTAGCCATGTGACATTCCAACACCTTGTCGTAGGTTAAATCACAACCAGGGAAATAGACCAACTTCTTCTGTTTGGCCTTGATGCCATCAAGAATGGTAGTAGCCATGTGACATTCCAACACCTTGTCGTAGGTTAAATCACAACCAGGGAAATAGACCAACTTCTTCTGTTTGGCCTTGATGCCATCAAGAATGGTAATGGTCTTGTTGGGTGTACCATTATAGTTGCCCCACATCATCGGCTCGTTATGAGCATTGGGACCTATAACAGCTATCTTCTCCTTATTCTTTTGCAAAGGCAGTACATCACCTTTGTTCTGCAACAACACAATAGTCTGTCGCGCCATATTGAGCGAAAGTTGGGCTGATGCCTTGGTAGACATAGCAGAATAAGGAATCTTCGACCACTCCACCAACGAAGGATCGTCCATCTCGCCCAGGTCGAAACGGCCTTCCAACAAACGAATGACATGCTTGTCAACCTCAGCTTCAGTAATCAGTCCACGACGAACAGCCTCAGGAATGCTCTTGTAAGCATAGCCGTAGCCGCACTCCACATCAGTGCCTGCTAATGTTGCCTTGGCTGAAGCCGTAATGGGTGAAGAAGAGGACTTATGAGAGGTATAGAAATCGGATACGGCACCACAATCGCTTACCACCAGATACTTAAAGCCCCATTCGTCACGCAGAATCTGTTGCAATAAACGATTCGAACCACAACAAGGGTCATCATCCAGTCGCTGATAGGCACACATCACCTCACGTACATTACTCTTGGTAACCAGATACTTAAAGGCAGGCATATACGTTTCCCAGAAATCACGGACCGGCACATCCGTCAGGTTTGCCGAATGGCGAGTATATTCCGGACCGCTATGTACCGCGTAGTGCTTGGCACAAGCCCACAATTTGCGATACTTCGAAGTCTCAGGACCCTGCAAACCACGTACCACGGCATCACCCATGATAGAAGTCAGATAAGGATCTTCTCCATAGGTCTCCTGTCCCCTGCCCCATCGTGGGTCACGGAAGATGTTCACATTCGGAGTCCATACCGACAAACTGCGCATCTTCATATCCTCGCCACCGAGGTCATACAGTCGATGGTTGTACTGAGCACGGAACTCCGTAGAAGCCACATCGAAACATTGATAGAGCAGGTCGGGATTAAACGACGA
>CACZCT010000142.1 GCA_902779745.1 uncultured Prevotellaceae bacterium
GTCATCGTCGCCGCCAGGATTCTTCATGGCCTTGTCGAGTTCAATACCCACGTAGTAGGTGTCGCCAAGATTGAGCTTATTGATATTGAGTGAGTCTTTTTCGCCACTTTGTGCCTGTGCCATTTTCAAGACGGTTTGCATACGAAGACGCTCATCGGGGGTGATAGTGCGCTCCAATCGGGCTCCCTTAACGTAAGCGAGGTCGGTGACACCACCTGCTTTCTTAATGGCGTCGCTGAGTCGTTCGTTCTTTTGAGAGAGGGTATAGGTGCCGGCAAACATCACCTGTCCTTCTACCTTGATGTTCTGCTGGGTGTAGTAGCCAGGACTCTTGCGGACATAAACCTCGTCGAAGGGCATCAGCGTGAATCCTGATGTGCCGTCGATGATGAACCCGTCTTTTAGGGAGAAACTATAGGTGCGGGCAATCACACTGTCGGTTCTGACGGCGGCAGGATTGCTGATGCGGCGAGCCACATCGACTTTTACGGTTGAGGCTGTTTCTTTCAGACCTCCGGCCTGGAGGACGAAGTCTTCCAAGGTCTCATTGTCTGCATATTTGTAAACACCAGGGTAGTTAACCTCGCCGTGGATGGTGATGGTACGTTCTACCTGCATCTCGGCTTTTGTGGGAACGAATAGCACGTCGTTCTCCTTCAAAGGAATGTCGGCGACAGTACCGTTGAGGATGCCTTCTACGTCAACGGGAATGACCTCGAGGGTACGGTCGGGCTTCATACGGTGCATGACAGCATGAACGGTGAAGGCATCTTCCTTCACTCCTTCAGCGCGCTGTAGTAAGGTACCAACGCTGTTGATGTTCTGGTCGAGCTGATACATACCAGGACGGAAGACGGCTCCTTTGACCTCTACGGTATTGGTATAGCGGGGGAGGATAGAGTCGACGCTGACAATATTCGCGTCCCGTCTTACGGAACACGCGAACGGCCTTGGTGTAGGCATCGCCAGTGAAACTTCCTGAGTATTTGAGCAACGAGGCGATACTCTCGTTTTTCTTCATCTCATAGTACATCGGCCGCTTGATCTTACCTGTGATATTGACCAGACAGTCATAGGGACCCACGATGATGACATCGTTGTCTACCAGTCGGACGTTGCCAGTCAACTTGCCATTGAGCATATAGTCGTAGATGTCGACGGTAGTCACTAACTTGTTATTGCGGAATACCTTGATATTACGCAGCGTTCCTAAGTCGTTGGTTCCTCCGGCCATATACAAGGCGTGGAAGACGGAGGCGAAGGCGGAGAGGGTATAGGTGCCAGGGGCTTTCACCTCACCCATCACGTTGACCATGATGGTTTTGGTCTGACCAACGGTCAACTTGATCTTTGAACTGCTGTAGCGGGCGCCAAGGGTAGAGCGAATACGAGCGTTGGCCTGGGCAACGGTCAGTCCACTGAGTTGAACAGGCCCATAGCCCTCGATCGTCACCTCGCCATCAGGTGAAACGGTCTCTGTGAAAGTTTTTGGGGAGTGGCAATGTTCATATTGGGCTCAAAAGTCAGGTCCTTGCGGTTGAAAACGTCTCGTCCGAAGACTTTCTTCTTGTTTTTGTTACGCTCCTCCATCAGTTGCTTGACAAGTTCTGCGGTGTCTGTGGGGAGAATGCTCCCCAACTCCTGCTGCATCATGAGGTAGTCATCGTCATTCTCATCATAGGTGTGACGATAGCCTGCACCATTCTCGATTTTTGAGGATGCATCTGAGTAGACGATACTCTTGCTCTTTTCTTCGCCATTGTTCTCCCGCATCCGTTTGCTGGCGTCGTTGACAGCCTTGTCTGCCGCCATCCCTAAACCGCTCTTCTGAATCTGACGGTTATATTTGTCTCTGATTCTGCGAATTTGTTGGATGTTGACACCATTTTGCATGAGTTTGGTTACAATCTGACTCTGAGAGGTGCCGGCTTCACGTTCTTTCATGACAAAACGCATAACTTGCTCGTCTGTCATTGACTGAGCTTGGATAGCCGTATAACTGAATGCCGCAAAGCATACGAAC